>NZ_JAXARY010000026.1:0-65008 GCF_033949435.1 Methylomonas defluvii | reverse complement strand
ATCGCGGGTTCGTAGCCAGTCACTTTTTCATCTTCCACGGTTCAAGTCGTTGTATTCTCCATTACAAATCCAGTTAGGGACAGTATCAATACAGGGAAGTTATTTTTGGCGAAATCCTTAGATAAACGATATTTATTGATCATGTTTGGCGATATTAATAGCTCCCGAGGTTCATCGAATGAAATACAACGATCTTTAATGTCGGCTAAGCGCAAAACGACAACCGAATGCCCGTGAGTATCACCGCGTCTCGATACACCATTTTGAAATTCAGGCATTAAATCTCCCAGCCTGACCCAACCCCAACTTTGAGGGAGCCTAAATGGCTTTTCATCTTCAGCAATCGGTGGCAGCGGTTTATCTTTTTTGACCTTCCCTTCCGCAATCAACTTAGCTTTTTCAGCCAGGATGCGCTTGAGCAGCTCGCTGGCTGGTTCGTCGCTTGGGTCTTGCGGCACCAGCTTGCCCATTACCGCCAGTTGCAGCAGGGTTTGCTTGAGGGCATCGATGCTGGCTTCGGTGGTGAACAAGGTGTTGAAATGCGCGGCGATGCGCTGCCAGTTTTCGGCGAAAGATTCCGTTCGTACCCTATAGGGCATAAATGCTGAGCTTGTCGAAGCATGATCGGAATCTTTTGCTGATTGTCCTTCGCCAAGCTCAGGACGAACGGTTGTGGAAGTGAGCGTGCCGAGCAAATGGCTGACCAGTTTTTCGTGGGCTTCGGCGGCGTTGTTATGCTGGGTTTCCAGTTGGTCGCACAGCGCCATCAACTCATCGACTTTGGCGACGATGCGGTGTTGCTCACGCTCAGGAGGTAACCCGGTCCAACAGTGAAATCATGAAGGTAAGGTTTTGCATACCGTTCATGCCGCACATCCGATTTTTAGCTTGGCCAACATCTCCCTTACTTCTTGCACGGTCCATGCGCGGCATCGTGGCGACAAAAGCCGCCCGGGCGGGAATTTTTTTGATTTGATACCGTCAAGAAATGTGGTTCTGGACATGCCCGATACAGCCAGGATCGACGGTAACCGAACTAGCGCGTCTGGATCCTCTGGCAATTGCTTTGGAACGTATGTTGTTTTATTTCGCTTTTTGGTGCCGATTTGGTCGGCGGTTGATGCTTGTTGCATGGGTTTCCCTCGATTGATTATTTAAATCGTTCGGAGGAATCCTAAGGCGTTCGGCTGATGATTACAGGGTATGAAATTACTGAAAAAATGATCCTTGACAATTTTTATGCGGCGAGGTAACCGGGGTCGTTTTTGATTACCGCCTTGCGAGTTTTTCAGTTAGCACTTGAGCGGATAGAGTTCTATGCATATGGCTTTCCAATAATGATGTTTTAACTTCACGTGTTTTTCTCAATTTCCCTTTTAAATCACCATTATAGTTTTTTAAAGAAACAAAATCGTGAAATAGTAGATCAATCAATTTATTTTCACCGTATTTAATCTTTTCATATTTTTCAACTATGCATAGGTCAATGTATGGGATAACACGATGCAGAATCCATTGATCAAAGTTGACTTGCGTATAAGTTTTATTGCATTTTTTATCTTTGGATTCATTGTATTTCGCTTTATTACTTTCGTAATTAATATACTTTCTTTAACCCTTTAGCCATACATCAAAATCTCGCTTTATTTGCTCATCAGTTGCGAACATATTTACAGATACATTCGCCGTATGGATTAGCTTCATATCATCTCTGAACGCATTTTTCGTTGCTATTTCATAAGGTTAAAATGAAATATCAGCTGTATCACGTCCACATTCCGAATCGTTCCTAAGTAAACATGATTCATTCAACTCTAACATTTTAGAGCTTGATGATTCATTCAAATCTTTGCTTATAAGCCACATGTCATAAACAGATAGACTGTTCACCGATCCTGTTGAGAAATTTCTTTGAAAGCCTTTTGATTTGACTAAATTTTCAAATCCCCACGCAGTTCTATTTGAGTCGTCTATTATCGGACTATATTTAATTGTATTAACAAAACGTCTTCTGAATATATTATATTCGTCGTTATATGCAATTACTCTGTTCTCGATAACGCTAATCCATCCCTCAATAGGCATGGATTTTAGTGCATCATAATTTTTTAAATCGAACCAGCTAGTATCTGGCTTGTTTGAACTCATATTCACTCCGTCCAAGTGAAATCCGTCCGAAAGGGTTAACCGGAAATGGGGGACGAATCCCACTTGTTGCCTGGCCAGGCTATCCGGTTGAATGCATCATAATCAAAAACCGCCGCAAGGGTCCAATATTGCTGGATGACAAGGCATAATGCCGCTTTCGATCCAGGAACAGGCCGCCATGTCCGTTTATTGCCCGAATTGCCAAGAAAAAGCGCGGATCACTTCCCGCAACAACCTCACCGAAAGTAAAACCGTTGTCGACTTGTATTGCGAATGCAAAAACCCGCTATGCCAGGCAAGGTTTGTACTCACAAAATCATTCACGCGCTGGATTAACCCACCGGCAAAATCTACCGAGCAATTAGCTCAGAATCTTTTAAACCACCTCAGCAAGGAAGAGCGCGCAGCACTACTGCCAGGAAACTCAACCTAATCTACTTATGCCTGGCGTTGAAACGGTATGATCTGAGCGTCGGCTTTGAGTCCATCCAAGTAATCAGCCCAGCTCTGCATCATCCGCCGGCGTTCTTCCAGGTATTGCGCCCGATTGTAGGCCGCGCGGACTTGGTCGCGCGGCGCGTGGGCTAGTTGCCGCTCTATCGCATCCGGACTCCATCCCTGTTCATTGAGCAGCGTTGATGCGGTCGTTCTAAAGCCGTGCGCAGTCATCACATCACTTTCGTAGCCAAGAGACTTAAGCGCCGTCCGGATGGTGTTATCCGACATGGGCCGGCCATCGCCCCGACTGGAGGGGAAAACGTATTGACCGGCGCCGGTTAGCGGTTGAACGCCCTCCAGTATGGCAATGGCCTGCGTGGATAGCGGCACAATGTGGTGAAAATCAGTTTTGGAAATGTAAGGACGCCATTCTTTGGCGGTTAAATCGACATCCGCCCAGAGCATTTGCCTAATTTCGCCGGGCCGTTGAAACACCAGGGGCGACAGCCTAAACGCAGATTGCACAACAAAAGTGCCCTGATAATTGCTTATATCCCGGAGCAGCTGCGCGACTTGTTTGGGATCGATGATCGCCGCTCGGTGTTTTACCTTTTGCGCGGGTATCTGTTTGGCGACGGGTTGTGCCGGATCGTAGTCGGTGTAGTTGTGCACGATGGCGTAGGCAAATATCGAGCTGATTTCGGCATGTAGGCGGTGAGCGGTTTCGAGCTTGTTTATCTGGATTAGCGGTTTTAGTGCCTCCAGTACGTCAGATGATTTGATTTCTTTGATGGGCTTGTCACCTAGGACCGGAAACGCTAGGCGCTCAATACGGCTGGTTTTCTTGGTGTGGGTGGTTTGGCTGGTTAGGTGTGAAATAGAGTGCAACCATTGGCGGGTTACGTCTGCGAAGCTGTCTATTATCGGAAGCCCGGCATTCACCCGATCTTCGTTGGTTTCGGCTAGCTGTCGGGCTGCTTTGATTTCCTTTCTTCCCGCGCTGGGGTCTAAACCATCTGCAATTTGCTGCCTGGCTTCTTCGGCCTTGCGCCTGGCGCTTTCTAGGGTCGTGTCCGGATAGACGCCAAATGAGAGTTTTTTCCGCTTCCCCTCAAAGGTAAAAATGAACTTCCATATCTTAGTGCCGTTTTTACCGACAACCAGATTGAGCCCGCCGCCATCGTTTATGAAGTAGTCTTTATCTTTCGGCTTGGCCGCCCTGTAGACAGTATCTTTATTGATGTTTAAGGCCATATTGTGTCCTCGAGTGTGTCCTTCTGATGGTCATTATATGAAAGGACACAATGAAGGACACACTTTTGCTTGCATGCCCCTGCATTTCGTTGCATTTCTTTGCACAATAAAAAACCCGCGAGCCCAGAAGATTCGCGGGTTTTTGCACTTCTTTGCACTTCCGTGCATTCTCAAATGGTACCGACGGGCGGACTTGAACCGCCACGACTTGCGTCACCACCCCCTCAAGATGGCGTGTCTACCAATTTCACCACGTCGGCTTTATTTGTTGCTAACTTATTTTGCCGCTGGCTTTTCGACTTCTTTGATAGCCGGCGCTGCAGGCAAAGTCGCATCCTGGATCGGCAAGCTGCCGTCTGCCGGCATGCCTTGCGTTAACGGTACATCAGACTTAACGGGTTCAGCAGCAGGTGTCGAATCCAATATGACGTCGGTTTTTTTACCTTGATAGCCGCTTAAGACGGCCAAGCCTAAGCTGGTAATAAAAAACAAGGTGGCGAAAATAGCCGTGGTTCTGGACAAAAATGAAGCAGAACCTTGAGCGCCGAATACTGAACCGGATGCGCCACCGCCAAAAGTCGCGCCGGCATCCGCGCCTTTTCCTTGTTGCATCAGGACCAAGCCAACGATGCCTATACCCAGGAAGATGTGAATAATTATTATAATTTGGTACAACATAAAGACCTTAATCGGATGAGACTAAACCGAATGGCAAATCTGCAGGAAGCCTTTTGCATCTAGCGATGCGCCCCCAACCAAACCACCATCAATGTCCGGCATCGCAAACAAGCCTTTTGCGTTATCTGGCTTGACGCTACCGCCGTATAAAATTTGTACTTTTTCCGCGATTACCGGATTTCTATCGGCAATCCGTTGGCGAATGTACTTGTGTACTTCTTGCGCTTGCTCGTCGGTCGCCACTTTGCCGGTGCCGATAGCCCAAACAGGTTCGTAAGCGATGACAGCTGTTTCGAACGCTTCGATGCCCGCGGCGGCAATCACTGCGTCCAATTGCTCGTCAACGACTTGGAAGGTTCTGTCTTGTTCACGCTCTTCCAGTGTTTCGCCAACGCACAGCACGGGCACCACACCTTTGCTCAAGGCTTGGCAAAAACGTTTGGCAACCGACTCGTTGGTATCGCCGTAGTAGCTGCGACGCTCGGAATGGCCGACTAAGGCATATTTGCAACCGACTTCGCTCAGCATTGCCGCAGACACTTCACCGGTATAAGCACCGGAAGCTTGGTCGGCTACGTTTTGTGCGCCCAATGCGATGGGGGATGCAGCCAATACGCTACGAATATCTGACAAATAGACGAAAGGAACGCAAACCGCGACTTCCTGCTGAACGTCACCTAGACCATCAGCCAAAGCTTGAGCAAGTTTTTGCCCATCTTCCCGAGAGCCGTTCATTTTCCAGTTACCCATAATCAAAGACCGACGCATTACATCCTCCGAGCTAAATAAGACCGCATATAATATCGAGTTAAGCCTTTTAGTTCAAGCCGGAATAGCTTTCTTGACATCGGCGGCCAGTTGGTTGGCAAACTTGACCACCTCGTCTTGATCTACACCTTCCACCATCACTCGGATCAATGGCTCGGTACCGGAGGATCGCAGCAACACTCTACCTCGTTCACCCAGTTTTTTCTCTACTGCGTCCACGGCTTTTTTGATGCTGTCGATCTCTTCGATTTTGACTTTTTTATCGGTTTTGACGTTAATCAGCACTTGCGGGTATTTGCTCATACCGGATTTAAGCTCGTTCAGGCTTTTGCCAGTACGTTGCATTTCCGCCAACACTTGTAAGGCGGAAACAATACCGTCGCCCGTGGTGGTTTTATCCAGACAGATAATATGTCCGGAGCCTTCGCCACCGAGCATACCTTTGTGCTCAGATAACATTTCCATCACATAGCGGTCGCCTACTTTGGCGCGCAGCAGAGGCACGCCGACGGCTTTCAGCGCATGCTCCATGCCAAGGTTTGACATCAGTGTACCAATCACGGGCCCGAACAATTTGCCTTCTTCCAAACGTGATTTGGCAATGATGTAAATCAACTCGTCGCCATCGACAATTTCACCTTTGTGATCGACCATGATAATCCGGTCGCCGTCGCCATCCAGCGCTATTCCCAGATCGGCGCGGAATTCCAGCACTTTGGCAGCCAGATTTTCCGGCTTGGTAGCACCGCATTCGTCGTTGATGTTCAAACCGTCCGGGTCGGCACCGATGGTGACAACTTCGGCTCCCACTTCGCTGAAAACATGCGGTGCGATGTGGTACGTCGCACCGTTGGCACAATCGATAACAATCCGCATGCCTTTAAAATCCAAATGCGGCGGCACGGTTGCCTTGCAAAACTCAATGTAACGCCCGGCCGCATCGCTGACCCGTTTGGCTTTACCCAGCTTTGCCGATTCCACCGTAGTCATCGGCGCATCCAAATATTGTTCGATCTGATGCTCTACGTCATCCGGCAATTTGGCGCCGTCCACCGAGAAAAACTTGATACCGTTGTCATAGTAAGGATTGTGAGAAGCACTGATGACAATGCCGGCTTTCGCTCTTAAAGTACGAGTCAAATAGGCAATACCAGGCGTGGGCATAGGCCCCAATAAACGGGTATCCACACCCGCCGCCGACAACCCCGCTTCCAACGCTGATTCGAACATATAGCCGGAAATGCGCGTGTCCTTGCCCACCAACACGAAACCACTGCCTTCCTTGGCAAAGACTCTGCCTGTCGCCCAGCCCAGCTTTAGCATGAAGTCGGCAGTAATGGGGTATTCACCGACTTTGCCGCGGATACCGTCAGTGCCAAAATATTTTTTTGCCATACTCAAATTCTCTTAACTAAATCCCAAAAAAAAGAGAGGCCGGAGCCTCTCTCGCTTTTGCCGTTACAGCATCAGCCTTGCTCGGCTGCGCCTCCGATTGATGGGTCGGTATCTTTTTGATCCCAATGATCATTTTTGATGCCACCACTGGAAGACGGCGTATCGTCCTCCCAACCTTTTGGCTCTCTCACCGGCTTTCTTTCCATCAAATCATCGATCTGATATTTATCGATGGTTTCGTATTTCATCAAAGCGTCTGCCATTGCATGCAGAATATCTTCATTTTCCTTCAGAATCGTTTCAGCTCTTTCGTAATTTCTGTCAATGATAGACCGGATTTCTTCGTCGATAGTGTGAGAAGTTTCTTCAGCCACAGATTTATGCTGAGTGACAGAGCGGCCCAAGAAAATTTCGCCTTCTTCTTCACTGTACGCCAAAGGACCAAGACGTTGCGACAAACCCCATTTGGTCACCATGTTTCTGGCCAACTCGGTGGCACGTTCGATGTCGTTGGAAGCACCGGTGGACACTTGTTCCCAGCCGAAAATCAATTCCTCGGCAATCCGGCCGCCGTACAAGCTGGAAATCATGCTATCGAGTTTACGTTTACTAGCGCTATATTGATCGCGCTCAGGCAAGAACATGGTTACACCCAACGCACGGCCACGCGGCATGATGCTGACTTTGTAAACGGGATCGTGCTCAGGCACCAAGCGGCCGACGATAGCGTGACCGGCTTCGTGATACGCGGTCATTTTCTTTTCTTTCTCGTCCATCACCATGGAACGTCTTTCCGCCCCCATGATCAGTTTGTCCTTGGCTTTTTCCAAGTCCACCATGCTGACTAAACGCTTGTTGTAGCGCGCGGCAAACAAGGCCGCTTCGTTAACCAAGTTGGCTAAGTCAGCACCGGAAAATCCTGGCGTACCTTGGGCGATATATTTGATTTTGACGTCATCCGCCGCAGGGACTTTTTTCAAATGCACATTAAGGATTTGTTCCCGGCCCCTCACGTCAGGCAACCCGACTACCACTTGACGGTCAAAACGGCCTGGACGCAACAACGCTTTATCCAACACGTCGGAACGGTTGGTTGCGGCGATAACGATAATACCTTCGTGACCTTCGAAGCCGTCCATTTCAACCAGCAATTGGTTCAAGGTTTGTTCGCGCTCGTCGTTGCCACCGCCCAAACCGGCACCACGTGAACGACCAACCGCATCGATCTCGTCGATGAAGATAATGCACGGTGCGTGTTTTTTAGCTTGTTCGAACATGTCGCGCACCCTGGAGGCACCAACACCGACGAACATTTCCACAAAGTCCGAACCGGAAATAGTGAAGAACGGCACTTTGGCTTCGCCGGCAATCGCTCTGGCCAACAAAGTTTTACCGGTGCCCGGAGGCCCCACCATCAAGGCACCGCGCGGTACTTTACCACCCAGTTTTTGGTATTTTGACGGGTCTTTAAGGAAGTCGACCATTTCTTCGACCTCTTCCTTAGCCTCGTCGCAACCTGCCACGTCGGCAAACGTCACCTTGTTTTGATCCTGATCCAGCATCCGTGCCTTACTTTTACCAAAGCCCATCGCACCGCCGCGACCACCGACGCCGCCGCCTTGCATTTGGCGCATGAAGAATACCCAAACTGCAATCAGCAACAAAATCGGACCAAATGACACGAAGATTTGCATCAGCATAGACGGCTCTTCGGGAGGCTGAACGGATATTTCCACACCATTAGCCAACAGATCGTCGATCAAATGCGGATCGTTAGGCATATAAGTCTTAAACTTATCGCCGGAGACCATTTTGCCTTTGACAGTATTATCGGAGATCGCAACCTGCTGAACTTGTCCAGCTTTGACAGCGTCGATCAATTGCGAGTACGAAAAAGTCGCGTCGCTACGAATCGCCCGCGACCCGAAACTGTTGAATACAGCCATCAACACTACGGCGATGACCACCCACAAAATTAAATTTTTAATCATATCGCTCAAGTTACGCGCTCCGGCCTGGAATGGCCTCAAAATTTAAAAACCGAGTAATTGTATCAGGACTACTCGCATCCCACCGCCATCATAGCCCTATGAACGGCGACTTTCGCAGTTTTATTTAAAACCTTTCGCCAAAATATACACTTCGTTACTTCTGGGCCGCGAAGCTTTCGGCTTTCTAATCACCACACTGCTGAACTGCTGACGCACTTGATTATAGTATTCATCAAATCCGGCGCCCTGAAACATCTTGATCAAAAACGTCCCACCCTTAGCCAATATATGTTGCGCGGCATCCAGAGCCAATTCGCCCAAGTAAATCGCCCGCGGCTGATCCATTTCCCGACTACCACTCATATTGGGGGCCATATCCGACAATAACAAGTGAACCGGTTCGCCATCAAGCACTTTATATAGCTGCTCCAGCACATCGTCTTCCCGGAAATCGCCTTGAATAAAATCGACGCCATCAATAGGATCGATAGGCAATAAATCCAGCGCAATCACCTTATTTTTTTTACCGACGATTTTGCTGACATATTCGGACCACCCACCTGGTGCAGCGCCCAGGTCAACTATATTAATACCAGGTTTTATGATTTTGTCTTTTTCTTGGATTTCTATCAGCTTGAACACGGCACGAGAGCGGTAGCCCATGGCCTGCGCTTTCTTGACATACTCGTCTTGGAAATGTTCCTGCATCCACTGCTGGCTACTTTTGCTGCGTGCCATATTTTCTATTCGTGTAAAATTGCTGGGTTTTTAAAGTTTAAGGAAACAGAGTGAATCCTATTCAAAAGAAAAAGCTGAAAGCTGAAGCTCACCCGCTCAATCCGGTGGTGATTATCGGCCAGGCAGGCTTGACCGAAGCAGTTATCAAAGAAATTAATGTAGCGTTGGACGCTCACGAGCTGATCAAAGTCAAAATTCGCGCAGAAAGAGACGAGCGTGCGGCTATTAGAGAACAAATCTGCGCGCAAACCAAGGCGGAACTGGTGCAATCTATTGGTCAAATAGCCGTTATTTATCGTTTGAACCCCAAGAAATAAACTCAATGGGGAGGCATGCCTCCTCCCCATTACCAATCGACTTAAATATATTGGACCGAGAGAATCTCGTATTCGATATTGCCGCCCGGCGCTTTTACCGTCACCACGTCTTCAACTTCCTTGCCGATTAATGCCCTGGCAATCGGCGAACCCACCGAAATGCGGCCTTCCTTGATGTTGGCTTCGTCTTCGCCGACGATCTGATAGGTCACTGTCTTGCCGGAATCGAGATCTTCGATTTCCACTGTCGCCCCGAACACGACCTTGCCGTTGGCTTCGGTTTTTGTCACATCAATGATATTGGCGTTGGATAACTTGCCTTCGATTTCAGCGATGCGGCCTTCGGCAAAGCTTTGCTGTTCGCGCGCCGCGTGGTACTCGGCATTTTCTTTTAAATCGCCGTGTGCGCGCGCCTCAGAGATGGCCTGAATGATGCGCGGTCTAACCACAGTTTTAAGTTCTTCCAATTCGGCGCGCAATTTATTGGCACCCACCACTGTCAGTGGAAATTTTTGCATTTACTGCTCCCCTCTTGAATTCAAATTCATCCGTTAAAATGTCTTATGCAAGTCTTGCAGGCAATTCACGTCGCCGGCATCGAGTTCGCCCAAGGCATAACAAGCCGCACGCGCACCCGCCATCGTCGTGTAATAGGTTACCTTGCGCTGCAAGGCTTCGCGGCGCATGGTAAACGAATCAGCCACGGCTTTAACACCCTCGGTGGTATTTACGATTAATTGCACTTCGCCGTTTTTAATCATGTCCACGGTATTGGGCCGACCTTCGTTGACCTTGAAGATTTCCTTGCAAGGAATACCGGCTTCTTTCAATACCTTGGCAGTACCGCGAGTGGCCACAATCTCGTAATTTTTGTCGATCAGCATTTTGGCCAGTTCCGGCAGCTTAGGTTTGTCGGCATCACGGATACTGATCAACACCTTGCCGCTGTGACTCAAATCCACACCACACGCGCGTTGCGATTTGGCAAACGCTTCGCCGAAGGTCTTACCGACGCCCATGACTTCACCGGTCGATTTCATTTCTGGTCCCAACAGCGGATCAACGCCGGGGAACTTAATGAACGGGAACACCGCCTCTTTCACCGAGAAATATTCGGGAATACGCTCTTCGGTAATGCCCTGCTCTTGCAAGGATTTACCGACCATCACCCGCGCGGCGATTTTCGCCAGCGGATAACCGGTGGCTTTGGAGACAAACGGCGCGGTTCGCGAGGCCCGCGGATTGACTTCCAGTACATAGATGGTTTCGCCTTGAATCGCAAACTGAGTATTCATCAGACCGCGTACACCCAGCGCTTCGGCCATTTTCGCGACTTGTGCACGCAGCTGATCCTGCATATGTGCCGGCAAGTCATAAGGCGGCAACGAACACGCAGAGTCACCGGAATGCACACCGGCTTGCTCGATATGTTCCATCAAGCCACCAATCAGCACTGTCTCGCCGTCGTAAATCGCATCAACGTCCATTTCCACCGCATCGTCCAGAAATCTATCCAGCAATACGGGCGAATCGTTGGAAACGCTGACCGCTTCTTTCATGTAGCGGCGCAGCCCTTCTTCGTTGAACACGATCTCCATCGCCCGACCACCCAACACATAGGATGGGCGCACGACCAAGGGATAACCGAGTTCGCGAGCCGAATTAACGGCTTGCTCGACCGAACGTGCAGTGGCATTGGGTGGTTGCAACAGATTCAAACGCTCCAGCAATTTCTGAAAACGCTCGCGATCTTCAGCCAAGTCGATAGAGTCCGGCGAAGTGCCGATAATCGGCGCACCAGCAGCTTCCAAGGCCCTAGCCAGTTTCAACGGTGTTTGCCCGCCGTACTGGACGATGACGCCTTTGGGTTTTTCCAATTCGATAATTTCCAACACATCTTCCAGCGTCAAAGGCTCGAAGTACAAACGGTCGGACGTATCGAAGTCGGTAGAAACGGTTTCCGGGTTACAGTTGACCATGATGGTTTCGTAACCATCTTCGCGCAACGCCAAGGCCGCATGTACGCAGCAGTAATCGAACTCTATACCCTGACCGATCCGGTTCGGGCCACCGCCAAGGATGATGATTTTTTCCTTGTCGGACGGATTAGCCTCGCATTCCTGTTCGTAAGTCGAATACAGATAAGCCGTATCGGAAGCAAACTCCGCCGCGCAAGAATCGATGCGCTTGTATACCGGGCGCACGCCTTTTTTGTGGCGGACGCTACGCACTTCCGATTCCTTGGTTTCCAACAGTTTCGCGAGGCGTCTATCAGAGAAGCCTTTACGCTTCAGCCGCAACAACTCGCCCGGCTCCAGGGTCGCCAGGGTTTTGGTGGACAAGGTTTTTTCGGTATTAATCAGATCCTCGACTTGCGCCAGAAACCACGGATCAATTTTCGACGCCTGATGAATATCCGCAAAACTCAAACCACTACGGAATGCATCCGCCAAATACCAGAGGCGTTGCGGGCCGGGATAGCGTAGTTCTTTGAGAATGGTGTCTTCGCTATTAGCATCGTTCAAATCGGCAATTTCATCCAGACCATCGACACCCACTTCCAAGCCACGCAAAGCTTTTTGCAAAGATTCCTGGAAGGTGCGGCCAATCGCCATCACCTCGCCGACCGACTTCATTTGCGTGGTCAGCCTGTCATTAGCTTGCGGGAATTTTTCGAAGGCAAAGCGCGGCACCTTGGTAACCACGTAATCGATGGACGGCTCGAACGACGCAGGCGTAGCGCCGCCGGTAATTTCGTTACGCAATTCATCCAGCGTATAGCCCACAGCCAATTTGGCCGCGACTTTGGCAATTGGAAAACCAGTGGCTTTAGAGGCCAGCGCCGATGAACGCGACACCCTGGGGTTCATTTCGATGACAATCAAGCGGCCGGTGTCGGGATTGATGGCAAACTGTACGTTGGAACCGCCGGTATCCACGCCGATTTCCCGCAATACCGCCAAGGAAGCGTTACGCAGAATTTGATATTCCTTGTCGGTCAGAGTTTGCGCCGGGGCTACGGTGATCGAATCGCCGGTGTGCACGCCCATAGGATCGAAATTTTCGATCGAGCAGATAATGATGCAATTGTCTTTGGAATCCCGCACCACTTCCATTTCAAACTCTTTCCAGCCCAAAATGGATTCTTCGATCAATAGCTCGCTGGTCGGCGACAAATACAGGCCGCGCTCGCAAATCTCGATGAACTCTTCGCGGTTATAGGCAATACCGCCGCCGCTGCCGCCCATCGTGAACGAGGGGCGAATCACGGTGGGGTATCCCACTTCTTCCTGTGCGGCAAACGCTTCTTCCATGCTGTGTGCGACTTTGGCTCTGGACACTTCCAAACCAATGCGCGCCATCGCTTCATTGAACAGTGCACGATCCTCGGCCATATTAATCGCTTCTTTGGTCGCGCCTATCATTTCCACGCCGTATTTCGCCAATACGCCGTGTTTGTCCAACGCCAACGCGCAGTTCAGCGCGGTCTGGCCGCCCATCGTCGGCAGGATGGCGTCGGGACGTTCTTTTTCGATGATTTTCTCAACGGTCTGCCAGTCGATAGGCTCGATGTAAATTGCATCGGCCATATCCGGGTCGGTCATGATCGTCGCCGGATTGGAGTTGACCAGAATCACCCGGTATCCCTCTTCCCGTAGCGCTTTGCAAGCCTGGGTGCCGGAATAGTCGAACTCGCAAGCCTGACCGATGACAATCGGTCCTGCGCCCAGTAATAAAATCGATTTTATGTCGGTTCTTTTTGGCATATCACTCTGTATAAAACTTAAGCGGAACGAGGCTGGTTCATCAAATCGATGAAATCGTCGAACAAGGACTCGACATCTTGCGGGCCGGGACTGGCTTCCGGATGCCCCTGAAAGCTGAAGGCCGGCACGTCGGTGCGGGCGATACCTTGCAGACTACCGTCGAACAGCGACACATAGGTCGCTTTCAGATTGGCGGGCAAAGAGTCGGCGCTGGCGGCAAAACCGTGGTTTTGGCTGCTGATCATCACCCGGCCGGTTGCCAGTTCTTGCACCGGATGGTTGGCACCGTGATGGCCGAATTTCATTTTCTCGGTTTTCGCGCCGCTGGCTAAAGCCAATAACTGATGGCCCAAACAAATACCGAACACCGGCACTTTTTTATCCAGGATGGTTTTGATCGCTTCGATGGCATAGGTGCAAGGCTCCGGATCGCCGGGGCCATTGGATAGGAAAACACCGTCAGGATTCATTGATAACACTTCGGCGGCGGGCGTTTTGGCCGGAACGACCGTGACCTTGCAGCCGCGGTTGGCCAACAAACGCAGGATATTGCGCTTGATACCGAAATCGTAAGCCACTACATGCTTGGTCAAATCAGGCGCTTGTTGATGACCTTCGCCCAGCTTCCAGACGTTTTCGGTCCAGACATAGGCTTGCGCGGTAGTCACTTCCTTCGCCAGATCCATGCCTTTCAGGCCTGGGAAGCCTTCGATGGCCTGTTTCGCAGCGTCTAAATCAACGGATTCGCCGGCCATGATGCAACCGCGTTGCGCGCCTTTGTCGCGTAACAAGCGGGTTAATTTGCGGGTGTCGATGTCGGCAATCGCCACCACGTTGTGCTCGCGCAAATATTCGGGCAGGGTTTTCGCGTTACGCCAGCTGCTGGCCAGCAAAGGCAAATCCCGTATCACCAGGCCGCTGGCAAACACTTTGACAGATTCGTCGTCTTCAGGATTAGTACCGACATTGCCGATGTGCGGATAAGTCAATGTGACGATTTGCCGTGCGTACGACGGATCGCTGAGAATTTCCTGATAGCCGGTCAGTGCCGTGTTAAAAACCACTTCTCCCACGGAACAGCCGTCGGCACCTATCGAAATGCCGTGAAACACCGTCCCGTCTTCTAGTACCAGTAATGCAGGTTTGTTCAAGATTGGCCACCTTAGATGTAGAAAACGGGATAAATCTTGCGATTCATCCCGTTCCTGATAGATAAAAACTTAGGTGATTTTACGAAATTATGGCTGTTTGGTCATTAACAATTTTCTAACTTGGTGCGTCACCGAGATTCCGCTGTTTCACAAAGGCGCTGTATTTATTGCCAATTCCGCCTTATCCGGATTGGCCGGGCGCCAGCAGCCACTGCACCGGGCTGTGTAAGGACAACAGGTTCAGTCAATGTTCGAATTTGCCGATTTCGGCTTGCAGTTTTTCTTGCTGCGCCGCCGTTAACAACATAAACACCTCATGATCGAGCTTGGATTTTTCCAAGGCCATCTGCTGATGCATCGCTGCGGATTTCTCAAGCAACGCTTTGGCCTGTTCCTCATTGTAATCCGCGGAAAAGCTCAAAGCGTGCAATTCGGCTCGTAGCGCATGCTCGTCTTTAAATCGGGCCTGGCCGTCACCAATTCGGGTTTTCATTAAATTCTTGATATCCGCTTCCTGCTTTTCGCTGAGATCAAGATTTTTTAAAAATCTCGGCAAATGTTGCTCGCCGTCCGCTTCGCCAAACCTATGTATCGGCGGTTTGCCGCCGCCATGGTGCCCGCCGTGCGGCGGCTCAGCCATTGCAGTTAGGGGTAACAAGCCAAGCACTAACACTAATTTTTTCATAACACTCTCCACAAAACGATGATAAATCCAAGGACAAAACCTGTTCAATTTCGTCGTAGCCAGTATTTCAAATCAGAGGTTAAGTGCTGTTAGTGCCGTGTAAAATCAGGTAAACCCCGCTGGTTGTCTAAAGAAGCCGCGGCTATGATGATGAACACACAGCCAACGAGCGAGAACCATGCATAAAGTGTTAATTATCGATGACGACGTCGAACTGGCGGGATTATTCCGAGAGTATCTAACGCAGGAAGGTTTTAATGTGGACGTCAGCCATACCGGCGCATCCGGACTGCAACATGCCCTATCCGGCGAATATCAATTAGTCATTTTGGACATCATGCTGCCGGATATCAAAGGCACCGAGATATTGACGCGCATCCGCCTGGAAAGCAGGGTTCCGATACTGATGTTTACCGCCAAGGGCGATGACGTGGACCGCATCATTGGCATGGAATCCGGCGCCGACGATTACGTCCCCAAGCCCTGCACGCCCAGAGAACTGGTTGCCAGAATTCGGGCGATTTTGCGCCGAACCCAGCCCGCCGCCAGTTTGTCATCAGGACCGATTGTGGCCGGGCCGTTGAAACTGTGGCCGGAAAAACGCAAAGCCACCTGGTTTGAGCAAGACCTGGACCTAACCAGCACCGAGTTCAATTTACTGGAAACTTTGGCCAGTCAGGTGGGCCGGGTCGTCAGCAAAAACGAGCTCTCCGAAAAAGCCCTGGGCAGGCCTCTGGCGCGTTTCGACCGTAGCATTGACGTCCATATGAGCAGCATCCGCCAGAAACTCGGCAACCAACCGGACGGCCATTCTTACATTCAAACCGTGCGCGGCCAAGGCTACCAGATGATCAAGGTATAAGATGGGCAGATTGTTTTGGAAGTTTTTCTTTGCTTTCTGGCTGGCTCTATTGACCGCAGGCATCGGTGTCGGTACCGCCGTCTGGCTAAGACACTCCGCGCAGCAAAACCTGTCGGCCAAACCAGCCGATGTCGTCGATGTCAGACGCGCTTCGCTAGTCAAGCTGGCCGCCAGCACCATGCCGCATGGCGGCGTCAAGGGCTTGCACGATTTTATTCAGACCTTGCAAAACACCCGTTTTCCACCGATATACGCAGTAGACGATACGGATCGGGAATTACTGGGCAGACCCTTAGCGACAGAGGTATTGCAGCAGGCCAGAGCCTTACAGCGAAAAAACGCCTACCCGGATGCCATACAAATGATTGCGGCCGACGACGGCCATCGTTATCTACTTTTCGTACCCTTGCCGGAACACGGTTTTGGCAGCCTGTTCAGGCCGTCATTTCCGGGCAACCCCGAACTGCCTGCATTTGGCTTCGACGGCCCCCTTTTTGGAGACCGGCCACCCCCGTCGAGCGCTAACCTGGAAGAGCACGGCCCTCGCCCGCACCGCGAGCCGCCCACGCCGATTTTACCGATAATCTCCGGCAGCTTGGCTAGCCTGCTGTTCAGCGGACTGTTGGCCTGGTATTTCGCCAAACCCATTCGCAGCCTGCGCGACGCTTTAAGCGCTGTAGCTCAAGGCCGGCTAAATACCCGCATCGGCAATGCAATGGGTAGACGGAGCGACGAATTGGCGGACCTGGGTCGTGACTTTGACCATATGGCGCAACAAATCTGCTCGCTAATCAATGCTCAGCAACGTCTGCTGCACGATGTATCCCACGAACTTCGCTCGCCGTTGGCGCGTATCCAAGCCGCTATCGGCCTAGCCCAACAACAACCGGAAAAATTGCCGGCCACGCTGGAACGCATCGAACGGGAATCGCAACGCATCAGCGATTTGGTCGGCGAACTATTGATGCTATCTAAGCTGGAAGCGGGCGTTGCGCCAGGAAAACTGGATGCAATCAATCTCGACGACCTACTGGCCGACATTGTCGCCGATGTGCGTTTCGAAGCAGAACCGAAACATATCGAACTGAGGTATCTCGGCGATGTTGACGTGGAGGTCGAATGCCAAGGCGAACTATTACATCGCGCTATCGAAAACGTGCTGCGTAACGCCGTGCAGCACTGTCAAGCCGACGGTACGGTATGCATTGCCGCCGATTTTGATAGCGCTAATCGTCACTTAAGAATTCGGGTGGACGATGACGGCCCTGGGGTACCCGATCAGGATTTGACGGCCATTTTTCAGCCGTTTTTCCGTAGCGGACAAGCACAAAAACCGCACAGCACCGGCCTGGGACTCACCATCGCGCATCGAGCCGTCGAGGCGCATGGCGGCAGCATCAGCGCTAGCAACCGGCTGCAAGGCGGTTTAAGCGTGGCGATCGAGATCCCGTTTCCAACGCGACAAACAAATTAGAGGTACATATGCTGAAATTAAAACACCGGATTACCGTCGCGCTGGCGGTTTTATTGGCGGCAGCAACTTTTCATGCCGACGCCGGCCCACACCATCACGGCGGTGGACATTTTGGCGGCCATTTTCATCCTGGCTTCGGCTTCTACTTCGGCGCTCCACTCTATCCCCGACCGTTTTACCCGTCCTATCCTTACTACCCGGCTTATCGGTATTACCCGCGGGAAATCATCACGGTACCGGTGCAACCCCCGGTCTATATCGAACGCGAGCGCAGCCAACCCCAGAACAGCCCCTTAGCCGAAGGCTACTGGTATTACTGTACCGATCCAGCCGGTTACTATCCTTACGTAAAAGACTGTGCGACTGGTTGGCAACAAGTTGAGCCGACGCCGCAAAATTAACAGGAGATCGCAAACATGAGCACTAACCTCCAATTGGCTGGAATCTGCATGGCACTGGCCTTGAGCGGCTGCGCCCATATGCCTTCGGGCCCGAGTGTGATGGCGCTGCCCGGCACCGGCTTATCATTCGAACAATTTCGCCAGGACGACTACCAATGCCAGCAATACGCGGCAGGGCAAGTAGGCGCTACGCCGAATCAGGCCAGCACCGATAGCCAAATCGGCAGTGCCGCAGTCGGCACGGCAGTGGGAGCGGCCGCCGGTGCCGCTATTGGTGGAGGCGGCGGAGCCGCAATCGGCGCAGGCACCGGTTTGGTTGCAGGTACTATCGTCGGCAGTGGCGAATCAAGACGCTCCGGCTATGCCACCCAACAAGGTTACGACAATGCCTATGTGCAATGTATGTATGCCAAGGGCCACCGGGTGCCGGTATCCGGTCAGTTTTCTTACCAATCGCCGGCCCCGAAAACATCACAGCCTAGCATCCCGCCACCACCGCCCGGATTACCGCCACCACCTCCGTATCGGTGATAGTCAGGAAGGGCTTGCGTAACTAAAAAGTCATCCGCAAGCCCGCTTCCAGAATGTGGTCGGAAATATTGGTTTGGCCCAAGCGGGTTTCATAACGCACGAACCCTGAGCCGCCATTGGGCAATGTAGCGCTGAGCGAACCGCCGAGGTTGACATAATCGCGATCGGGCTCGCCGGTTTGAATCGTAAAATTACCCTGCCCCGGCTCGGCCTGAGCCAAGCGCATGTGAATCAGCCGGTTGTCGTTAAGGTATTGATGCTCCCATTCCACGCGCGCGGCCGGCGTGAATACGCCCCATGACGTGCTGAGCGCATAACTGATTTGGGTACCGAGATTGCTGACGAAAGAATGATTGATTTGCTCGCCTGTGATTATGTCGAAACCGTTGCCGCTGTGCTCTTGGTATTGGGCGATATTCATGCCCAGATACTCTAAACGCAGATAAGGGCCGATGGCCCACTCGTCCCAATTGAAGTCTTTGCCGCTGCTTAATGCAAAACCGTATTGATTGCCGGTGGTTGTCGATGCGGATTGGCCGGCGAATCCGGAAAAGGCGTATTGGCGGTTAAAGGCATAGTCATTACCGCCGTAATTTCCCACCCAATCCAGATAAATATCCTCGGGCAGATAATAGCTGCCGTATAGTGCGCCCAGATAAGTATCGCTGCTCATATTGCCGGCCGAATCGGCATATTGGGTGGAAGAATGCGTGTAGTTAAACGCGGCACCAACCACCAATTTGTCGCTAAGTCGATAATCCGCGCCGCCCGTTACGGTGCGCGCTTGCGAATCAAAGCCGCGATCCCAGGCATCACCGCGCAGATTGGCAAAATTAAAGCGGGTTTGTAAAAACACACCCAGCGGCGAATCTCGGAACAACTCGTCATCGCCCGCCGCGCCGCCTAGCCCCTGAGAGCCCACGGGGTTGGCGGATAATTGGATCCCGTTAAAATTCACCGACAAAGGCGCACCGCCGCCGCCTGCCCGTAAGCTCGCCAATCGGGTCAGCGGGCCATCCATGCGCGTTGCGCCCAATTTCACCGGCCCGGCCATCTGGCTCGGCACCTGATCCGGCGTTAATGCTGCAACAGCGGTGGTTTGCTGCTCCGGACTGAGTGCTTGCAGTTGCAGACACCGGGTAGCCAAAATCCCGCTTGGCGTAGCGCAAGCCTCATTCAAGGCGGGCGCGAAAGTCTGCTGGTTAAAGGTTAATTCCGCTGAGGTGCTGGTTTCGGTCGTAAAAGGTTGCAGACTCCAGGGTGCCAATTGGCCTCGACCCCCACCGAAACTGCGTATCGCTCCCAATAAGTATTGGTTTTCCGGCAGATTGGGGTCGATGTAAATGTTGTAGTCGCTGCTAATGCTGCTTAATTGGTTCACGCCATCCGCCAATACCAGTCGACTGGCATACAATGCGGCGCCCGGCGTGCTATTACCATCGACCAAGCTCAAACCGTTGCCGCTCGCTACCGTTACAGAACCCCAGGCAAAATTATTGACCGCACCGGCAGTGGTCTGCCCCTGATCGCTACCCACCAAGCTCATCGCATGCTGCGTCGCGCTCGGGCCGCTGAAAACCAGATCGGCATTTGCGGTATTCCACAGGGTATTTTGCGTACTGGCATTAATAAAGTCGCCGGTTACGATGAAAACATCGCCGGCACCGCCCACCAAATAACCGCTGGCACCTATGGAAAGATTGTTGAATTGATTGATCGACGGGTCGCTCTCATAGCGGCCGTTATTCGTGAAGTTACCGGTAAACGCCACCGAGGTATTTACCGTTCTGAAAACACCGTCGTTACTGACATTGCCATCAAACCGATGCGTGTTGTTACCGGAAATATCGACGCGCCCTTGCCCGCTGTTATAGAAATCGCCGGTCCCGGTAATTAGACCGGTTTGCGCCAGATTGAATTGGCCGGTATTGCTTATAGTGCCGGTATTGTTCAGCACGCCGTGATTGCTGAAAGTACCTTGGTTACTCAGTTGCCCGGCGTTGCCGAAACTTCCCTGATTGACCAGTGCGCCGGCGTTTGTCAGCGTATTGCCCGTTACATTGTCGATGCTGCCGCTATTGACCATCTGTCCGGCATTCTCGATTACACCTTGGTTGTTGATGGCGCCGAAATTGGCGAAAACGCCTGAGCCATGACTGAACGTGGCGCTGTTATTGACTAATGTGCCATAGTTGTTGAAATCGCCGCCGGTGTTGTAATAGTAACCGGGCAGAGTGCTGAAACTGTCATTCGCACTAATAGAACTAACGGCTATAGGTGTGACAGTTACCTGAAAAGGCGCGAAACCGGATACGCCATTCTGGTCTTTCCCAAACCCGCCGGCAGTATTCGGTTGGTAAACATAGTCCAGCGTTGCGCCAAGACCGATAAAGTAAGTCCCCGGCGTTTTAGGGGCCGTGAGTTGACCGGAAAACGATCCGCTCAGGCTACCGAAACCGGGACCGATTCCGCCGGAGTAAAACCCGGCCGAGCCAGCCTGTGCCGGGGCAATCCAAGCGGTATAAAGCTGGATAATGCAGCCTGGGCAGTAACTGGTGTCGCCTTCCTGGATGCTGTAACCACCCGCCAAATTAACAGTGGCCCCAGACCCTACCGTTGCCGAATTTCCGGCAAAACTCCCCCTGTCTGCGCCGGCAAAGAACGGCTGAGTAATCGTGACATTACGCCCAATCACCGACCAGGACACATTGGATGACAACGCATCGGCTAGCGCAGACCCGGAGGCGCAAGCCAACAAGCCAATCCGTATCGGACCCTTTAATTTCATCACACTGTTAATTTGCTATGCGCTTGGATTGCGGGATTTGAAGAACTATGCACATAAGATTAGCCGAATCATTCAACAAAACAACCGCATCGTTAGGTACTCTCAACGATGCGGAATATCAAATAATTTACAAGGACCCCAAATAAGCGGCCACCGCCTTGATGTCGTCTTCGCTAAGCGATTGTGCCAGAGCATTCATTTGCGGGGCCTTGCGCGCGCCTTTTTTGAAATCGGTTAGCTGTTTGGCTAAATATTGCGGATGCTGTCCGGCCAGTTTCGGCACCATACCCATACCTTGCGCATTGTTGCCGTGGCAACCCAGACACATAGCAGCTTTGTCTTTACCCTGCTTAACCAAATTGGCGTCGCTGCTACCGGCCGATTTGCCGTGCAAGCTGGCGTAATACGCAGAAATATTTTGAATGTCGGTGTCGCTCAAGCCTGAAGCCAAGGGCTTCATCACCTCGTTATCACGCTGACCGTTGCGAAATTTATTCAGCTGACTCTCGATATACACCGCGCTCTGCCCCGCCAGACTGGGCCATAACGGGCTGCTACTGACGCCGGCCGCACCGTGGCAACCTTGGCATGCAGCCGCTTTCGCCTTGCCTGCTTCGATATCCGCTGCATTGACGCCTGCGGCAAACAGCCCCAGCATGACGATATATTTCATTTTATGATATTTATTATTCATCGGAATCACCCTTGGTTGGCTTGTTGTACAATCCTGACCACATAATGCGCTATCAGGCTTCTGCATCATAGTCAGGCGACATTGACTAAGCAAACCTAAATCCCTTCAACCCACTCGAACCAAAGGAATAGGCCATGTCGTGGTTGCTATCGCTTTTTAATCAAGATTCCGTGCCGCACACACTACTAATTATTAGCTTGGTAGTGGCAAGTGGCCTGGTGTTGGGCAGAGTAGCGCTGGCCGGCATTCAACTGGGCATCGCCGGCGTGCTGTTTTCCGGACTGCTATTCGGGCATTTCCAACTGAGTATCAATCCGGAAGTGATGCATTTCTTGCGAGAATTCGGCTTGGTACTCTTCGTTTACGCGATTGGTTTGCAAGTCGGCCCCAGCTTTGTCAGCTCGTTTTTTCGTTACGGCCTGCGCCTGAACGGCATGGCCGCCGCGATTGTGCTATTGGGCGCATTGATCACGGTCTTGATCAGCATTGTCGGCGAGATTCCGATGCCGGTAGCGGTGGGCCTGTTTTCCGGCGCCACCACCAATACCCCATCGCTGGCCGCCGCCCAGCAAGTACTGGGCGGGATTACCGGCATCGACAGCGAAACCTTGAAAATGCCGGGCTTGGGCTATGCGGTGGCCTACCCATTCGGTATCGCCGGCATCATTCTGGCCATGCTACTAAACAAACGCTTGTTTAAAGTCGATATAGCCGACGAAGCCAAAAGCTTTGCCGACCAACAACAGCAAGACACCCATGTACCGATCTGGAAGGATTTGCGGGTGGAAAACCCTAATCTGAACGGTTTAACGCTGAGCCAAATTCCGTTTTTCGAAGGCATGAACGTCGTTATGACCCGGATTCTGCATAACGGTGCCGTCGATGTTGCTGGCCAGGAAAGCCGCCTGGCAATTGGCGACACCATCCGCCTAGTCGGCGAACGTGAACCTTTGGAACAACTGAAAATTCTGATCGGTCCGGAGTCGGATATCGATCTAAAACAAATTGCCACCAATTTGCAAAGCAGACGATTGGTAGTCACCAACAAATCCGCGATCAATCAAACCGTCGGCAATCTGTGCATGCTTTACGGCGTCACTATTTCCCGAATTCATCGGCCTGATGTCGAGTTCTCGCCCACCAGCAATGTGCATGTCCACTTCGGTGACGAGCTGAATGTGGTGGGTCATCAGGAAGCGTTAAACAGTATCGAAAAAGCCCTGGGTAACTCGCTGGAAGAACTCAACCATCCGCAGATCATGCCGATTTTTATCGGCATCTCGCTGGGAGTGTTGCTGGGCAGTCTGCCGATGTATTTACCCGGCATTCCTTCCGCGGTAAAGCTGGGTATGGCCGGCGGGCCGCTCTTGGTGGCGATTATGCTGAGCAGGGTGGGCAACTGGGGCACGATGACCTGGCATTTACCCAAAAGCTCCAACATCATTTTAAAAGACATAGGGATTGTGTTGTTCCTGGCCTGCGTCGGTTTGCACTCCGGCGATCAATTCGTCGAGACACTGGTCAAAGGCGATGGTTTTTACTGGATGGCCTGCGCGGCATTAATCACTTTGCTGCCTCTGCTGATCGTCGCGGCCGTGGGCCGGATAGTCTACAAACTCAACTTCCTAACACTTTGCGGCTTGCTGGCCGGCAGCATGACCGATCCGCCCGCGTTGGCGTTCGCTAATAACCTCAGCCCGGCGGCAGCGGTGTCCATGGCCTATGCGACCGTGTATCCCCTGGTCATGATTCTGCGGATCATCGCCGCGCAGCTGATTATCTTGTTGGTGCATTAAAACCGATTCATTCATCGGATTGTCTGGTTTGGCGGCTAAATCCCCGAGCCAGATGAGGCGCGTAATGCGATGACATCGAGCTTAAACATCAACTACCAAAATCTGGCTCCCCGCAATGGCAAGTTATATCTTCTGCCAGCCTTCTACCCAACCGGCATTGCAGACAGTTATTTGCACAGCTTATTGCAAAACCTGACCTGGCAAACCGAGCAAATCCATATCTTCGGGCGTTGGGTGCCGGTACCGCGCTTGATGGCCTGGTACGGCGACCCTGGCGCCTACTACCGCTATTCCGGGGTAGATCACCAACCCTTGCCCTGGACCAGCGAGCTACAATCCATACGAAGCGACGTTGAAACCGTTTGCCAGCAGTCTTTCAATAGCGTATTGGCCAATCTGTATCGCGACGGCCGGGACTCGATGGGCTGCCATGCCGATAATGAAAAAGAGCTGGGAGCGAATCCGCTGATCGCGTCGCTCAGTTTCGGCGAGACGCGCTTACTGCGTTTTCGGCATACCCATAACCGCAGCACGCTGGATATTGAGCTGCGTCACGGCGACTTGTTGATCATGGCCGGCGCGTTGCAACACCATTGGCGCCACGAACTACCCAAAACTCGGCAAGCCAAGCAAGCGCGTATCAATCTGACTTTTCGGCGGATTGTGTCAACGCCCACTTCGCCCGCGCTATCCGCAGCGCGTTAACCTTTTCGACCAACAGCTGCCGGACAGTCTGCTCAGCCGGTAGCTTGCTATTTACGCGAGTATTATCGCCATCCAGTTTCACCAGATATTCTTGGTTTTCGGCAAATACACTAACCATATCCCGATTATCGCCGCGCCGATGAATAATGTATTTAGGCGAGGTTTTCGCTGCGCCGAACAATACCCCGTTCCAATCCGAATAACATTGTTTGCCGGCAACCAAACCTCGCAAGCTGTTAAAAACATCAATTTGTTGATATTGATTATTTTCCACGCTTGCAGGCTGATAACCATCGGCAATTACTAAGGGCACTTTGGCCGACGCTTTATACTGGCCATATAACTCGACTTCGGCTTTTTTTAAGGGCGTCATCGAATGATGGTCGCCGACAATAATCAAGAGACCATTCTTGAAAAAGCCCTTATTTTGTAGTTCTCGATAAAACCGGCCTATTTGCTTATCGGTATAGGTAATGGCTGCCGATTCGGATTTTTCCTTAGTCTCGGGATTAATATAGGGATGATGGCTGCTAACCGTTTTGATAAACAGCAAAAAATTATTTCTCTTATTTTTCTCTATCCTGTCCAAGACTCTTAAATATAAGGCCTCATCCGGCGCGGCCTCAAAATGAAACCGTTCCCATTTTTCGTACTCCGGCTGGTCGTGGCCTTCGATATAATCAAAACCTACACTTTTTGCCCAGACTCCGGTATTACCAAACTCCAAATCGGCAGTCGTTAAAAATTCGGTTTTATAACCGTGCTTTTTAAGAATATTGGGTAGGGAATCTTTTATATTATAAAAACTATAAAACGACGTACCGCCGTCGTCGGTATAACTGGAGGGCGGATAGAGCGGCTGCAAGCCCGTCAGCAGCGCGACTTCGCCATCTTCGGTGATAAAACCGTTGGCGTAAAAATTCTTGAACGCTTGATGTTGGCTGGCAATGGCATCCAGATTGGGCGTCCAATCGTGGATGCCGGAGAAATATCGGCTTTGATAAGCGGAAAGGGACTCCACCATCAAAATAATAATATTCTTAGTGTCTACCGGTTGAGTTTGGCAGTTTATAGGCTCTTGAAAACTAAAGTTATCGACATAGGCGGCGCTATACGGCGCAGCCTCGGATAATATGGTTAAGTTATAGTCAATGACGTTTTTATAAATCCAGGCATGGGCGTATTTTTCATTATCGGCAAACGCCGCGGCCAACGGTAAGCCAAGAATTAAGCAGATGGGCCACTTTTTGAAATAAGGATTTATGGATTTAAACCTTACCCACGAAAAATATAACGGCACAGCCAAGACTAATGCGCTAAGCCCAAGCATACCAAAATCGCTTAATCCATAAATTTGCTGAATATATTTATACGAATAATCCGCATATTTTATTGCGTCACCCAAAGCCAAATGGGTATTAAAATTAACGATAATGGCGTAATCGATAATATAAAGCGCAAACAACAACAAAGCCGCCAAACGTAATATTGCTGCCAGCCCACGCATGATAGTCGGCAGAAACGAAAAATACAGCAATATAAAAATACCGCCATAAATCAGCGCGTCATTACATAAAACCTGAGTAAATCCCAGCAAACGGGTGCCGGTATAGTGATAAATAAAATTATCGACATACCACCCTTTCAGCAGCAAGGGCGCAACCAATATAAGCCATAAAACAGTTTTGCCCATGCCGAGGAAGCAGTTGAAAATGCGGTTAATCGCGAGTTAACTTCAGGAAGTTGAAGATATCAACTTCAATTACACCGAATGCACTGATCCACAGCAACGCATCGTAAGCATCCAGCCATTCTGACTGCATCAGCCAAGCCACGACCATACCGATCAAGCCAATAAATACCAGCACGGTGACCAACCAAAACGCCTGCCGGTGCCGCTCCACCAAAGCCGGCCAGCGCACTTCCAACTCGAGCAACACGATCAATCCAAACCAAAGCAAGGAGTTGACCACATCCAGCCATTCGTTATCGCGGACGTAGCTGCCGAACACCAGCGCAATCACCACAATCAATACATTACGCACTGCGTGCAAGGTACGCTCGTTGAATGGCGCGGCCT
The DNA here is from genome assembly GCF_033949435.1 of Methylomonas defluvii. Classification (NCBI taxonomy): domain Bacteria; kingdom Pseudomonadati; phylum Pseudomonadota; class Gammaproteobacteria; order Methylococcales; family Methylococcaceae; genus Methylomonas; species Methylomonas defluvii. The sequence goes on along the minus strand of NZ_JAXARY010000026.1, from coordinate 38,347 downwards.
TGACGGTTTCCAGCTCGAACATCACCAACAATATCACCCAGGTCAGCGCATCAACCGCCGTGGTCAGCGTATCGACCGCTGCGTATATGCCGATATTCAACGTCAACAAGGCCAGTATCGCCAGTTTGTATTTGGGGTAGGTAAGAAAAAACTCGGCGTTGGGCATAACGGTAAGATGAATTGAGTCGAACGCCAAACTACTCATGGCAAAGGTTCGACGGAAAAGACATGAACCAAGACGACGTCAGGCTGGCGCCGTCATGACCAACAGGAATTATTTAACGAAACAGGCTTTTTCCGCCTCGGCATCAGCGTCTTTCAGCTTGGTGCGCAAATCCTTCGATTGTTTGGGATCGCGAAACGCCGCGCCGGCTTCGCCTGGGGTTTTTTGCATCTGGGTAAAGGTTTTGGCCGATTCGTATTCCTCAAAACTGAGTTTTTCGGCGATTTTGTCGATTTTGCAACCGCAAGCGTATTGGCTGATATAGGTTAGGCCGCCATGTTTGGCCACACATTCCAGCACGTATTCGACGCGGTCGCGGGTGGGATAATCATTGACCAGTGCCGCAGGCTCGCCGGCAGCGGCGTCCGGTTTTGAATTTTCCTGGGTAGCGGCGCAACCGCTTAACAGCGTGATAACAGCGAGAGTAGCGAAGAATGATTTTGTCATGGTGCTCGTTTTTTCGTTATAGGGATATTAAATTATTGCTCGGCGGCGAAGTCGACAATCTGTCGTAATTGCGGGTTCATTTCCTTGGCGAATTTATTCAAGACGGGGTTGCCCGTATCTTCCGGTAACAAATGCGTCCTGACGATGGTTTTACCTTCGAATTGATAGGTCACCACATTGCAGGGCATATAGCCTATCGCGTGCGGGGTGATTTCCAGCACTACTTTTGCCAACGTCAGATTGCAAAACTGTACCGTATCGTATTCCGGAAAGTTCGTGGCCCCTCTGTCGCGGATGACCTTCCCCACCCGACTGTGGCCAGTAATGCGAAAGTTATGTTCGGCAATCGCTACTTCCAGTTCGGTCAATACTTCGTCGTAGGGTTTGCTGGTTTCCACCTGGTAATACGTCACTTCTTCGGTATGCACAGACTGCGCGGCACAACTTGCAATCAACGGCAGGCTTGCGAAAATGACGACTCTTTTAAACATCGGCAAAGCTTACCATCATGAACGGGCAAAACAAAGTGAGCGGCGTAGTGCTGGCGGGCGGTATGGCTCGGCGCATGCAGGGCCAGGACAAGGGCTTGTTGATATGCCATAACCGGCCCTTGGTGAGTTATGCGCTGGCCGCCATGAACCCATTAGTCAACGAGTTATTCGTCAGTGCTAATCGCCATCAAGACCAATACCGGCAATTCAATTATCCGGTCATCAGCGATGCCGAACTCAGCTTTGACGGACCGCTGGCCGGCATTCTGGCGGCGATGCAGACCGCTCAGCATCCGATATTACTGGTAGCGCCGTGTGATTCACCGTTGGTTGCAAGCATGCATTTGCAACGCTTGCTCGACGCATTAACAAGCCAGGATGCTGACATCGCCGTGGCATTTGACGGCGAACGCTTACACCCGGTTTTCGCCGCGCTGAAAACCCGCTTGCAAACGGATTTACAGAACTACCTGCATAGTGGTGAGCGCAAGTTACAAGCTTGGTTTCACCGACATTCAATGGTCGAGGTGGATTTCAGCGACTCGCAGCACCTCTTCGTCAATATTAATACGCCGGCGGAATTGTCGGCGGTGGAGCAATCGTTAGCCGAAATCTTGCCTTAATAGCGAGTTGCTATTAGCCGCTCAGTGCACCGCTTTTTCACTGCTGACGATTAACAGCGCTTCTCCCGAGCGATTACCCAAAACCGTAGCATGCATACGCACCGGGATAATTTTCTGATCCTTGGTGATACGTTTGGTCTTAATACTTTTCACGCCGCCGACAAGAATCAATTCCTGAATCAGTTGTTGGGTAATGCCCCTTTCATCGTCAGAGACGATCTCGGCAAACGTCATACTGGCGGCGTCCAAGCTATCCCAGCCGTATAAGATTTCGGCACCTTTATTCCAAGCGGTAATCTTACCTGACACTTCAAACAGGATGATCGCTTCATCGGTGTCCATCACTATCGTGGCCAGCTTTTGCAAACAATTTAAACACTCCTGTTTTTCGACCTGATGCTGGTGAACGTAATCGCGCTCGGTTAACGCGATTAACTCCCTGGCCGAATTCTCGGCCTGGAACATACAAGCCGACGCCGAAACGTGCACCACCTTACCGGATTTGCTCAGCCGCTTGGCCTGAAACGACGGCAAGGTGTTACCCACTTTCAGGTTGCTTAAACCTTGCTTGGCAAAATGCTTTTCGTCGTCCGGAATCAGATTGTAAAAATTCATTCCCAGCGCTTCATGCGCCGACCAGCCATACAGTTTCTCGGCAGCATGATTCCACGTCACGATGGTACCGTCCGGTTCGAGCAAGGTAATCGCATCGTTGGAAAACTGCACAAACTTGGCCAATCTCAGTGTTTCCTGCTCTTCACGCTTATGCAACTCCAATTGCGCGCTTTTCAGCTGATTGATGTCCACAAAAGTCAAAATAACGCCGGCATTCACTTTGGCTGAAACCACGTAGGGAATTACCCGCAATAGATACCAGGTGCCGTTTTCAAGTTGAATTTCCTGATCGAAACAGTTGTGTTGATCGTTGACACCTTTAACGACAGCGATAACATCCAGGTCTTTGATGGTATGCGTCAAGTGATAAAACGGCCGCCCGAGATCGGTTTCCAAAATATGGAATATCGACTGTAGTTTCGGAGTAAATCGCCTAATATCCAGATTCTCGTCTAAAAACAGCGTAGCGATATTGGTACTATTGAATAAGTTATCCAAATCGTTATTCAGTAAGGTCAACTCGACAATTTTGCCCTGGTGTTCGGCATTGACGGTGTAAAGCTCTTCGTTGACCGATTGCAATTCCTCATTCGTACTCTGCAATTCCTCATTACTTGCCAATAATTCTTCGTTGGTGGCTTGCAGTTCCTCGTTGGAGGTTTCTAACTCTTCCACGGTGGCTTGCAGGTTTTCGCGGGTAAACTGTAATTCTTGCTCCAGATCGATGATGCGTTGTTTAGCATCTAAATTGACATCGTAGACCAAGGTTTCCGTTTCGCTAAAACAAGAAGGATCGACCGTCTCCGTGATCATCGCCGCTACTAAGATTTCTTGGCCCTTCTTGCCCGGCAGGGGTTTAAATTGCAGTCTAAACGTCCGTAAACTGTCCTGCTCTCTGACCCGAATATTGGACAACACAATTTCGTTATTCGCTTTTAAGGCTTTTTGGATACCTGTGGAAATGGGTATGGATAAATCTTTTTTAACAATTTTACTGACATTACTCACCAGTTTACCGCTGGGATAACTCAAATAATCTTTAGAATCGCCGAAAATATGGGATATTTCCATATTCTCATTAATTATCATCGTAAACGGCAATACGTCGTTTGATATTGCCCTAATGAACCGGTCCAATACTCTTTCTTCCTGACCACTAAGCGCATTCGAGGAGCGCACCGAACTCGGATACGGCGCGTAAGTCATCAAAGCACTGGGCGAGGCGGTAAAACCCAAGGATTTATATTTGCCTTTGGAACGATATAATTTTGATTTGGCGCTTGCCACATCGAAATACTCACCCATATCGCCTATCGTTTCACTGGTACCCAGCACCAACAAGCCTTCCTTTACCAGAGAAAAGTTGAATAACTCCAATATTTTTTTCTGTAAAACAGGTTGCAAGTAAATCAACACGTTTCGACAGCTGAGAATATGAATATTGGTAAACGGCGGATCTTTAATCAGGTTATGCTGGGCAAACACCACCATTTCCCGAATTTTTTGACTGACCTGAAAATAATCTTCCCGGCGAATAAAGTATTTCGACAGGAGCTTGGGCGGAATATCCGCAATAATACTTTCCGGATATTTACCGTTACTGGCTTTCTCAATGGCTGTTAGATCGACATCGGTCGCAAAAATCTTCACGCGAAAATAATGTCCTGAATACTCCCGATATTCCGATAACAACATCGCCAAGGAATAAGCTTCCTCACCAGTGGAACATGCGGTCACCCAAACTCGCAACTCATCTTCTTGCAATAACTTGACAACTTTTTTTAACCAATGCTCACGAATATCGTCAAATACGTGCTCGTCGCGAAAAAAACTGGTAACCCCTATCAACAACTCCTGAAATAACACTAAAACTTCATGAGGATTTGTTTGCAACAAGTTTAAATACTCGGATATATCTTTTAAGTGATTGATCGATATACGCCGTTCAATGCGTCTAACTACCGTATTGGGTTTATAAAAGGTAAAATCGATTTTGCACTTTTCTCTAAGGATTGAAAAAATCCGCGTGATGTCACTGTCGTCAGACGAGACGATATTTTTTTCCTGTAAGGTGGCATAGGGATGCTTAACAAACGCCAACAACTGACCGGGCATCTTCTCCGGCGGCAAACTAAAATCCGCCAAACCCGTAGCAAAAGCATTTTTGGGCATACCGTCGAATTTGGCGGAATTTTCGTCTTGCACCATCACCATGCCGCCGAATTCTTTGATGGCCCGAATACCACGTGTGCCATCACTGCCGGTGCCGGACAAAATGATACCTACCGCCAGCTCTCTGGCGTCCTCGCTCAAGGAGCGCAAAAATATATCGATCGGCAGATTAATCCCTTTGCTGGGATCTTGCTCGGCCAACAATAGCTGGTTGTGAAACACCGTGACGTTTTTCCGGGGCGGAATCAAGTAAACGGTGTTGCGCTCGATTTTCATACCGTCCTCGATGCGCCTCACCGGCATGGCGGTATGTTTGGACAATAGTTCAGCCATCAAACTTTTATACTGTGGTGACAAATGCTGAATCACCACAAACGACAAACCGCTATTCGCAGGCATATTCTTGAAAAATGCCTCAATCGCTTCCAAGCCTCCGGCCGAAGCACCGATCCCGACAATATACTGCGGCGGCACTTTTACAGTGTTTTGATTATCCATAAAACCATGTTATTTAATATCAATCGTTTAAATCAATAAAGCCTCTGGACAACATTACCCTTCACGCGGCGATAAAAAAAATCAAGCCTTATTTGCGTCGGTGATCACGTCGCTAATATTTGTGATAGTCACGACTAATTTACGCGCTTTCAAATCAAACGATTCGCCTGCCGTATCACTGCCGTCATCCGCATTACCTTTGATTAGAGCAGGGAAAGCAAAATTCTTATCCCCTTGCAAACGCAACTGTAAACTTTTATGGGTTGGCGCTTTGAAAAAAGCGTCAAAACGGTGAATAAATATATTCTTGTCTTCTTCGAAAATTAGCTTGGAAAAATGCGTTTTCTGTAATTTACTGGCTTTATAGCCCAACATATCTGCAAAGGTATGATTCGCTTGTTCTATGAAGCCTTGATAATCTAGGGTTATAATACCCACTGGAACACAATGGTAGGTAAAGTTTAACTTATTGTTTAAACGGGACAATTCAAACTGCGCTTTTTGCAGCTCTTCATTCTGCATTTGCAATTCAATTTGGTAAACTTGTAAATCATAAAATAAACGCTGAATTTCTTCCGGCGTAATACTACTGATTTCTTGCGGCGTGAAATCTATAATTTTCTCCGCCATTTCTTTTAATTTAGCAGCATGAGAATCTAATGTCATAACAGTATTTCCTTATTAATTTATATTTATTTTTTGAAAACCTTAGCGGAAAATTCTAGTTCCCACTATTTCTACTCCCTATCGATTCGTCCACTTCTATCCTCTTCGGATTTTACCGATACCTTACCTGCAACTTATTGAATTAAAAACTGACGCAGCGCCCAGCACTGGGATTGTAATACAGAACAAGATACTCGAGCGTTTGCTGCGTAGTGTTTGCCTGCCTTAATACCCCTACTTTTTACTTGAACATTTATTTCAAGCGGTGAATTTTTTAGTTCCCGAATAAACAGATATCCGCGCAAATAAACCACCGCCTTTTCGGATCAAACACAAGCAAACGCAGCGTAGTTTTCCGCAAAATATCAGCACTGGCAAACACTACAATTAGTGGCGTTAATATCCTACCGATCAAAGGTTGTGTCATTTACGCCGCATTATGCTAACGTAAATTTTTTTTTGCTTGGAACCACGATGAAACGATCCACTCTCGCCATCATTCTGACATGCTGTTCGTCGGGTATTTTTGTCCCATCAGCCTTTGCAATCACTACGCCGGCAGATCAGGATAAATTGCGCATTCATACCAGCATGCCTCGAAGAACCAGCGATTCGCTGTTTTCATACACGGCGGAATGGCGTATCGACGATGGGGAGCTATATCGCTCTACCGGCTTGAGCTTTCTGAATGCACACAAGTTTGATGATCCGACACAGGCTCACGCGGTCACCAAAAAACTACTTACATCAATGAAAGACGGCATGATTCAGCTCGATCCGAATTGGCGCGGCATCACTATTACCCAACCGCCGGAACAAGCAGAATTAATCATCGCCAACAAAACCGGCTATTCGTTGACCACGGTAACGGTTAGAGATTACAGCAACCAAGGCTTGCGTTTCGATCTTGCCGATAAACACTTCAACGCCAACGGCGTGCAAGTGGCTTTTGATTTGGTGTTCAGCGCGGATGTCGAATATCTGGACGGCTTTTCCTCGAAAAAAGCCCTCACCGCCTCACAAGGCGAAATCGAGATTAAGATAGACGACCAAAAACCGATTCATATCAAAACCGACGGTAAAACCACTCGCGAACTCGAGCAAGAAATCGCCAAACAGTTGAGTGTCTCTCACCTTGCTGAAACACCGCTTTATCCTGGCATGGTCAGCAACGATACCCGCAACAACAAACCGTTCGATGGCAGCGAAGTGCAATTTTTAAATCTTGCCGCCAAATCGATTGCCATTGACATTACCGACCCCGCCTTGGGCGTACTCGCCAAGTTCAAATTCAAAGACGAAAATCATTCGGTGAAGGTCGTGGAACCGCGTTTCATGCTTGGCGCGTTGGCCTTGACGGTACTTTTAGCCATTGTCTATTTTCGGCGCAAAAACCAACAGAAATCGATATAGCAGTTCTAATCTCCGGGTGGCCGCCAGCGCGCGCGGCCACCCGGCCTAACGTTTAAATCAATGCCCGGAATGTTCAGGCTGCTTATCCGTGACGCTGGTTCGACGCAAAATGTAGCGATCAGCAAGTTTGCCGGTGAACCGGTTGCCGTTACCATCCAACTGAATCAACGCATCTTTTTCAACCAGATATTGCTGGGAAGTTGCGCCATTCTTTGGCGTCAAAACCAGAGTGTTGGCTTTTTCGCCAGGGGCAAACTTACCCTTTTCAGTAAACTCCCTTTCCGATTTCCCCAAAAATTGGGTCATCAGCAGATAACTGCCGTTTTTGTTCAAAGCCAGCGTGGTTTTCACGCCGATGCAGTCGGCACAGGGGGTTAGGCCATTATAAATCCCCGGCCAATCCATACTCTTGTGTTCGTGATGAGCATCCTTGTCGTCAGTCCCCGCCGTTTCGGCAAGCACTGGATTAAAAGCAGAAAAAGCAGCCATCACCAGAAAAATGACCAGATTTTTTTTTAATTTTGATCTAACTGTCCGCATATTTGCTCCTGAGCAAACCGTCGCTAATAATAATTTTTTGAGTACGTACCACGCTGGAAATCCTTTGTGCGCCGGAGTTCATTCACGACAAGTCTGGCTAAGGAAAAATCTGCAGTAGACACCCCATGCCCACCGTTTGATTTCTATTCATTGACCTAAGCGCATACAGTTGCTCTATTAAAGCCCCGCTTACAAAACCTCAGGATTCCAACTGCCTATTGTGGCATAGCTGCAAAGGATTGACTGATTTCAATCAACAAACATATTTAACGGAAGCAACAAAGCTTTAAAACGGAAATACCGATAGATTCAAACCGATCATCGCGACATTCATTACAAATCCGTAGTTAGCCATGGTTTTGCGGAGTTTCGACTTAAACATCGCCACGGCAGCCAACGCTAAGCCAACCAGATCCATCACGATAAAAGCCACCACTAAGAAGCGTAAGCCATCGCTGTTGGAGACGCCATCCGTAGCGGCATAGATCGGAAATAAAATAAATAACCAGATAACAAAGTTACAAGCTGCCAGCAACAACGCCGCATTAGAAAACCCAAGCAATCGAAATTTCACATGGCGGGGCGGCGTTTCTTGAAATTCGTTGATCGGTTGATTCATTGTGGCTACCACGGGTTAGTGATTCGACAAGGACGCTTGCAAGCAGTTTTTCGGTGTTTCATGCCAGCGGGTCCCGTTAACTTTTTTGGGGCAAACTATCGATTTGCACCAAATAGTGACACGACGACTTCGCCATTACCAGTTTTTTGGCTTTTTGGCTCGCATCAGAGATTTCCAACCACACAGGGTTTTTAAATTTCCCGTCCTCCATGTCTTCCCCGCTCCGGTAAATACCGAGGCCGTTCTCGGCGCGCTTTCAGCCCACCCTCCTCTAACAATTAGTACCGCTGATTTATTGCTTTCGGTTAGCCCGGCGCTAAAGGTATGATTACCCTAGCAATCAGATGGTAAAGTCATCAGTAAGAATGACAAAGCCCCTGCTGTTCATGCCGTTGGTTGCCAACCTAATTCCTATCAAAACGCATACAAGAAGGAAGGATATGAACAATCTCTCAGAAGAAGAACGTCAAAAAATTTTGCAAAGCTCACCGGTCGGCACCTGGGCATTGATGTTGATAGTCGGCGGCGGCATGGTCGTAGCCTGGCTGTTGATGTATTACGGCATCTTTTTGCCTCGCGGCCATATTGGTTAAGGGGGAGACATGCATATCGATAAACTGGAAAAAAACTGGGCCGGTATCTCGTTAGGGATAGCCGGCCTGTTTGTGACCGTCATTTTAGGGTCGGCGTTTTTTCACGGCATTCACGCGCCGAGTAACGTCGAAACCATAGACTCCGCCAAACTGCATCTTTCTGCGGAATTTGCCGAGGATAAACTCGGCGTACAACATAATGCTAACGGTAGCGTCACCGTGCGCATGGTAGCCGGCCGCTACGGCTTTTATCCGAAAGAACTCACCCTGCCCGCCGAAACCGAAATCACTTTTCGCTGGGTGAGTCTGGATGTAATTCATGGCGTGCATATGCCGATGACCAATATGAGCACGATGATTGTGCCCGGCTACGTTGCGCAGGTAAGCACCGCCTTTCATCACGCCGGCGAGTATCCAGTGCTGTGCAACGAATATTGCGGCATGGGCCACGCGCATATGTGGAGCAACATCAAAGTGGTGAGCAAGGCGCAATGGGAAGCACTCAACAAACAAGGGGGAGCAAATCATGGATAACGCAGCGGAAAAAAAATTGGCGCTGACCCATTTCTGGGTAGCGTTTGGCTCGTTCGGGCTGGCGGCAGTGATGGGCCTGTATCAGGTCATCGAGCGTAGCGGCTTCTTCGGCTTTCTGGAATCGCGGGAAGTGTATTACGCATCGGTCAGCACCCACGGGGTGTTGATGGGCTTTGTCCTCACCACATTTTTTATTATGGGCTTTGGCTACTATGTGGCCAACACCACCCTAAAACTGCCGGTTTGGAATAAGACTTTTGCCTGGACCGGCTTCGGCGTGGCATTGACCGGCGTAGTCTTGGCGGCATTACCGTTGCTGCTGGGCCAAGCTTCGGTGCTGTTTACCTTTTATCCGCCATTGATGGCGCATCCGCTGTTTTACATCGGCGCCACGCTGCTGGTCGTCGGCTCCTGGTTTTGGTGCGTGTCGATGATTGTCATGTACATGCAATGGAAAAAGGCTAATCCGGAGCAACCGGTGCCGCTGGCTATGTTCGCCACCACCGCCAATGCAATCCTCTGGCTGTGGACCAGCGCCGGGGTTGCGGCTGAAGTCTTGTTCCAACTGATACCTTGGGCCTTGGGCTGGATCGATACGATCGATGCCGGCTTGGCGCGCACGCTGTTCGCCTGGACTCTGCATCCCATCGTTTATTTCTGGCTGATCCCGACCTACACCGCGTTTTATACCTTGGTACCCAAGCAAGCCGGCGGCTTTTTGTTTAGCGATGAGATGGCCAGAGCGGCGTTCATTCTATTAGTGGTATTCAGCTTGCCTATCGGCTTTCACCATTTGTACATGGACCCGGAACAAGGCCACGGCTGGAAAATTCTGCATGCGATTGGTACCTTTGTCGTCACCTTGCCAACCTTCATCACCGGTTTTACCGTGATTGCCTCACTGGAAATCGCCGGTCGTTTGAACGGCGGCAAGGGCTTGTTCGGCTGGATTGCCGCCCTGCCCTGGAATAATCCCATGGTATTGGCCATCATTCTGGGCTTGTTGATGCTGATCTTCGGCGGCTTCGGCGGCTTGGTTAATGCCAGCTACGCGATGAACGCGATGGTGCACAACACCGCCTGGATTTCCGGACACTTCCATCTGATCTTCGGCGGCACCACTATCATCATGTACTTTGGCATTGCCTATTACTTCTGGCCGATTTTGACTGGCAAGCCGCTGTTCTGCCCGTCCATGGCCATTGCCCAGCTTTGGAGCTGGTTCATCGGCATGATTATCATGACCACACCTTGGCACATCTTGGGCTTGCTAGGCCAGCCACGCCGCATCGATAGCGTCAATTACAACAATCTGTTGACGATTTCCTGGGAACCCTACGAGGTCACGATGATTTTCGGCGGTTTGATCCTGGTCGTTTCGGCCGGCATGCTGGTTTACAACCTGTATAAAACCCATCTCGGCAGCGAAAGTTATCAGGGTGAAGTGGAATACGCCGAGCCGATTCACGCGGTCAGTAATCTGCCCGGCTATCTAAACAACTTCACCTTATGGAATATCGTGATCGGCGTGTTCATGCTGATCGCGTTCGGCTATCCGATCCTGCAATTCTTCTTGATGGAAACCTTTGGTTCAGGCAGATGGGGGGTCTGATCATGAAAAAACTCATTCTAAGCGCAGCATTATTGTTGCCCAGCGCGGCTTTTGCCCAGCCTTCCTCACAAGTCGCCTGGACTGCCGAACAGTTAAATTTCGTGAAAGCCGGCAACCCGCAAAAAGGCGAAGAACTAGCCAAGGCTTGCAGCGCCTGTCACGGCGAAAAAGGCATCAGTATCTCGGCGGCGTTCCCGTCGCTAGCCGGGCAATTGCCGACCTATTTGTACAAGCAATTGCAGGATTATGCCGACGGTAGCCGGGATAACGCGATGATGTCGGGCTTGGCCAAAACCCTGAGTAACCAGGACGCCGCCGATTTGGCGGCATGGTTCGGCTCGCAACCGCCAGCCTTCCAATCGAAAACAGTAATGGTCTATGAAAAAGCCGAAGCCTTGGTTAAAAACGGCAGCCGTGAGCGGGTGTTACCACCTTGCGAAGTCTGCCATGGCGGCGACGGCAAGGGGCAAGCCGTCGATATTCCGGCCATCTCCGGCCAAAATGCAGATTACATCTCGGCCACACTGCATGCGTTTAAGGAAGGCTCTCGTCACAACGACATCTACAGCCGGATGCGCATCATCGCGCAAACCCTGACTGATGAAGAAATCAGCGAACTGGGTTATTACTACCAAAATATCAAAAACTAGTAACATGCTTGGCACGGGAGGCAAGGCTTTTGCCTCCCGTTTGAAACCTTGCGCTAAGCGATACCCTGCTCAATAACCCGGAAAACATCTATGTCTGATCGCAACCAAACACCTGTTAAATATGCGTACAAAGGCGCCAATCTGATCAGCTTCGGCCTCTCGATCAAATTGCTGTTCACCGGTTATCTAACGACGATAGCCGCCGGTTATTTAATGGCCTTAATCCAGATTTTGTTTACCCACGGCATGGCCGACGGCAAATTCGGTTTGTCGATGGACGATATTGTTTACAGCTACTATGGCGACCGCTCCGGTTCGGTGTTGGAATCCAAATTGAATGGATCGATGAAATACAACGCACCGGAACAGGAGCGTTTCAAAATCATTCAATGGGTCAGGGATGGCGGTGACGAAGCGGTTTATAACAAGGACATCAAACCCATCGTCGAGCAATTTTGCATAGGCTGTCATAGCGCCAATGCCGGTTCGTTGCCGGATTTCACCAAGTTCGAAAACTTAAAAAAGCTGACCGAATCAAACGAAGGCGCAACCTTTCAATCACTGACCCGCCTGTCGCATATCCATTTGTTTGGGATCAGTTTTATTTTTATGTTTGTCGGCATCATTTTCAGTTTTAGTACCGGTGTGCCTTGCAAATATAAATACCCCGCCATCGTGATGCCTTATTTGTTTCTACTGATTGACATCGCCTCGTGGTGGCTGACTAAACTCAATCCCCACTTCGCCTTGTTGGTGATTGTCGCCGGGGCCGGCTTGGGCGTTTCCTTTGCCTTTATGTGGACCGTGTCCATGTATCAAATGTGGATACTGGGCGGCATTCTGAAGCAATCCGACCGCCGCAACGCGATATTGCGCGATTGACTGCTGAGTTGATTGGTGGGGCGCCGGCAAATTTTTAGGCGCCCACTTGGCGATGACAGGCGGCGAATTTAATCGGTAAGTTGTTCCGCAGTGGCTAGAATTTTCGCTAAATCGTCATTCTGGCTGTCGAGTATTTCCAGACAAACCGCCTCATCCAACCCCAGCAAGTCCGGCACTTCCTCCGGACACACCTGGTTCGATGCGTCGCCTATGCCTAAACGTCCCAACAGGCAATCGCTGTAAAACGTCAGCAGATTCAGTTGGTGGTTTTCGCCGCGATAGAAGGGGTTGTGATGGTGATAGACAATATCGGTAATCATGCGCGGCATCGACCACACATTCATCAGCCAGGCGCCGATTTCGGCATGATTCAGCCCGAAGGCAAAAGTTTCCAGATTGAAAATCGCCAGACTGGGATTGGCGGTGATCAAGCCACTCAAATAACTGAATTCGTCAGGAAAACGATGCCCCAGTAACGGGAAACCAATATTGTGCATCAAGCCTGATAAAAACAAGGCTTGCGGCTCAGGTCGCGTAGCGGCCGGCATAACAGCGGCCAACTGCGCCATCAAGCGGGTGCTGGCCAAGGCATGGGTCCAGAACATCCGCGTACCTATCTGCCCTTCCTTTGGCGATTTCAACGGTGCCAGCACCGCCAAACCCAAAGCCAAATCCAATACAAAATCAAACCCCAAAACACGAGTAATCGCATCATGTACCGTCGTGATCTGGCCGCGATAACCGTAGAGCGCCGAACTGGCCCAACGGGTAATTTGCGCTGTCAATAAAGGGTCGAGTTCGATGATGTCGGCTAATTTGCGCGCATCCGCGCTGGGATCGGCGATCAGATTCAATATGCGCAGCGCGCTGCCGGGCAAAGGCGGCAGCGCTTTAATCTGGGCGATAGTCTCGCGCATGTCGCGCGGCGGGGTCAAACCGTTGCGTTGCCGGCTGCCAACGTTATCAAGCGTCCAGTTTATCAGGTTGGATTCCATCATTGCCCCGCCACTTAATTTAGATTGAGTCGGTTAAGTTTACGGTACAGCGTTCGTTCACTGATATTCATTTCCGCCGCTATCAACTTGCGATTCCCCTGATACTTGCTGATCAAACTATTGATAAACTCCGCCTCGAATTGCGCCATGCTGTTAATTGGCGGGGAATATGCATCGGCACTTGCCTCACTGGCGGCGGCCGGCTCCCCTACTGCTTGGCGCTGCATAAAATGTATGTCGGCTTCTTGAATGCTTTTATCCTGACACAAGCCGGCCGCCAATTGCAGACAGTTTCTCAGCTCGCGAATATTGCCGGGCCAAGCGTATTGGATAAGCTTGATTAAGGCCGATTGCGTCATTGTATAGCCGCTATCGGCCTCGGTGTTTAACTGCGCTAAAAAATGATCGATCAATAAGGGCAAGTCCTGTCTACGCTGCCTCAGTGGCGGCACTTCGACCGGAAACACCGATAAACGGTAGAACAAATCTTCGCGAAACCGACCGGCTTTGACCATGTCCGCTAAATTTCTATGCGTAGCACATACCACTCTGACATTGGCTTTTTGCATCGCCGTGCCGCCTACCCGCCGAAATTGGCCGCTTTCCAGGGCGCGCAGCAGTTTGGGCTGTTGCGACAGCGGCAAATCGCCAATCTCGTCGAAGAACAGGGTGCCATTGTTAGCTAATTCGAATAAACCTTTTTTTGCAGATGTCGCGCCGGTAAACGCACCCTTTTCATGCCCGAACAATTCGCTTTCAAATAACTCTTCGCCCAGAATCGTACAATCGACAATCACAAAATTGCCATCCGCCTGCCGGGAATGGCTATGCACAAATTCCGCCGCCAATTCCTTACCGGTGCCGGTCTCACCCAGCAATAATACCGGTGCTTGCGTATCCGCCGCCTGTTGCAGCCGAGTTTTGTATTGTGCAAACGCCGTCGACTTACCGATCATGGCCGGTGCCTCGTTGCCTTTTGCCGCGGATCTTTTCAACACGGTTAGCGTTTCGCCTAAATACAATGTGGCATCGGCATCCAGCAACGGAAAACCGCGCGCACTGAAAGAACGCTGGGAACTGGCATCGTTGGTGTCGGCAAAAATACCGGCGTAGGCTTCCAGAGTTTGAAATAAGCGCTGATGGCGGCAATTGCGGTTATCGACGCAGCACGGTTGGCCGACCAAATTCTGCCGCATGACGCCAAAACTCTGTTCCCAAGCGCGATTCACTGCCACGATGCGTAAATCGGCGCCGATGATGATCAGCGGCAGATCATGAGTTTCCAGCAACGATTCCAGCGTAAAGGCACTGTGCGGCATAAATTCCTATCAATGTTTTCGGTGTTGTTAGCGCGTTAAAGGCCATTTAAACCCTTCGGCCCTTGGCATCAATGTTGCGCAATACCGCTAAGCATAACTCATTCATCACCAGGGAACACCTATCAAAGTTGGTCAACTGCCGTTATGAATACGCCTATGTTTTAACCCTAGGGCAAGCGAAGCAGCATAACTATAGACTCAGATGCGCCTACTGGGTGGGTCATCAAAACCGCGATGGCGAGAATAGGCGTCTCATTCATCCCTCAACGATAAGTGTGCCGGTATGCGAGCCACTGCTAATGACCGCAATCCAGTGAAAAAAGGGAGGTTAAGAATTTCAGGAAAATGCAAAAGATGATGGGCAACAACGATATGACAATCGTTGGCATACTGCAGCGTCGGGGCTTACTAACCAAACGGGGCCGGCAATCGGCCCCGTAAAGTTTTTTTTGACTGGAGCGCCTATTTACATCTGCGATTGCAGATAGTTTTGAATGCCGACTTTTTCGATCAGGTCCATCTGGGTTTCCAACCAATCGACATGCTCTTCTTCGCTTTCCAGAATGTGTTCGAACAATTCCCTGCTGACGTAGTCGTTGATGCTTTCACAATAAGCTATCGCCTCTTTCAACAAAGGCAAGGCCAGATGTTCCAATTTAAGGTCGCATTCCAGCATTTCCTTGGGGTTCTCGCCTATCATCAAACGGCCGAGACTTTGCAGATTGGGCAATCCTTCCAGAAACAAAATCCTTTCGATCAACTTATCGGCGTGTTTCATTTCGTCGATCGATTCGTGATATTCCTTTTCATTCAGCTTTTGAAAGCCCCAATTTTTGAACATCCGGGCATGCAAAAAATATTGATTGATGGCAGTTAATTCGTTTTCCAGTGCCTTATTTAAAAATTCGATTACTTTTTTATCGCCTTGCATGTCAAATCTCCTGGGTTTTTATGATTAGTTGGGCGTCATTCGCAGCCTGCAATAGCCGACATGCATTTTTTCTATCCAAAATTTGCGCAATGTCCTTGTTACATTTACCGCAATCGCCCCCGACGCCGAAACATTGCACCAACTGTTTCCGCGAACATAAGCCGCTGTCTATGGCAGCATCGAGCTGACTGTCGGTGACGGCTTTGCAAAGACACACGTACATGGGCTACGCCACCCGCCTGCGCTGAACTTGCGCCGGATCGGCGGTGATTTTACGATAAATCTCCACGCGGTCCCCTTCCTTAACCGATGCATCCAATTTGGCCAGTTTACCGAAAATCCCGACCTTTTGGCTCTCCAGATCGATCTCGGGATATTGCGTCAACACGCCGGACAATTCAATCACTTCGGCGATGGTACTGCCCTCCGGCACTTCCAGCCGCAACCAGAGTTGCCTGTCCGCCTGCGCATAACATACACCCACATTCATAGTTTACGCTCCTTCTTCCAAGACAATCGCATCAGTAATGATAGGTTCGGTAATTTTGGCTGCCGCTTTCCGGTCCAACAAGCGTTTCAATGCCACCATGAAACCCAGCATGATGAAGCCACCCGGCGGTAATGCCATCAACAAAAAACCTTTGTATTCCGGAATCAAAGTGGTTTCCAAAAACCGGAAACTTTCGCCCAACAACACAGACGCATTGGCGAACAAGGTGCCGGCCGAACTAATCTCCCGCATCGCCCCCAGTACCACCATCGCCGCAGTAAAACCCACCCCCATCATTAAGCCGTCCCACATCGACGGCATTACCGGCTGCTTGGAGGCAAAGGCCTCGGCCCTGCCGAGAATGACGCAGTTGGTAACAATTAAAGGAATGAACAGCCCCAACACCTTATGCAATTCGTGCATCCAGGCATTCAGAAAAATATCCACCAAGGTCACCAACGCGGCGATCAGCAACACGAAAATCGGGATACGGATTTCAGAGGGAATCAGGTGCCTACTCGCCGAAACGGCGGCATTGGATGCGACCATCACCACCATGGTCGCCAAGCCCATGCCCAAGCCATTGGTCGCGGTACCGGTGACAGCCAACAATGGACACAGTGCCAGGTTTTGCGTCAACACGACGTTATTGTCCCACAGGCCGTCGCGGGCGATTTTTCTATATTGTTCTGAAAACAGAATCGAAAGATTCATAGCAAGGTCTCCTTGCAGCGATATTAGTTTTGATTTGGTGTCGCTGACGCGACGACTAGTTGAAATCGTTCTTGGACTGTCCAATGACAAGTGCAGTTTGACATCGGATAGGCTCTATTTCTCAGCCAACAGCTCCGCTTGATGCGCTTTGTAAAACTCCAACCCCCGCTTGATTGCCTGTACGACCTTGCGCGGCGTAATCGTCGCCCCGCTGAACTGATCGAACACGCCGCCGTCTTTTTTTACCGCCCATTGTTCGACGGTCAAGTTATTCAAGGATTTGCCATTGAACGACAGAACCCATTTAGATTTGGTCACCTCGATTTTATCGCCTAGGCCGGGCGTCTCCACATGCGCTATAACCCTTACGCCCAGGATTTCACCTTTACTGTCTATACCCATCACTAGACTAATCGGTCCTGCATACCCATCGGGCGCTATGAATTTAAAGCACACGGCATTCACTTCGCCTTGCTTTTTAGCCAAATAAACTTCAGTTTGATCAGCCCCCAGATTCGCATTGGCGGAAGGCAGCAATACGCTGTCTTTCAGCAAGTTGTTATCGTACAGTTCAGCCGGAACCACTTGCTCCAGGTTGGCCTGTAGATCTTCCTGCAAGCGAAGCTCGATCACACCGCGCGTCGCCAGATCGGCCACGCCCAATAAAATCGCCGCCAACAACGCGAAGCCACCCAACACACCGGCCTGATATTGTAAGAGCGGCCTAAGTTGCTCCAAATGACCAGGCTCCAGCCACACCGCCAATTTTTGCTTAAATTCGCTGACTGCGCGTAGCGCGTACTCTGTGTGTTGGTTCACTTTAGGCGTCGATTTGGCGGGTTCGGAATTCATAGCCAGTCTCAGGAATTGGAAATATCGAGCGGCTTGCCGTTACGGTAGCGGCCATAAATTCTGGGTCGGATGTAATGATCGATCAGCGGCGTGACGGCGTTCATCAATAAAATCGCAAAACCGGTGCCTTCCGGATAGCCGCCCCAGGATCGGATCACAAAAATCAGCAAACCGCAGCCAGCGCCGAAAATCACTTGCCCCAACGGCGTGTTAGGCGACGTGACATAATCGGTGGCGATAAAGAAGGCTACCAACATCACCGCGCCGGAGTTCAAATGCACCCAGGGCCCTAGGTAATGCTGACTATCCCAAGCATGAAAAATCGTCGACAACAGAAAGATACTGAACAGCAACGAGACAGGAATGTGCCATTTGATGACCCCTTGGCGCATCAGCCAAATGCCGCCGGCCAGTAATAATAAAGACGAGGTTTCCCCCAAACTGCCGCGCTCCCAACCGAGAAACGCTAAAAATCCCGAATATTCGATCAGACTGCCGGACAACAGGCGATTTTGCGAAAACTCGGTTTTCACCCAACCTAGCGTTGTGGCACCGGTCACCGCATCCGGGTTTTCCAAACCACCAAAAGTGATTGCCAAACTGTCGATTATGCCCGGCCCGGTAAACAGGGGGGAGACATTGGCCCAGGTAGTCATCTCGATGGGAAAGGAAATCAGCAACGCCACCCTGGCCAACATGGCCGGATTGAACAGGTTTTGCCCCAAGCCGCCGTAGACATGCTTACCCAACACAATGGCCAGCGCCGATCCAACGACGCCTATCCACCAAGGCGCCCAAGGCGGCAGAGTCATAGCCACCAGCAGACCGGTGACGATCGCCGAACCGTCGCGCAAATAAGGCATTGCCGCCACGCCTTTCATCTTCAGGCACAAGCCTTCGAAAGCCATTGCGGACAGCACTGTCACCGCCAACAAATACAGCGCCGGCCAACCGAACAATAACACGCCGCAAGCCGTGGCCGGTGCCAGGGCGATAATCACCAAGCGCATGATTTGATCGACGCGGCGGGTGGCCGCCACGTGAGGCCCGCTAATCGGTTTATTACTCATACGGTTTCCTCTGCTGGCGCTGCTTGCGCCTGTTGTGCGGCAGCCAAACGGGCGGCTCTGGCTTCCTGAGCACGCAAAGCTTCCGCTTCGGCTTCCAATCTGGCTCGTTCCATCCGATTATTTCTATCTTCGACTAAACGCTTGGTTTGTTCTGCCTTGTGCTCGGCTTGTTGGCGTTTAACTAACTCGCCGGAAGCGAATTTAAAGTAATGCACCAAGGGTATATTCGACGGGCAGACATAAGAACAACTGCCGCAGCTAATGCAATCTTTTAGGCCCAAATCAACCGCTGAGTCCAACTGATTGGCTTTGATCCGGCTAGCCATTTCCAAGGGCAACAAACCCACCGGGCAAGCGGTCACGCAACTGGAACAGCGAATACAAGGCTGTATAGCCGGCTCGTCGATGTCGGCATGCGATAAGGCTAGGATGCCGTTGCAGGCTTTCACCACCGGTACTTCGGCAATTGGCAAAGCGTCGCCCATCATCGGTCCGCCCATCACTAAGCGGGCCATTTTCGACTTTTCCAATCCGCAAAACGCCAATACTTCCGACATCAAGGTGCCGATGGGCACTTCCACATTTCTGGGTTTGGCAACGGCCGCGCCGGAGACCGTAACCACCCGGCTAATCAAGGGTTGTCCCAAGCAAATGGCTTGATAGACGGCAAAGGCAGTAGCGACGTTGTGCACCACCACCCCAATGTCCGTGGCTCGCCCGTCGGCGGGAATTTCCTGGCCGGTTAAATAACGCAACATTTGCCTATCCCACCCCATCGGATAGCGGGTCGGCACTTGCGCCACCACGATATTGGGAAAATCCCGGGCGGCCGTTTGCATGGCCGCGAAAGCTTCGGGTTTATTATCTTCGATACCCACCATAGCCTTCGGGGCATCCATGCCGCGCAACATTAACCGGATGCCGGCAACGATTTGCTCCGCGCGCTCTTGCATCAAACGGTCATCGCAAGTCAGATAAGGCTCGCATTCACCGGCATTAATCAGCAAGGTATGAATCTTGTTTTTGCGACCTAAACTGAGTTTGACCGCCGACGGGAATACCGCTCCGCCTAAACCCACCACACCGGCGGCGCCGACTCGTTGGCATATTTCTTCCGGTTCGAGTTGAAATGGGTCTTCCGGAACGATTAACTCGGCCCATTGCTCTTTACCGTCGCTTTCAATTACCACGGTGCGAATCGGCAGGGCTGACGGATGCGGTGCAGGAAAATCTTTGACGTCGGCGATAATGCCCGATGTTGGTGCATGCACAGGCGCCGAAATGGTGCCTTGGCTATAGGCCAGCAATTGGCCCTTCAGTACTTTCTCTCCGACCTTCACCACCGGCTCGGCAGGCTTGCCGACATGCTGTTGCACCGGAATGTACAATTTCTTGGGGATGGGAAAATCGGTGACGATGCTGAGCGGAGAGGTTTCGGATTTGTGCTCTTCGGCATGGATACCGCCGCGCAAACGGGGATTTTCGAACAAGGCGAACATAGGTGTCTCCGTCTCAAGCGGCCAGCGGTTTGGGCCAGCGCCAGTTGCGCAAGGTCACTTCCACAGGGTGCATTTGCAGACATTCGGTAGGACAGACTTCCACACATTTCTTGCAACCGATACAGGCATCCGCCACCACCGCGTGGATTTGTTTGGGTGCGCCGACGATGGCGTCTGTAGGACAAACCTTGAAGCAGCGGGTGCAACCGGTGCAGGTTTCTTCACTGACTCTTGCCACCATCGCTTCTTGGTCTTGGGTTTGGCTCAAATCGACATCAACACCCAGTAATTTGGCCAGTTGCTCCACCAGCGACGTACCGCCCGGCGGACATAATGTCACTGGCGCGGCACCGGATACCACGGCCTCGGCAGCCGGCCGGCAACCGGGAAAGCCGCATTGGCCGCATTGCGAACCGGGCATTAAGGCTTCAACTTTCTCGATCAACGGATCGGACTCCACCTTCAGGTATTTAGCGGCAATCCCCAACGCCACGCCCAGCAACAATCCCAGCGCTGTCAAAATAACAATGGCAGATAAAACGTACATAATGTGCCTCTTATTTGCTGTAAAGCCCCGCGAATCCCATGAACGCCAGCGACAGGATGCCGGCGGTGATAAATGCGATGGGGGTGCCGGAAAAAAGCGCCGGCACTGCCATGAGCGCTAAGCGTTCACGTAGACCGGCGAAGAGCACCATCACCAGGGTAAAACCCATTGCCGAACCAAAGCCGAACAGCAGGCTTTGCACGAAATTGTATTTCTCTTGGATGTTAAGCAGTGCCACACCCAAAACCGCGCAATTAGTGGTAATTAGCGGTAAAAAAATCCCTAAAACCTGGTACATGACCGGACTGGTTTTGTGTATCACCATCTCGGTAAACTGCACCACTGCGGCGATCACCAGAATAAAACCCAGCACTCGCAAAAATCCGATATCGAACGGAATCAATAAGCGATGCTCCAACACCCAGCTGGCCGCAGAAGCCAGGGTCAAGACAAACGTGGTCGCCAAACCCATGCCCAATGCGGTATCCAGCTTATTGGAAACCCCCATGAACGGGCATAAACCTAAAAACTTGACCAACACGACATTGTTGACCAAGGCCGTACCCAATATCAGTAGTAAGTATTCGCTCATCGTTTTAGACCCGGTGTTTTGTAACAAGACAGCATCATTTATGCCAATGCTGAGAAAACCCCACAATTCCCCGATTTAGTGCAAAGCCGATAGATTTAGCGCCAACATCTCTGTCCTAAAAAACACAGAGCTGAAACAAGTCCGCTAAAATTTGTCGTAAACCATACAAATAGCCGGGATTTTCCAACAGCAGCTAAGCCGAAACGCATTTGGCTCTCAAATTGCATGTAGTTTTCCAACTTAAGCCTAGAAAAACACGCGAGAACCATTTGCCATGACCAAATCCACCCCTGACTACCTGCAAGGCCAGATTGAGATTGAAACGGCCGATATACTATCGCCAGCCATCGGCCCTAGCGGGCAATCGCCAAGAAGCGGCAAAACCTCTAAAACACTGCCTTTCTCTTTGTTTGTTAAGGCGGTGGAGCAAGCGCCGGTGGCCATTTCGATCACCGATAAAAAAGCCAATATCCTTTACATCAACCAGGCCTTCACTGATGTAACCGGCTACAACGCCGCTGAAATTTTGGGCCAAAACGAATCAGCGCTGTCCGACAAGTCCACACCCAGACAGATTTATTATGATTTGTGGCACACCATTTCCCGTAAGCAGGTTTGGCACGGCCAATTGGTCAATCGGCAAAAAATGGGGCAACGCTACCTGGCTGATCTGACCATCGCGCCGATGCTGGACGACCGCGGCGCCATCAGTCATTACATTGGTATGCACCGCGATGTCACCCAGGCACACTACGCGGAACAACAAGTTAATAACCAAAAACAATTGATCGAATCGGTACTGAACGCTTCGCCGGTGGCGATGGTGGTGCTCGATTCGGACAAACGGGTCGTGCTCGATAATCAGATGTACAAAATGCTGATCAGCGAACTCGACAAAAAAGAGCCCGCGCTGTTCTTTCTGGAAGCGCTGGAGCAAGACATGGGCGACTTGTGGGGCGACAACATAGACAGACAGCAAGGCTTCGCCAATCGCGAGGTGAGGATTGAAAGCGCGGGGCTTAAAGGCACGCGCTGGTTTTCCTGCTCCGGCAATTGGTTTATCGAAAACGATGTCTGCGCCGACAGCTTCTTCGCCAGACAATCCAAGGATTACTTGTTGCTGACCATTAACGACATCAGTCCCTTGCGCCGGCAGCAGGAAAAGCTACAGATACAGACTTTGCGCACCATGTTGGCGGAAGAAGAACACATCCGCAGCATCCGCGAAACCTTGCTGGGCGCAATGCATCAGATTCGCCAGCCCTTGAACCAGATTCACGCGGCGATTCAAATCATGACGCAACGCAATGACGCCAACAATAGTCCGATCCGCGACCTATTGGGCCAAGTGCAAAAAATGGGGGAAGAAACGCTTGCCACCTTGCAGCGCTGTGTGCCGGAAATACCGGAGTCCGCGGTGGTGCCGGTGAACTTGAATCAGCTGCTGCACGAAGTGATGCTGCTGTATAGCACCAAGTTTTTGGCAAACGGCATCGTAGTGGATTGGCTGCCCAACCCGGTGTTACCCAATATCCTCGGCTCCGAAAACAAGTTACGCATGTTGTTCAAGCAATTGATCGACAATGCGGTCAATGCCATGAATCGTGCGGGCAGCCAGGAACGCATCATCAAAATCAGCACGGCTATCGAGCATGATTGGGTTTGCGTGTCGATAGCCGATTCCGGCCCCGGCATACCTGCCAACCAACGGAGCAAAGTATTCGAACCGTTTTTTACCACCAATCAAAGCACCGCCGGCGTCCAGGCCGGCATGGGACTGGTCATGAGCAAGGAAATCGTCAATCAGCATAACGGCATGATAGAAATCGACCCGCAATACAAAAACGGCTGTAGTTTTAAAATTAGCTTTCCCTGCCAAAAAAACCTAGCGATGGTGAACATCCATGAGTGATCGTTTATTGCTGGTTGAATCCGAACTGGATACGCTATTTCTGGTCAGTCAATTGCTGAATAGCACGCATGACTTGCGCACCAAGCTGAAAGGCATCCTGGAGATTTTGCACAAGCGTAACGGCCTGCATTTCGGCATGATTACCCTACGCGATGTCGATGACGACAGCATGAGCATTTGCGAGATCTACGGCGACGGCATAGACCGCTCGGTGCGTTACCAACCGGGCGAGGGACTGGTAGGCGCTATCCTCGACGAAGGCAGCACGATTGTGGTGGAACGCATCGCCGACGAGCCGCGTTTTTTAAGCCGCTTGGGCGTGTATAACCCGGATTTACCGTTTATCGGCTCCCCGCTGGCCATCGAACAAGGCGAAGTGGTCGGCATTTTGGCTGCGCAGCCTTGTACTTCGACGTTTTTGGGCGAGCGCGCCCGCTTCATGGAAATGGTCGCCAACCTGATCGCCCAAAGCGTGAACATGCTGCGTGTAATGGAACGCAAGCAAAACGAACTAGCTAGCGAACGCGACTATTTAAAACAAACACTGGTCAAAAACTACCGCTTCGAAAACATCATCGGCCATTCCGAGCCGATGCTGAAAGTGTTCGACATCATCCGGCAGGTGGCGAAATGGCATACCACTGTGTTGATTCGCGGCGAATCCGGCACCGGTAAGGAAGTGGTGGCCAGCTCGATACACTTTAACTCAGCCTGCGCCAACGGCCCGTTTCTAAAATTGAACTGTGCAGCCTTGCCCGACACCTTGCTCGAATCGGAATTATTCGGCCATGAGAAAGGTGCATTCAGCGGCGCAATCGGCCAACGCAAGGGCCGCTTCGAACTGGCAGACAACGGCACGCTGTTTCTCGACGAAATCGGCGAGATCTCCGCGTCGTTTCAGGCCAAATTATTGCGCGTGCTGCAAGAAGGCGAATTCGAGCGAGTGGGCGGCGTTCGCACCCTGAAAGTCAATGTCCGCATCATTGCCGCCACTAACCGCAATCTGGAGCAGGAAGTCGCCGAAGGCAATTTCCGCGAGGATTTGTATTACCGCTTGAATGTGATGCCCATCAATATGCCGCCGCTGCGCGAACGTATCGAGGACATTCCGGAACTGGCCAGCTTTCTGTTAAACCGTATCTCCCGTCAACAAGGCGGCCGGCCATTGGAAATCAAGGAAAGCGCGATCCGAATTTTGATGAAACACGATTGGCCAGGAAACGTCCGCGAACTGGAAAACCGCCTGGAACGCGCAGCCATCATGAGCCAAGAAGGCATTATCGACCGCGACGTGATTGCCAGCACCGGCCTGGAAAACGAAATAGGCATCAGCCGCACCCCGCAATCGATCAAACACATTGATCTGCACGACGAAAACATGGACGAACGGGAGCGGGTGATTGCCGCGTTGGAGCAAAGCGGTTGGGTACAAGCCAAAGCCGCGCGCTTGCTGGATATGACGCCTAGGCAGATTGCTTATCGGATTCAGACCTTGAACATCAATGTTAAGCAGATTTAGAAAACCTGCCGCTCAAGTTAAGCTGAGAGGGGGCGATTGAAATTGCCCCGTCCTAAGGAAAGATTTAAAGCTTTTCCCTGACGATACGGTAAATCTGCTCGGCGGCCTGTTCGCCGGTTTGCAACAAAATATCCAATTCGGCAAGTTGGGCTTCGGCAAACGGCCTGTCTTTCAAACTCGCGGCATTGATCTGCACATTCAGTGCCGCGCTTTTCAAGCCGGCGTAGCCTGCCATTACCGCCACGCCGGCATCGCTAATCACACCAAGATTACCGTGTTCGGCAGCCACCCGGCTCAACTCGATAGCCTTGGCGCAAGCTTTCGCGCATTCCAGCGGCACTAGCGTAGCCTCTCTGAGCACCGTTTGAATCTGTTCGGTGCGTACGGCTTTCTCATCGTCAGTGCTTTTAGGTAAGCCGTAACAGGCCATCAGTTTGTCGAATACATCGACATCGGCTTTGATCATGCCGATCAAGGTGCTACGCAAGGCTTCCGACTCGGTCAGCAAGGCCTTCATCTGTTCTTCCACCGCCGCGTATTTGGGTTTGCCGATGGTCAAATTACAGACCATGCTAGTCAACGCCGCCGCTTGCGCACCCATCACTGCCGCCGCGCTACCGCCGCCGGGCGTGGCTTGCTTGCCGGCTAGTTCGTCCAGGAATGTTTCTACCGATTTATCTTTGATTTCGTTCATTGACAGTCCTTAACTTTCGCGGCGCCAAATGGTGTTGCCGCCGGCCACATCCTCTAAAACTATGCCTTGTGCTTTCAATTGATCGCGGATTTGGTCGGCGCGCGCCCAGTCTTTGCCCGTTTTGGCAACTTTTCTGGCGTCGATCAATTGCTCGATTTCCGTTTCACTCATGCCATCCGGCGCTGCCCCACCCTTCAAAAAACTGTCCGGATCGTCCTGCAATATGCCCAAAATGGCCGCCAGTCGCTTTAATGTTGCCGCTAGCACGCTTTTTTCCTCGGCTTTGTTTAATTCGCGCGCTAAATCAAATAGAACAGCCAAAGCCACTGGTGTATTAAAGTCGTCATCCATCGCCTGTTCGAAACGCTGGCAGTAATCTGCA
Organism: Methylomonas defluvii; assembly: GCF_033949435.1. Lineage (NCBI taxonomy): Bacteria > Pseudomonadati > Pseudomonadota > Gammaproteobacteria > Methylococcales > Methylococcaceae > Methylomonas > Methylomonas defluvii. The sequence continues at coordinate 12,253 of NZ_JAXARY010000026.1, read as the reverse complement.
TCGATAGCCGCATCGATAATTTCGACACCTCTCAAGGCTGTATACAAACGAGTCAAAGCCACACCCGCCTCGTCGAGCTGTTCGTCGGAATAATTCAGCGGGCTGCGATAATGGCTGGAGAGGATGAAGAAGCGGATCACTTCCGGGCGATATTGTTTCAACACCTCGCGCACGGTGAAAAAATTGCCCAGCGATTTGGACATTTTTTCTTCGTTGACCCGCACGAACCCGTTATGCATCCAGTAATTCACAAAGGGTTCGCCGGTGGCGCCTTCCGACTGGGCAATCTCGTTTTCGTGATGCGGAAATTGCAGATCCATGCCACCACCGTGAATATCGAAATGATTGCCCAGGCAGCAGGTGGACATTGCCGAGCATTCGATATGCCAGCCCGGTCTGCCCTGCCCCCATGGCGAATCCCAATAAGGTTCGCCAGGCTTGGCCATTTTCCACAGTACAAAATCCAGCGGATCGCGTTTGGCGGTATCGACATTCACCCGCTCACCGGCTTGTAAGTCTTCGATATTTTTACCGGACAGCTTGCCGTAGCCGTCAAAGCGGTTTACCGCATAAAACACGTCACCATTGCTACCGACGTAGGCAAACTCACGCTCGATTAATGTCGAAATCATCTTCACGATGTCGGCAATCGATTGCGTGGCTTTCGGTTCGATATCCGGCTGCAACACCGACAAAGCCCGCTCGTCTTCATGCATGGCTTCGATAAAACGTTCAGTCAATGCGGTAAACGCCTCGCCATTCTCGTTGGCGCGCTGAATAATTTTGTCGTCTATGTCGGTAATATTTCTGACGTAGGTAAGCTGATAACCTGAATGTCGTAAATAACGGGCGACTGTATCGAACACCACCATGACCCGCGCATGGCCAATATGGCAGTAGTCATAAACCGTCATGCCACAGACATACATGCCGACTTTGCCAAGCTGTTTGGGAATGAACTCTTGCTTACTTCGAGTTAAGGTGTTGTAGATTTTCAACATGTTGATCATAGGTGGATGTAGCGAAACATCTGGCAATCTATCAAGATTCCAGCTTCTCTTTCAAGATAAAAACACATAGAATTCGCGGCTTGCAGCGCGATTATGGAGCTATCAATGCGTACCACCCTGGTTTACCTGATGCTGTTTTTATTCTCAACCCTTTCATTTGCAACAGAAAATAAAATGTCCAATACACATAGCAAAGTCAAATTAACCACTTCCCTGGGCGACGTCGTCATTCAATTGGAAGACGAAAAAGCACCGGTTTCCGCCGCCAACTTTTTGGCCTATGTGAAACAGGGCTTTTATGCGGGCACCATTTTCCACCGGGTAATCCCAGGTTTTATGGCCCAAGGCGGCGGTTTCGACACCTCATTCAAACAAAAAGAAACTAATGCACCGATCAAGAACGAAGCCGACAACGGTCTGAAAAACAAACGCGGCACCTTGGCAATGGCCCGTACTAACGATCCGCATTCGGCAACCGCGCAATTTTTTATCAATTATAAAGACAATTCCTTTCTGGATCACACCAGCCCAAGCCCTAGCGGTTGGGGTTATGCAGTATTCGGAGAAGTGATCGAAGGCATGGATGTCGTCGATGCCATGGCCAAACAAGCCACCGGCAATCGCGGTCCGCATCAGGATGTACCGAAAACCGACATCGTTATCGAAAAAGCCGAAGTTATCAAATAATAATTAGCGGTTTCCGCCGGTAAGTGGGCTGAAACCGCTGTTGCTTAACGTGAAACAAGACGTACTCTTCATCTCCGACCTGCATCTGGCTTTGGAAAAACCGGAGATCACCCGGCGTTTCTTAGGCTTTTTGCAGCAGCGCGTCATCGAGGCAAAATCGCTGTATATCCTTGGCGATTTGTTCGACGCCTGGATCGGCGACGACGACAATACCCGGCCTATCCCGTCCATCAAAAACGCTCTCAAACAACTTAGCGACGCCGGCACCGAGATTTTTCTGTTGCAGGGGAACCGCGATTTTTTGTTGGGTCAAGATTTCTGCCGGGAAACCGGTATCCGTTTGTTGGACGAATATGCGACTATCGAATTGAATGGTCAGCGAATTTTACTAACCCACGGCGATTTACTCTGTAGCGACGACTTGGCTTACCAGGCTTTTCGCAGCAAATCGCACAGCCCGGAATGGCAACAAAATGTGCTGTCAAAACCTTTGTGGCTGCGGCTGATAGCAGCACGTTGGTATCGGTTGCGCAGCTATTATCATAAACGCGGCAAAACCCTGGATATTATGGATGTTAACCAGGATACGGTGGTCGAAAGCCTGCACAAGTATGGTTGCTGCACATTGATTCATGGACACACGCATCGACCGAAATTACACGAATTTATGCTGGATGGCCGGCCGGCCAGACGCTACGTGTTGGCGGATTGGAAACCGGATGGCGCGGAGGTTTTGTGTTGGAAGAACAACGATTTTCAAACAGAATCGGTCTGATACAAGCACAAAAAAACCGGTAGCGATTTAACAGAAGGCCAGCGACCTGCGTTTTTTAATCTCAAACCCGCTGATACACCACTGCCAGACACTACCGGGAATTGTCTTACTATCTCCGAAAAATAAGACTCAAAAGAAACCAACTAGTTCACTGGGTATATAATTTTACCGGGTCAATGCCCACGCGCGCTGTTCCAGGTGGACATTAAGCGCTATCTAAGCCGGTGCCTGCCTGTTACCAAAGTGTAAACAACTGTTAATTCACGACGACGCCCGCATTCATGCTAAGTTAGACTAAACTTTCCAAGCTCTACCAATTAAGGCCCCTTAACTCCTCCAGCCATGAAAAACCAAATACTTTATCTCTTGGCGCTATTTATCGGACTATCCACCATCGCCACCAGCCATGCCGATGAAGTTAACCTCCCCGACATTCTTGCCCGAGTCAAGCCCGGAATAGTAGCCATAGGCACTTATATGCCAACACGAAACCCGCGTGCGGTATTCCTGGGCACCGGCTTCGCCGTTGCCGACGGCAGAAAAGTGGTTACCAACGCTCACGTAACCGCAAAAAAACTAGACGAAGAGCACCTCGAACGTTATGCGGTTTTTTATCGCCACGAGCAAAAAGAACAAATGCAAATTGCAGAACTGACCGTGACCGATGAAGATCACGATCTGGCATTGCTAAAAGTAGACGGCGGAGTTTTACCCGCACTGGAAATCGGTGACTCACTAATAGTGCGGGAGGGCGAGCAATATGCATTCACCGGTTACCCAATAGGCATGGTGCTAGGTTTGTATCCGGTCACGCACCGAAGCATTATTTCGGCTATTTCACCCAACGCCATACCGGCAATCGCCACTCGGCAGTTAAACGTCAATATGCTGAAACGACTACAGACGCCCTTCAATGTGTTCCAATTAGACGCCACAGCCTACCCCGGCAACAGCGGCAGCCCCTTGTACGACATCAATTCCGGAAAAGTTGTTGGTATCATTAACAAAGTCTTTGTACAGGGCAGCAAAGAAAATGCCATATCCAATCCCAGCGGCATCACCTATGCTATTCCCGCTGAACATATCAAGACGCTTCTAAAACAGAATATCGTCAAATAGTGATTATCCAGGAGTTAGCGGTAGCCTTCACATGATAAGAATTTTTCGACATTACATTTCCACCGCCTACCTTTGGTTGCTTATAGTGGAATCTTTGGTGTTTTATCTGGCTATGTATTGCGGCGCTGGCCTCAGATTTTTATATATAGCATCCTGGTATTCCCAATCCGAACTCGCTGCTTCAGCAGCGGTTTACGCAGTGGTGTTTATCGCCAGCTGTTCCGGTTTGGGCTTGTACCGCAAAACACTGGATAAAGAAGAATACAATATTCTCCAGCGCATTAGCTTCAGCTTTGCCGTTGCGGTTTTTATACTGGCGTTCATCTACTACATCATTCCCGATTTGATGCTGGCACGCAGCGTCCTGATTTCCGCAATTATTTTTTCTTTTGTGGGCTTGCTGTTAACACGATATTTATTTTATCGCTTCGTCAATCTGGATAATTTAAAACGCAGGGTGTTAGTGGTGGGTTGTGGGCAAAGAGCGGGAGAACTCAGCGTCGTTAATTCCAGCTATATTTATAGAGGATTTGAAATAGTCGGTTACATCACGCTGGAGGACGAACCAATAAGCGTACCCCATGCGATTGCGCTCAACGAAAAAATCAGGCTAACAGATATTGTCGAAGCCGCTAACGTCGATGAAATAGTCATCGCTGTCGATGATCGTAGAAAAAAACTACCCGTGGAGGAACTGCTGGACATCAAAATGTCCGGCGTGCAAATCATGGACTTGCAAACTTTCTATGAGAGAGAGCAACGGCTGGTTTTTCTGGAGGCGCTGAGTCCAAGCTGGCTGATGTTTTCCGATGGTTTTGTGAGTGGCGGTTTACGCCCCATCGTCAAACGCAGCTTCGATATTTTAGCCAGTCTGCTACTACTCTCCGTCAGTTGGTGGCTAATGATCCTCACCATGTTGGCGATCTATATCGAAAGCGGCTTTGGTGCACCGGTTTTCTATCGGCAAAAACGTGTCGGCTATCGGGACATTCCGTTCGATGTCATTAAATTTCGCAGTATGCGTATCGACGCTGAAAAAAATGGCGCGCAATGGGCTAGCCAAACCGATGACCGCGTCACTCGCGTCGGCAAAGTGATTCGTAAATATCGGATAGACGAGCTGCCGCAACTACTAAACGTGCTAAAAGGCGATATGAGCTTTGTCGGCCCGCGCCCGGAGAGACCGGAATTCGTAAAAGGCTTCGAAGAGAATATTCCTTATTATAAAGAACGGCATAGGGTTAAACCCGGCATTACCGGATGGGCGCAACTATGTTACCCCTATGGCGCCAGCGAATACGATACCCGACAAAAACTGCAATTTGATTTGTATTACGTCAAAAACTACAGCCTATTTCTGGACTTGACGATAATGCTGAGCACTGTGGAGGTTATTTTGTGGGGTAAGGGAGCGAGATAAAAATATTTATACAAATTTTAATTTTAGTGATCAATAACTTACCATTAATCCTGCCACCCTATTAGGGAGAAGAAAAAATGAAAACTTCAATGCTACGATTTATTTTATTTACCTTAATATCGTTGCAACTCAGCAACTCAGCCTTGGCGGAGAACAACCAGAATTTTTATGTTTTCGGTGATAGCTTATCGGACACCGGCAACGTTTATATACAAACATCCGCCTCTGGACTTCCCATACCCGTCCCTCCCCAAAAGCGATATTTCAACGGTAGATTTTCGAACGGTCCAAATGCCGCTGAACAATTCTGGAAGTCACTCGGCAAATCGTCTAAAGTAAAACCTATATTGGCGCTCTCTCCAGAAAAACTCACGCTAAAACCAAATAAAAACCTAGCCATAAGCTTTGCTTATGGTGGCTCTGAAACTAGTTTCGGCAATTCGGTACTAGGACAATTTAATGTGACCGGCCTACTAGGGCAAGTAGGCATGTTCAAGGTCATAAAAAATGACAGCTTTGTTGAAAACTCTTTGGCTTTTGTTTGGAGTGGAGCAAACGATTATCTCAATCAATTTGGCAAGGGAATCGTGATTCCTACAGAACAAGTTGTCGACAATATCAGCAAATCGATTCGTAACTTGTATGCTTCAGGGATTCGCCGTTTTCTAGTGCCCAATCTCCCTGACCTAAGTGAAGTACCGATTGCTAATTTCATAGCTTACCAAGACCCCGCAAATCCTCATCCGGAAATTCTCGACCTCCTTTCATTCCAAACTATCGATCACAACAACAGGCTAAGGATAGAATTGAGAGAACTTGCAAAGCTACCTAAAATCAAAATTTATAAAGTCGACATTTACTCCATAACCAAATCCTTGATCGTTAGAGATGATCAGGTTGTAGCAGGACCTGCGGCAGGATGTCTCTATAGTCCAGTATTGACTCAAGACAATTGTTCAATAGTGCCTTTCGATGCAGGAAACGGTTTGATATTTTGGGATGAAATCCATCCAACCACAGAGGTTCACAAAGTTTTCGCCGAAGCCATGCTAGATTCGATTAAAAACTAGCAAGCCAGCTAGATGCTGGGTTGGCTTTATTAGCCAAACCCAGCGACCCCCAGTTTGTCTATAAGCCATAACGACCCGGGGCAATAATATTGTTTGGGTCGACAGCCTGCTTTAGAGAACGCAAAACATCAGGAACGGCATGTTCCTTAGCCGGCAAATCCATAGACTGGATACCGAGACGATAAGGCACAAAACCATGTTTTCGCCCCGTATCTAACAGTTCATGATAACAAGCATGCGCTCTGGCAACCTCATTTGCGTCTTGCCTATCAAACAAAATTGGAATGGTGCTGTCCCAACAGCGATCCGAAATACTAGTCAAGGTGATCAACGGCTCGATTCTGTGTTTGATACAAATGGATTTCACCATTTCGACATATTCACGAGTTAAATCGGGCTTCATGGGTAAAAGCGGCGAATACCAAATAAGCCCACAGCCGTCCTTATCCGGATTCATCGAGGTACCATCAGTCGGCATGACACCTGACCGCCAGTAGGCCAGAGGCAAGGCAATCTCGCTGGGCTCTCCCGCAAACAATTGCATGGTTTTATTCAACGTCCCCAACACATTAACTAAATGTAAGTCGCGGATAACTGGCAAAGCCTGCGCGGCGCCATGCATGAATTTCACTAAACCCGGGGTAAAAAAAACAAGCCGTTTGGCGACAGGCTTTAATATTCTTCGAATCTCCCCTCTCGCCGCAGCAACAACTTTCTTATTGCCATAAATAGCACCCACACCGGTCCATTCCATGACCTGATTGCGCGTCATAAGCTGCTGCAGCACATCTTCCGGAATCAACCCATCCGAGCCCAAGCGGTCTTTTGGGTAAGGCTCCGACATCGACAATACCCGGTGTTTGTTCATCAGGTTGATAGAACCCGTCACCGTTCCCACCTCACGCAACACCTGCCGGACTTTTTCAACCGCCAACCCTAGATCGTCAGCTTTTTTTACACTGAAAAAAAACGCTTCAACTCGCTCCGGCTTTGGCGCCAAAGCAATCGTCATCTTGGTGACAATCCCAAAATTACTTTGCGAGAAAAGACCGTCCATGTAGGGCCCCATCCCCCATTTAAAAGCCTTATCAACCGCCTCACCTCCCAAGCCTGAAAGCATGGAGCGATAAATTTCTCCGTTGGGCAACACAGCTTCCAGTCCCATTACCGCGGCGAAGTGATCAGCATAAGGGGTGATGCCGTAGCCTCGCTCTAAGGCATTTCCAACCAGACTACAATCAGGCCCAGCCCCGGTAACCGGAATCAGATAAGGATGGTCATGCTGCTTTAAATAAGCATCAAGCTGGCGTTGGGTAACTCCAGGCTCGATAGTGAGCAAACCTGTTTCCTTATCAAAGTCCAGAATTTTATTCATCCGTGATAAATCCACCAAGACACAGTGGTCTTGAGCAGGGTTTTTTGAGCCATAGCCCCAGTTACAACCGGTGCTGAAAGGATAAAGAGGTATTTGATATTTCGCGGCAATCTGAACTATTTGCTGAACGGCTGAGGTGAAATCAGGCCGGAGCAAAGCAGGTGATTGATTCCTTAGCGCCGTACAATTGGTTTCTGCCGCTTGCAAAAACTCCTTACAGGTGACAACGGAATCGTTACCTAAAAGGTCGCGCCAGTCCGAAAGTGCTTGCTCAAGATTAGGGCTGTCCATGGGAATCTCCTGTTAGTGTTTAAGTAGAAGGATAGTCGATTAAATGGGGGACTCCAACTCGCAAAATACCTACAGACGGCAAATTAATTTTTGCAGAGATAATAAGCTGTTCAGAAATGGGCTGTTGCCATTTCTACAGGGCAACCAAATGAAGGCCCAAAACGAAGCGATAAGACTCTCAAAGTTACATTTCAATTTGCCGCATCCTGATGCGATGACGCTGAGATACTTTAGCCTTACAAACACATTTTCCAAGAGATACCCAAACCCATCGAGACTCCATCGACGTGATCATTCCCCAAAGTTGAGTGTTGTTTGATAAGAATGATGGACACGGCGCCCGAGTTATAACTAAATCTGAAATGGTTTAATGAAGCCGGACACTTCTAAAAGCAGACTTTATACTGTTATTAGAGGTAAGCATGACAAACGAAAAACAACACAACCGACCCAAATATAGTTTGGAATTCAGGCAAGATGCCGCCAAGCTAGTTTTGGAGAAAGGCTATAGTCAGCAACAAGCAGCCGATCATTTGGGCGTATCGCTAAGTGCGATGGGACGCTGGGTTCGGGCGGAACGCAAGCCCTCGGCGACTGACGCGACGATGAAATAAAACAGCGTAAACTTGGGAGAGCATGACGAATTGATTCGCTTGCGCAAGGAAAATGAACAGTTACGGATGGAGCGCGAAATATTAAAAAAGGCGGCCGTCTTCTTTGCGAAAGAAGCCGAATACCCACAGGGCACAAGTAAAGTACGGGTTTATTCGAGAGCAAGAGAAGACGTATCCAGTGACCGTACTGTGTCGAGTGATGCAGGTGAGTACCAGCGCCTATTACGATTGGTTAAAAGCTCCGAAAGACGTTGATAAAGAGCACAAGATCGAAAAATGGCCGAAACAGCCAGGCAGATTTTTGTCGACAATAAGCAGTGCTTTGGTTCGCGTCGCCTAGCTGATCGCTTGCAAAAACAGGGATTTGCTGCGGGTCGTTTTAAAACCCGGCGACTCATGCGAGACTTGAGATTGCAGGTACGTTATCCCAAGCGATTTAAAGCGACGACCGACAGCAACCACAATGAGGCTATTTCACCCAATCGATTGGATCGGCAATTTCAAGTAGCCAAGCCTAATCAGGTGTGGACGACTGATATCACCTATGTGTGGACGCTGCAGGGCTGGCTTTACGTTGCGGTGATCATTGATCTCTTTTCCCGCCAAGTCGTTGGCTGGGCGATTGACGATCACATGCGCACATCGCTTTGCGTCAATGCCTTGCAAATGGCCTTCTACCCACAGGGCACAAGTGGCGGCGTAAGCCTCCGCCCGGCTTATTGCATCATTCCGATCGAGGTAGCCAATATGCGAGCCGAGAATATCGTCAACATTTGGCCGTCATGAAGATGGAGCAGAGTATGAGCCGAAAAGGCAATTGCTGGGATAATTCCCCAACCGAACGCTTTTTTCGCAGTTTAAAGCACGAACAGCTCAACTACGAAAAATTCAAAACCCAAGAAGCGGCGAAACTGAGCGTGATCGATTATTTGGCTTTTTACAATGGCCGGCGATCGCACTCAACATTGGGTTATCAATCCCCAATAGAATTTGAGCGGGAATTCTATAAAAAATCTGCCTGATTTGGTGTCCGGGTTTTGTTGACCATTACATCGCCGCCTGATTCAGTTCGTCTGTACACCAGATTTGACTATTTCTCCCGACGGCGCCCTTCCCAGAAATTTGCATGGACAGGCTTTCACTGTCAGTCTTTGTTATGAATTTTCTAGCCGGTCATTCATTTTCAACCCAGAATCGGCGAAAGACTGATTAAAAGCAAAAAAGTGCGAATCCTAACCCTGGTAAAGTGTCAGATAACTTTACAATCAATCAAACAAGCCATTGCAGCCGGCTTATAAATTATATATAAAACAACAGCTTATTATTTTGGCACAATTTCTGCTGTTGTTTATTTGAAGTTTGTCTTCATGATCGAATCTGAAAGTGAAGTTCGCCTTCACAAAATTATGAGACATTGCACTTATGTGCATATTGAAATACTGCAATTCATTTTGGTTTGCAAAAGATCTACATCTGGGATACTGATCGCTAACTTTTTTATAACCCTTTAAGGAATAGTCATGAAAAAATCTAATGTTATACGGAGCATTGCTGCTCTGAGTCTTGTCAGCGCAGGTTTCGCGGCTAACGCAGCAAGTATCGATGGCGTTATAACGCCTGAAACTATCACCGAATTCGATAGTGGCAGTTTCGCGCAAATAGTCACAAAAAACGCTGATGGCTCAGGTTCATTTACTGCTTGGGGCGAGGTAACAGGATTTAACAATATTGCTTACGATGTTTTTCCTGGTGGTCAATTAACCTATTCCGTTACAACTGACTACACCACAAACCAAATAAATATTCCAGGTGATACATTATTTACCGGGGGCGTTATCACATTCTATCTTGACAACCTAACAGCCTATGATCCTACCAATCAAGCTTCAGCAGAAGACGGCACTGTGTGGATGACTATTTTAGGAAAAGACCTGAATGCTATCGGAGATACTTTCCTGGGCACTATAAACGTTTTGGGCGGCGGCGGCGGTACCGCATTCTTTGATTTGTTGCTCGCCGGTTTGGGAACTGATATTTTTGATACAAATACCAAGCTTGTACCAACTACTGGCGAATTTGCCGATTTTTCATGGGGCTCCAGCATATTAGCCGGAAACACAGTCACATCAACATCTGGAGGCGTTACAACTTATTACTCGACTGGCTCTGGAGACCTTGGTGCCAGCGCTACAATTCCTGAACCAGGTTCTTTGTCGCTGTTAGGTTTAGGCATGTTGGCTTTTTCCGCTAGAAAAAAACGTTCAATCTAAATCTGCTTTTAAATGCCGGCTTTTATTCTTAATAGAAAACGGTCGGCATTATTCTTGAAAAAATTTAAGAAGGAAGCTTGCATAATGTGAATGCATGAGTCTTTCATAGAGAGTCGCGTAGTAGCGTAAGCCTGCAAACTGCCAATTAGATTTATCAATTGTAATATGCCCTCTTCGGAGGGCATTTTTATTTGAGAGCAAACCACGATGAACCGGATCCATTTTTTTGAAATTGAAGATCAACACTGGTGCCCAAAAGTATTGCGAGATGGCGTGACCGATTTCTTACAACACATTGTTCAGTCTTACCATTTATATCAGCCCATCACTCAGCGCTTGGTCAAGGCTTTAGATCAAAGTGGACAAAATTTGATTGTTGATCTTTGCTCAGGTGGTGCAGGTCCTTGGTTATCACTGTGGAAAGATGTACTTCAACAGTCCGATAACCGAATTTTATCTGTTACGCTGACCGATTTGTACCCAAACTTGGACGCCTTTCGAGCAGCGCATGCACAAAATATCGGTATCGTTTTCTGTACCGAGTCAATAAATGCGACGCAGGTACCCAGAGAGATAAAAGGTTTTCGCACTTTTTTTTCATCATTTCATCATTTGAAACCTGAGGAGGCTAAAGCCGTTTTGCGAGACGCTGTAGATGCAAAAACCGGCATTGCAATTTTTGAAAGCACACAACGCCATCCTTTGCTGTTGCTTTATATGCTGCTTACGCCTTTTTTGGTTTGGCTTAATACTCCATTTATTCGCCCATGGCGTTGGAATAGAGTGTTTTATACTTATATAGTCCCTTTGATTCCCTTTATAGTAATGTTTGATGGCATCGTTTCATGCCTACGCACATATACACCTGAAGAACTAAAAACCATGGTTAATTCAATTTCTGCTCCCTATTATAAATGGGATATCGGTTTACAGCGCTTTGGTATATTACCTATAGGGATAACTTATATGGTGGGATATATGCAAAAAAATAAGGTTAATTGATTAGGGGCTGTTGCCGTTTTTTACATAGGTAATAAAATAAAAGCGCATGCCAAAGCGACAAGGCTGTCAAAATTGCGTTTCAATTTGTCATATCGCGAGCGATGACTCTGAAATGCTTCAGTCTTGCAAAGACATTTTCAACGAGGTGGCGGTATTTATAGAGGCGCCCATCCATTCCGTCATTCCCAACGGTTGAATACTGTTTTCGAGGAATGATAGGGACACACCCTTTCTCGCGAATCTGAATCCGTAAGGATTCACCGTTGTAACTTTTGTCAACGACCGTGTAGTGAGCCAAAGGCAGTTTAGCTACTAATTCCGGCGCTTCCTTGCAGTGATGGAGCTCGCCACTGGTGACCGAGAAATGAATAGGCAACCCGCAGGCATCAATGGCCATATGGATTTTTGTGGGAGATAGTCAAATCTGGTGTACACCAGATTTGACTATCTCTCTCAATGGTTACCTGTCGCCCGCTGACTACGAATTGCAGCTCAAAGCTGCTAAGGATTTCGCCAAAAATAACTTCCCTGTATTGATACTGTCCCTAACTGGATTTGTAATGGAGAATACAACGACTTGAACCGTGGAAGATGAAAAAGTGACTGGCTACGAACCCGCG
>NZ_JAXARY010000025.1:0-73628 GCF_033949435.1 Methylomonas defluvii | reverse complement strand
ATAAAAAGCCCTTGAAACCGGGGCAAAACGCTTGAAACTCGATGTCATGACCGATTTCAACTCGAAAAAATCACTTACATCGTGGGTAAGGGGAAATATCGACGGGTTTTTCACCAGCCTGTTAAAGGCGCTATAACTGCTGAAAACTGGCTAAATCCCGCACCAGATCCTTGGGAATCTGGTTGTGTAGAAGATCGAAGATAATTTAAAGGATAACTATGATGGCTGAAATTTCATCGTTCCCACGCTCCGCGTGGAAACGCCGCCCCGGACGCTCCAGCGTCCTAAACCAACAAACAACCGATGGGCCGAAGTCGTTACACCATCACTGAACCCCTGCAAGCGCATTTCATGACCTGCACGGTCGTGGAATGGCTGCCGGTCTTTACCCGGCCGGAAACCGTGAAAATCCTGCTCGACTGCTGGCAATATCAACGGCAACAGGTCGGCTTAAAACTGTATGGCTATGTGATTCTGGAAAACCATCTGCATTTCATCGCTCAGAGTACCTCGCTGGATAAATGCGTTGCCAGCTTCAAAGCCTACACCGCGCGGCGGATCATCGATCATCTGCAAGCGAAACGAGCCGAACAGTTATTGCAAAGATTGCGCTTTGCCAAATGCGCGCATAAGCATGACCGGGAGTTTCAGTTCTGGCAGGAAGGCGTGCATGCGGAGTTGATTCTTAATGAAGCGATGATGCGGGAGAAGTTGGATTATATTCACGCCAATCCGGTGAAGCGGGGTTATGTGAATTTGCCTGAGCATTGGCGTTACTCAAGTGCTGTGAATTACGCAGGACTGGGCGGCTTGATCGACATCGATACTTGGTAGTCGTGACGCTGGAACGTCTGGGGCGGCATTCCCACGCTGGAGCGTGGGAACGATAGATATGATCACAACATTTGGCTTAGTTTATGACCTCCTTTAGCCTGATCGACGCAGCAGAGCATGACAAACATTTCATATTTAATGCGTTCAAGCTATCGATGCGCGATTACATCGATTGGGCATGGGGCTGGGACGACGAGTTTCAACATACCGGTTTCTGGAGAAACCTACAGGTGCAAAACTTCAAACTGATTCGCATCGGCAAAGAACCTGCCGGCGCTATCTATGTGCAGGAGAGCGAGCAAAGTCATTGGGTTCGCACCCTGTTTCTGCTACCTGAATTTCAAAGACGGGGAATAGGCTCCACTTTGCTGGCACAAGAAGCTTTGCGGGCCAAAAATCTGAATAAGAAATTGGTACTGGACGTGATAAAGATCAACCCGGCAAAGCGTCTCTACGACCGGATGGGCTTCAGAGTTATTGGTGAAGACCGGGCGCTATATCACATGGAATTAGGCTGATACTTGTAATTGTGCTGGGCTGGATGGTTGCACTCTGGTAGCCGTGACGCTGGAGCGCATTCCCACGCTGGAGCGTGGGAACGATAAGCTCATTCCATCGTTTCCAGCGGCATCAAGTAACGTCACGGATTCGCCATATAGTCAAAAAATTCCCGCAGCCAAGCCTCGCCACGCTTTTTTGGAAATTGGTTGGGGTGTTTCTTGACCCATTGCAAGGCGTAAATCATCGGCACCGAATCCAGGTCTTTGATATGGCTGGTGCGCCAAAGTTTGCGGACAATTTTGGACACCTGAAATTTTAACTCGATGTGTCTGACATGTTCCGGTGTCGGGTTTTGGCAATGTTCGGCCGGCGATGTCACCAGATATTCTCGGCAAGCCAAGGGTCGAACCGGATGAATGGAGCAGCTTTCCGCTTCCAGAAACGGACAGGGCACCCCTTGCTGGAAATAAGTCAGCGCGTGTTGCTCTACCGCTTCGTGGTTGGTACCTTCAGCCAGCATCTGTTCGAGCCGGCTCAGCCACTGGATAGCGTCCAGTTTTTCGCAAGCGTCGGCAAAGCGCTGCTTGACCGTGGAACGCCTGGGCTCGGGCAATTGCTCGACCACGCCGGCGATTTGGTAGGCTTCGAATTCCGCCAACGGCACGACTTGTCGGCAGCAGGCGCCGCAGCCGGCTTGGCAGGAGATGGTCTCCTGGTCCGTAACAAAGGCAGCCACTGCGGTTTCGACAAAAGTGTTGTTGATGCGATGCAGTGCCGGCAGCATCGCTACCGGCGTCACTTTTTCCGTTGGCGCGCTGAATTTCAGCTCGATAGGCTTACCGTAAAGCGTTAGTTTGACGTTGGCGGGTGTGGTTTTGCTCATACGTGCTTTTAAGTTATTGATAATTTTCTAGCCAGGCTTACTCTGGTTGACCAATCGCAAGCGGTGGGACCTGGCGTTCCAAGCCTAACCAGCATAGAAGCTTTTGCGAAAAACAGAAACTTTGTCTTTGCAAGCTTGCCTCGACGCTCCATGCCTTCGTTTCCACGCCGGAGCTTGGGAACGATACAATACAATGCAAATTCATTGCGTTTGCTCAAATCCTAAACCATGACTATAGCCACTGATTTTTCCGAGATCCTTGCTTACGCAGGCCGACCGAATGAAACCCAAATCAAAGTCCGTTTGCGTGCCGTCGCTGAACTTGGTGTATTTCGACATGCCCTGCCCTCTGCCGTCGGCGGTTTTGGCGATAACTTTGCCTCGTTAGTCGAAACCCATCGCCGCCTTGGCGAAACTTGTCGCGATCCCGGTCTGATGCTGGCGATCAACGCCCATCTGTGGGGTTCTGTATACCCTATCTTGTTGTACGGCTGCGAGGCGCAGAAAGAAAAATTTCTGCCGGCTTTGTTGAGCGGAGACTGGCTGGGCGGGCATGCCATCACCGAGCCGTCTTGCGGCTCCGACGTGCAAGCGATGACTACTCATGCCAAACAAGCGGGCGACGGTTATCTACTAAACGGCGAAAAGCGTTATATCACTAACGTGCCAATGGCCGACTGGTTGGTGATTTACGCCAAATTGGACGGCAAGATTTCCGCTTTCCTGGTGTCCCGTGAAGATGACGGCTGCCATTTCAGCAATGAAAGTGCATTGGATGGCTGCAGGGGCAGCGCCACCGGCAGCGTGAGTTTGCAAGATTGTCGAATCGATGCCGATCGCCTGCTCGGAAAAATCGGCGCCGGCACCCAGATGATCCAAAAGGCTTTGGAGTACGAACGGGCCTTCGTGTTCGCCGGCATCGCCGGGCTCATGGATTGGCAATTGGCGGAAGTGGTTCGTTATAGCCGGGAGCGGCGCTCCGGCGGCGTGCATTTGGGTAAGCATCAGGCCGTCAGCCATCGCATCGCCGAGATGAAGTTACGGCTGGACACCGTCAATTTATGGCTGGGGGAATGCGCGCGATTGTGCGACGCCGGCCAACGCCTGACGATGGCGTCGGCGCAAACCAAGTTGTATGCGGCCGAGGCTTTCTTGCAATCCAGCCTGGATGCGGTGCAGATCATGGGCGCGGCCGGCTTGGAATCGGGGGGCGCGATGGCTGAATTGGTCCAGGATGCGCTAGCCGGGCGGCTTTTTTCTGGCAGCTCGGAAGTGCAGAAAAATCTGATCGCCGCCCTGCTCGGTACCGGCGACGCTTACCGGTTAAACACGCACCCCCATTCATGATGAATTTTTCCGCTTACCGCAACTGGCAGCCTACGCCGCTAATGAAGGTTTCATTGGCAATAACAATAGCCGCTCCGCTGGCGATAGTTATTCAACCAAGCATTTGGCCTTGGGCCTTGATGACTTTTATTGCCGATCAGTTGGTTTTAACCTTTGCCGGGCTTTGGCCGCGTTGCTCTTGGGTAGGCTCGAACTGGACCTCGCTGCCGCCTGCCGCCGCCGCGCGGGGCGACATTGCCATTACCATAGACGATGGCCCCGATCCTGAAATCACCCCCGCCGTGCTGGACCTGCTGGATCGCTTCGGCGCCAAAGCCACGTTTTTCTGCATCGCCGATAAAGCCCAACGCTACCCGGATTTGTGTCGGGACATCGTCAAACGCGGCCACGCGGTCGAAAATCACAGCATGCATCACCAATATCATTTGCCGTTTCTGCTGCTAAATGGCTGGATGGCCGAACTAAACGCGGCCCAGGATACTCTGACTGAGGTGACCGGCATTCGGCCCCGGTTTTTTCGGCCGCCGGTCGGTTTGCGCAATCCTTTGCTTGATCCGGTGCTCAGCCGCCTGGGTTTGCAATTGGCTAGTTGGACCAAGCGCGGCTTTGACACGATTGAAGGCAATCCGCAAGTCGTCTTGGCGAAATTGTTGAAAGACCTGAAAGCTGGCGACATTCTGTTGTTGCATGACAGTAATGTTGCCCGCACAAGCAACAATCAGCCGGTAATTCTAGAAGTGCTTCCTCCCTTGCTGGAGGCCATTGCTGTCGCGAATTTGCAACCGGTCACGCTGAGTGAAAGCTTGGATCGTTGCCAAAATCCCTAACGCATTTGTCTGATTTCGGAGAATTAAGCCATGAAAAAAACCTATGCCAGTGCAGCTTTAAGCCTGTTCTTGAGCGGCTGCGCGTTTCAAGCACCCGATTATTTACAAATGGTCACCGCGCCGGAACTAAATCAGCTGATGCAACAGCAGGATATTTTTCTGGTGGACGTGCATACCCCGGAGCAGCGGCATATCAAAGGCACCGATGTGTTTATTCCTTACAACAATGTCGAGAAATACCTGGATAAACTGCCGCAAGATAAAACCACTCCGATTTATCTGTATTGCGAAGGTGGGCCGATGGGCAATGCCGCAGCTAGAACGCTACACGAACTAGGTTACGAGCATTTGCGCAATTTGGAAGGGGGAACCAAAGCCTGGGCTAAAGCCGGATTTGGGTTTGAATAGTCCAATGATCGCTACTGGAACCGGAACTGCAACTGCCGGCTCCAGTACATCAAAAGCCCCGGGCTTATTCGACAATGCTATCGACTTTGCCGTTTTTAAATTTCACCAAAAAGCGGTTGAATAGATTGGACCAGTAAGTCCAGTCGTCGCTATCGAGCGAAGGCGTGACATGCTGCGGCGGGTAGCCGATGGCGGCCAGCACGGCTTTTTTGCTCATGCCTGTCTTCACCTGCCCTGCCAAAATACTTTCGCGCTCGGTGGGAGTATATTGATTGAGGTCTACCTTACTGGTGCCGGCAATTTTACTGAAAGCAATCGGCATATCGTCTTTGGTAAATTTTTGCACGTTTTCGATGGTAATCAGTTGGCCGCTGGATTCCACTCTAAGCACCGCCTCGTCGGAGGTCAGTTTCAGCAGCGCTACTGGTGTATTGATTGGAATCAACTGGCCTTTACGGTAATTGGTGGTGCGGAACCGGTTCTGCTCTTGGAACAGGCTGAACTGCGTATAGTAAACCTGCGCGGGCTGGACAGCCGCTGCCGCACCTTCACCTGGCTTAAGCTCCTTCTTGCAGCCCACCGCCAACACAGCCAAGCAGAGCAACATCACAATGTAGTTTTTTCTGAACATAATCAAAATCCCTCGAGCAAAAGGTTAAGAACAGGCTGACGCTAGGCAACAGGCGACGCGACAGTACAACAAAGACGACAAACCGGAACAGCCCAAAACACAAACGCTACAGTAAGCACCTAGCTAGGGCGAATCAGATTTAATCCCGAGCTTTTCCAAAAACACCGCCGGCGAAGCGAAACACATTTCGCGGCTGTCCGCGTCCACAGCGGCCTGGATGGTATGGCCCTTGGCCAACACTTCGCCGGTTTCGGCGTCGGCGACCCGGTATTTAATCTTCATCCGGTATTCCCATTCCACCAACTCCGCTGATACCTTGATCCGCTGTTCGAACTGTGCCGGACGCACATAACGTAATTGCAAATCCACAATCGGCCAGACGTAACCGGTTTCCTTCATCGCCATATAACCGTAGCCGATTTTATCCAGCATCGCGCAACGGGCAATCTCGATGTATTTGCAATAATGGCCGTGCCAGGCAATGTTAAGTAAATCAATGTCGTGAAACGGCACAGTTAATTCCACTTCGGCGCGCAACATATTAGTTGTCCTCGACGGCTATCTGACTGGTATCGCCCGCAGTTGTCTTGCTCCAATACGGGTAAAAATTAAACCATTGTAGCGGCGCTATTCGGCAATAGGCTTCCAGTCGTTCGGCATATTGTCGCGCCAGATTTTTCAGCATGTCATGCCTTTTGGGTTCACCGCGCGGGATGCGAATAGATTCCGCGAAGTGTTCCAGATGGATCTTGAATCGACCGTTCACCGGAAAGCAAAACAAGGTATAGACCGGGCAACGCAACAGCGAAGCCAGCAGATACGGGCCTTGCGGAAATTCGGCGTCCTCTCCCAGAAAGCTGGCCGACACCGTGCGGCCGCCTTGCACCGGCACCCGGTCACCGACCATCACCAGAAATTCGCCGCGCTCGATCTTTTCCTGCAAGGTAATCGCTATCGCCGGGCTTAACTCGGTCACTTGAATTAATTGGATGGTGGCGCTGCCGCGACTGCCGAGCAGGCGGTTGAATTTCTCGGCATGTTTGGTATGCACCAGGATATTCAGATGGATGTGGCCGCGCATCGTGGCGATGGCTTGGCAAATTTCCAGGTTACCGATGTGTCCGGACAGCAGCATGGCGCCGCGTTTTTGTTCGATCAAATCCAACAGCAGCTGGCGATTGGGAAAATCCACTTGCTCCGGCGTGATATTGCCGGTCCACACCACGATTTTATCCAGCAAGGTTTCGCCAAAGCTCAAAAAATGCAGGTAACTTTGCCAGAGTCCGCTGCCCAAACCCAACGCCGGGTAAAAATCGGCCAAATGGCGCAAATATTCCCTGGAAGACTCGCGGGCAAGACGCCCGGCCAGAAAGTAGTAACTGACCACCGGCCGCAAA
This sequence comes from Methylomonas defluvii, assembly GCF_033949435.1. Taxonomy (NCBI): domain Bacteria; kingdom Pseudomonadati; phylum Pseudomonadota; class Gammaproteobacteria; order Methylococcales; family Methylococcaceae; genus Methylomonas; species Methylomonas defluvii. The sequence continues at coordinate 66,800 of NZ_JAXARY010000025.1, read as the reverse complement.
AACAGACGAAATACCCAGCGGCCGAACAGCCGATACACCCACACCAGAGCCTGTATACCCCAAAGCAGGCTGTTTTCCTCCACGGCTGCCCAATGCCGGGCGGCGGTGTTCGCGGGCTTCATTGAAAATGCCTCAGTAGCAGTTTGGGCCAGCGTAACAACATACCGAAAAATAAACGGGCATGAGTCTGACTGAGCAGCAGATTGTCCTCCAAAGCCCGGAAATGCGATAAGCCGTCCAGCGGGTAGCGCACCTGAGTGGGAATGGAGATGACTGTCACGCCTTGCCAATAAAGCCGCACCAAAATCTCCGTATCAAAACCCATGCGATTTTCCATGGCTTGGCTTTGAATCAACTTTGCGCAAGACTCAAGCGGGTAAACCCGGTAGCCACACATCGAGTCGGGGATGGCGAAAGACAGTGTGTTGATATGTACCCAAATATGGGTCAGGTAGCGGGCGTAGTAGCGCAGTTTAGGAATCGATGCGTCGAACAGCGCTCGACCGATGACCACCGCTGCCGACGCTTGTTTGGCGGCGTTTAGAAATTTATTCACATCGTTTAAATCGTGCTGGCCGTCGGCATCGATTTGCAGCGCGTGCGAATACCCTTGGGTTTGAGCTGCCAGAATGCCGGCTTTGACCGCCGCGCCCTTCCCTTGGTTAACCTCCAGCCTGATACTTTGCACCCAGGCATATTGCTGTGCTAAGCCGCGAATCACCTCGGCGCAGGCCGCATCGCTACCGTCATCCACCAATAGGCAGGGCAGTTGATACCCAGCCAAACGCTCAACAATGCCGGGGAGCGGCTTTTCGTGGTTATAAACCGGAATCAGGATACAGGGCTTAAACGTCGTGGTCATGAAAGTAAATTCTACCCGAGCTGTATTCGCAGGCTGCCGAACGGTAACAAAAAGTGAGTTTGCCGGCTTGTTGCAGATAGTGCAATGCCAATTCCAGCTCCTGTCCAGGTAACAATAGCTCTTTGAATTTTACCGATTCCATATGACTGAAGTCGCGGGTTAAACCCAGGTATTGCCGGGCATAATGCACCGCCCATTGGATTTGTACGACGCCGGGTACCACCGCAATTTCGTCGAAATGACCGCTGAAATAAGTTAGATCTTTGGGAATGCGTAACACCAGCACCACGCCGTCGGCCTGAATTTGTTTGGTTAGCGTTTCCGGAAACAAAACGCCTGCTTCGCTTCCCTGATTTTCCATACTCAAAAGCTGGCCTTCACCTTGCGGCGTACCGCCATTTCTGCTGCCATTAACAAACCCATCAGCACATACGAGATACAACCATTGTAAAGGCTCCACAACCAGCGGTCGCCATACCAAATAGTCAGCAAGGAAATTGCCGCGTTGCCCAGAAAAAAAACGCTCCACACCAGCGTCACTTTCCGGGTATACAGCACGCCATGGGCGGGCAGATCCGGAAATTCCAGCCTAGCTAGCCGTTCCACTACCGTCGGCGGATGGATCAAACTGAAGGCAAATACCGCAAAAAACAGCAAGCTGACGAACACCGGATAAGCCAGCAGCCAGTCGGCATCGTTAACCAGTGCGCCCAGCAATAGAAACAGCGCGCAGGCCAATATCAACCTAGATTCGGCTATGCCGACAGATTTGCGCTGCTTTTGCAGCCAATAACGCAGCAAGAATAATCCGGCCAGCCCTAAAGCCATGGAACGGGGTTGAAAGTAATCGGCGGAAAACCAAATCAGAAAGGGATAGCTGACCGTCGCGGCCCCGATAATCACATTCAGAATGATTTGCCGAGACTCTGCTGGGGATTTTGGGCAAATGCGGGTGTCTGGATTTGCCTGAATCTTGGTCGGGACCCGATTGGTGAAAAAATCTTTAAACATCCAGCCCTATTCAGCACTGATGCGATGCACGGTATCGACGACGTCCTGGATGGTACGGGCGTTTTTGAAATCCTCGGGATTGATGCGCTTACCGGTAATCTCGCGCAGCCTGACCATCAAATCCACCGCATCGATGCTGTCGATGTCCAAATCCTGCCGCAGGTTAGCCTCCAAGGTGATGTCCTCGGGCGTTAACTCGAACATTTCCGACATCAACTCTCTTAAGGTGGCAAATACGTCTTCTTGGGTCTTCATACGGGTGTTGTTTCCTGTTGCGATACTCAACTCGGCCTGGAACTCACTCTACAGCCTCGATTTAGCGAGTATCGGTTTGCTATTGTGTTCCTCTGGCACCACTCCAAGCGCCAAAGTATCTGTGCCAACCGCGCGATAAATTACTACGGCAAACGTGGATTATACCCTGGGTTACGGCAGATCGCTCAGGCCGCTGGCAATCGGCATCATGAAACATCGTCCATACGCCAATGCCAGATCGCCCTGTCCTGCCGACAAGATCCGCTTTGCCGGCCGGATAGGACTGCTTGCACGAAATTGGGCAAGCCCTTTTCCGGTATTGCCGGGCCATTTGCCGGCTCGCGCGTCAGTTGCAATTGCGGCCCGGCGCTGGCTGATCGCCCCAGCGTCATCGCCAAAGCCCAGGTGGTTTGGCTGCCGGGCAGATAAGGTAAATAAGCGTCCGGCAACGGCTGCTCATAGCAGACAAGCAAAACTTGGGGAACATCCAGCAACATGCCGCCAGCCTCCAGAAAAGCCGCATACAACCCTTCCGTACCGCCGGCCAAGGCTACATACGGTAAATAGCTTGCATTATGGAAACTGGACAAGCCGGCGATGGCATTGTGCACGCACTGGCTGAAGCGGCTAGGCGAAACATGCTCGCCCTTTGCCAACTCTTCAAGCATCTCGAAATAATACTGGCTTTCGCCATGGCTTGAGAAAAATACCGAGGGCATATCGCCGTTTTCGCTACGACTGCGCCAGGCCACAGCGCAGGCCGCTCTGGCTAAAGGTGATAATCTGCGCCTTTGCATCGCCGGTAAAAACCCCACATCGGCCTTACCTTGGTTATACGGCAATATTTCACCGTTGGGCCAGCTAGTGGTTTGGGGCTCCGGCGCGGATTGCCAGAAACACCAGTGCTTTACTGTGAAAGCCAAACGGCTTTCCCTGCCTGACTCGGCCATGTTCTCGGTCAACTCAGCTATCCCAGCGCTGTAAAACCAAAGATGTGTTGATGCCGCCAAACGCAAAATTATTACTAACGATGTAATCGGCGTGGATATGACGGCCGTCGCTGGTCAGATAATCCAGCTCGGCACAACGCGGATCGAGATTATCCAGGTTCAAATTGGGATGAAACCAGCCTTCCCTCAGCATCTGAATTGCCACCATGGCTTCCAAGGCCCCACAAGCACCCAAGGTATGACCAGTGAAACTTTTCAAACTGCTAATCGGGGTGTTGCCGCCAAACACTGCGGCCGTTGCATGACTTTCGGCAATGTCGCCCTGCTCAGTGGCAGTGCCGTGAGCACTGATATAAGCAATTTGCTGCGGCTCAAGCTGTGCATCCCGTAAGGCCAGACGCATCACCACCTGCATTGTGTCGGCATTGGGCTGCGTGGCGTGCACACCGTCGGCATTGGTGGCAAACCCGGCAACTTCGGCGTAGATCCGCGCGCCGCGCGCCACAGCGCGTTCCCGTTCCTCCAATACCAAGGTACAAGCACCCTCCCCTATCACCAAACCGTCGCGGTCGCGGTCGAAAGGCCGCGGAGTCAGATTTGGTTCGCTGTTACGGGTGCTGGTGGCGTAGAGCGCATCGAATAACGCCGCTTCGGTCGGGCAAAGCTCTTCCGCGCCGCCCGCCAGCATCACGTCCTGCAAACCATATTTGATCGCTTCGTAGGCGTAACCGATGCCCTGACTGCCTGAGGTACACGCACTGACAGAAGGTATGACCCGGCCGCGCACCTGAAAAAACAAGGCCACGTTGGCGCAGGTGGTGTGGCCCATCATCTTTAAATAGGTGGTGGCATTCAGATTGCCAATGTCGTGATTAATCAGCATTCTGCCGAAATCGGCGATAGCCGGCGTCGATCCGACTGACGAACCGTAGGCTACACCGGTGCGGCCGCTGCTGATAATCGGATCACCCAGCAAACCGGCATCAAGCATAGCCAGTTCCGTAGCCCGAGTTGCCATTAACGAGACTCGGCCCATGCTGCGGGTGTTTTTGCGGGTGTAATGGCCCGGCAGCGTGAAATTTTCCACTGCCCCCGCTAAACGGGTCAGCAGGCCGTTATAAATTTCCCATTCCGGAATGTAACGAATGCCGGATTGCTTGGCTAAAAGGCTGCCGCGTATTTCCTGCCAATCGTTGCCAATTGGCGAAAAACCGGCCATGCCGGTCACGACGACGCGGCGGGTCAACACAAACCTCCATTCACCGAAATCACTTGCCGGGTAATGTAAGCGGCATCTTCGGACATCAAAAACGCCACCAAGGCCGCGACTTCTTCCGGCGTGCCTAAGCGTTTGGCAGGTACGGCGGCAAGGGCTTCTTCAAGGGGCAAGCCTTCCAGCATCTCGGTTTCGATTAAACCGGGGGCCACACAATTGACGGTGATTTTGCGTTTCGCCAACTCCACCGCCAGCGCTTTGGTTGCGCCGATAATGCCGGCTTTGGCCGCGCTGTAATTGACTTGGCCGCGGTTGCCGACTAAACCGGACACGGAAGACAGCGTGACGATGCGTCCCGGTTTACGGCGTTGTATCATCGGCATAACCAGCGGATAAAGCACGTTGTAAAAACCATCCAGATTACTGCGCAACACCTGGTCCCAATCCTCGCCGCTCAGCGCTGGAAAGGCATTGTCTCGGGAAAGGCCGGCATTGCACACCACACCATAGTAGGCGCCATGGGCTTGAATATCGTTTTCCAAACTGTCTTTGGCCGCATGGCGGTCGGCTAAATCAAAGCTCAGTACGCGCGCCTGGCGGCCCATCTCGACAATCTGTTGTTTCACTTGCTCGGCTTCATTCAGCCGACTACGGCAATGCAGCACAATATCGTAGCCCTCGCGAGCAAGGCGCAGGGCGATGGCTTTGCCGATGCCTCGGCTGGATCCCGTGACCAGGATGGTGGGTTGGTTCATATTCCTTTTCCGGCGAGAAATTTTTGCGAATCCTGTGGCAGCAACACATTCAACTTCGAGCGGGCCTTAATATTTTTCCCGGTTATCGTGCAGTCAAACACGGACATATCATTGGCGGCCTCGATAATTTTTTCCGCACTGACGGTCAGTTTGGCACCACAGGGAAAACTGCCGACTGAACATTCGAAGTAGCGAGTGCCTAATAAAAACCCCAAACCAATCGCTTCGCCTCGGCACTTGCGGTGATAACCGGAGTAGGCGGCAATAGTTTGCGCCATGTATTCCAAACCTACCCAGGCCGGCACGCTGTGATCGCCACACGAAAACAGGCCGTCGTCGCGCACCTGCAATTCGACCACGATATGGCTGTCACTTACTTCCAGGACCCGGTCCAACAGCACCATACGCCCGGACTGAGGTACTAGGGATTCGATGGCATAGGGAAAAGCCGCTGGACTGTCAGGGATGTCCAATGAGCAGGGACACATTGTTTCCGCCGAATGAAAAAGAGTTACTAAGGCAGTATTGTAGCGGCTTTGGCTGCTGGTTTTCCAGCCCGACCAAGTTTAGTCGAGTCATGTCCGGGTCAGGTTCGCCATCCCAAAGATGCGCAGGTAAACGCCTTTCTTGATGTAAATCAGACAGTAGCAACCAGCATAAACCTGCTTCCAGCGCACCGGCCGCACCCAAACAATGGCCGGTGGACGGTTTGCTGGAGCTGCATGCCGTATCGCTACCGAACAACTGCGCAACCGCCCGATTTTCCATCGCATCGTTTTGCCAGGTGGCCGTGCCGTGCAGGTTGATGTAATCGATTTGCTCAGGCTTTAGCTGTGCATCGGCCAATGCCGCCTGCATTGCCAGTAACGCGCAGCTACCGTCAGGGCGCGGCGCAGAAATATGATAGGCATCGGCACTGGCCCCAACACCCAGCAACGCGATGTCTCCAGGCTCGCGCGTCATCAAAAATAAAGCCGCACCTTCGCCTATCGTCGTGCCGTCGCGGTTTTTACTGAACGGATTGCAAGTGGTTTTGCTAAGGGCACCCAATGCAAAAAAGCCTTCCAGCGTGGTGTGGCATAAACTGTCGGCACCGCCCACTACGACCGCATCGCAGACGCCCAAGCGCAGCAGGCGGCGCGCGGAAGCCAAGGCATTGGCACTGGATGAACACGTGGTGGAGACGGTGTAGGCCGGGCCGCGAACGTCCAGGTACGCCGCCAAAAACTCCGCTACGCCACCCAATTCCTGCTGCTTGTAGTGATAGTGACCAGGCATGCTCCCGCTTGCCCGCAACACTTGCACCGCACTTTCACCCTCGGCAATCCCCGAGGTACTAGTGCCTACCACTATGCCAACGCGATCTGCGCCGTAACGAACTATGGCGGTGCTGATAGCGGACTCGATCTGGCAAAGCGCCGACAACAGCAAACGGTTATTGCGGCAATCGTATTGTTTAAGTTTGGCGGGAATGGCCGGTAATTCCGTTAGCACGCCGAATGCGGGAATAGCCGAATCCAGCCAGGTCGGTGGAACAGGCTGAACAGAACCTCCGGCAAGCCATGCGGCTAAGATGTCAGCCTTGCTGCCGCCCAGCGCACAGACCAGACCTAAATCATGTAAATACAAATGACACCGCTCAGGCAGTTTGATAAGTTGCCAAGATGGCCTCGATTTTCTTAGCACTGCGCTGCGTCATGGGGTTTTCCTCGTCCCAGGCATAGCCAGCAAGAATGGAACAAATCATGGCCTTGACGCTGGCCAACTGATTTTCCTCGAAAATAATTTGCTGAAAACGGCCATCGTACCAAGCCTCCACATAAGCCCGAAATACCTCTATGCCCTTGCGCAAAGCCCGCTCGTATTCGATAGACCAGTTTACCGGCTCACCGCGTAATTGCCGGTCAACCAAGGGTACGGCCAACGCGGCGGATTTCATCGCAATCGTCACGCCGGATGAAAACACCGGATCCAAAAATTCGCCGGCATTGCCGAGTAACGCAAAGCCCTGTCCATAGAGTTGCTTGACGTTGGCCGAGTAGCCGCCGATGGTGTTAGCCGGGGTATCGAAACGGGCGTTGGTCAACAGCTCGGCGAGACGTGGCTCTTCGAAGGCAATGTCCTTTAACACTTCCAGCGGCTCTCCGCTGCGCTGGTCCAGAAAACCCGCGGGCGTCACCACACCGAGCGAGCTTCTGCCGTTACTGAACGGAATCAGCCAGTACCAGATTTCATGAAATTTCGGATGAATGGCAATTAAAATTTTATTGCGGTCGTAATCGGATACAGTAATCCGATCCTCGATATGCGTGAACAGCGCGCGTCGCGGCGGCAACGAAGAAGGCGTTTCCAGATCCAATAATCTTGGCAATACCCGACCAAAACCGCTGGCATCCAATACCATCTTTGCCCTCCACTGCTTGTGCAAGCCATTGGCATCGACGCTGGTCAGGCTGGCTTGCTCAGGATTACTAAAATCGGCTGCCAGGATGGTTTGTTGATAATGAATAGGCACGCCGGCCGCCTCGGCGCTGTCGGCCAACACCTTATCGAAATGGGCGCGCGGTACTTGAAAGGTGGTGCCCCAGCCTGGGCTGAATTTTTGGGTGAAATCGAATTCGGTCAGTTTGCCGGCTCTGGAAAATGCCGCGCCGTTTTTGAATTGAAAACCTTCCGCCGTCACCGCCGGTAGCATATCCGCGGCTTCCATAAAGGCCATGCATTGCGGCAGCAGGCTTTCGCCAATCGAGAACCGCGGGAACTGCTCTTTTTCCAGGATCACCACCTGGTGTCCAAGTTGTTTCAGCATTTTGGCAGCGACGCTGCCGGAGGGGCCGGCCCCGATAATCAATACATCTGCATCCATTTACTTACCAACCCTCTTATCCGGTTAAAATACGTCCAGCAAAAATTCAGAAACAACGGCTATGCCGTCAAGTTAAATTGGCGAAATACTTCTCCAGCACGAGAACGAACTTCTACAACAAGCCCTAGCAAGATAGGCGCTAACTTGGCGGCATTGCCCCCAATAACATTCCGTTCAATGCTGGAAACCCAAAAATCTCCCGCCGCGCAGACACCAATTTCTAACCACACGACACCATTTGCCCTCTACAACGGCCAAGTGGTAAGCCGCGGCAAATTATGGTCTGACGTGGCGGCCCTGGCCGCGCAATTGCCGGACCGACCCTATCAATTTAATTTATGCGAAAACCGCTACCTGTTTTGCCTCTGCCTGTTAGCGGCGGCAGTACGCGGACAGATTTGCTTGTTGCCGCCCGCCGGGCAAATGGCGGTTATCCTGGAAATTCTGCGCGATTATCCCGGCGCGTATATCGCCAGAGAACACGCGCCGCAGCAAACGGGTTTGGATTGGTTCCAAGTCATCGCGCCAAACGCTGCAAGCGCAGCATCGCCACCCGATTTCGACTGGCAGCGCACCGCCGTGATTGCCTTTACCTCCGGCAGCACCGGCAAACCCAAGCCCTGCCCGCATAGCCTGCATACCTTTAAAACCTCCGCCGAAATGGCGGTCAGCAGCCTGGGATTAGCCAAGCAGCAACTATTGATGTTGTCCACCACGCCACCGCAACATATGTACGGTCTGGAAACCTCGGTATTTTGGCCGCTGTTTTCTCAGTTGGTGCTGCACGACGACCGACCGTTTTTCGCCGAAGACATCCGGCAAACGATTAACACCGCGCCTTGGCCTGTTGTGCTGGCGTCAACACCCACCCATTTGCGTTCCTTAATCAAAACCACCGGCGCTTGGGACAATCTGGCCGGCATTATTTCCGCTACCGATACCTTATCTGAAAAGCTGGCCGGCGAAACCGCGGAAATTTTAGGGCAATCCCCCCGCGAAATCTATGGCAGCACCGAAACCCTGTCGTTTGCCAGCCGCGAGACCTTGCTTGAGAACCCGTGGCGACCTTACGACGGTTGCCGCTTGCATCAAGATGAAAGCGGGCAAAGCTGTCTGCAAGCTGCGCATTTGCCGATAGCAGTGCCTTTGCAAGACACTGTGCAGATCCAAGCCGACGGCTGTTTTACCGTATTGGGCCGGGATCAAGACATGGTGAAAATTGGCGGCAAGCGCGCGTCCCTGACCGAACTGAACCGTCGCTTGCTGGATATAGACGGCGTAGACGACGGTGTTTGTTTCATCCAGGATAATGGCCGACTGGCGGCTGTTGTGGTCAGCAGGCTAGACAACCACGCCATTCGGCGGGGTCTACAGCCCTATCTGGATGACGTGTTTCTGCCGCGAAAAATTCATTTTGTTACTAAGATTCCGAGAAACGGGACAGGTAAGCTGGCAAAAACCGAACTGGAAAATCTGTTAGAAAGTTTAAGTTAGACGACTTGCCAGGCGCGATGCGCAGGCCAGATTAATCATGCCGCTTTGCGTCTGCCGGCAGTTTATCGAACAAGGTGTTTTTGGCAATGGCGTAATGCGCCGGGTAATAGACGGCTGCCAGGTGCAAACCATGCGGCGGCGCGGTCATCGCGGCTTTGGAACGGTCTTTGGTCTCCAAAAGTTCAGCAGTCCAATCCACCGGCCGCCGGCCCATGCCAATTTCCATCAATACTCCGGCGATATTCCTGACCATGTGATGCAGAAACGCATTGGCGCAAAGATCTATGATCACGCGCTGTTCGACTCGATAGACCTCGATAAAATGCATCAAACGATTGGGGCTGACCGATTGACAGCTTTGCGCGCGAAACGACGAAAAATCGTGTTCACCCAGTAGAGTCTGTGCGGCTTGATGCATGGCTTGCTCATCCAGCGCTTGATAACACCAAGTGGCCTGTGTTCTTAGCAAAGCCGACTTCATCGGCCGGTTCAGTATCACATACCGATACGCGCGGGCTATGGCGCTGTAGCGGGCGTGGAAGTCGCCGAGCGCCGCTTGCGCCCAGATAATCCGGATGTCATCCGGCAGATAGCTGTTGCCACCCATCAACCAGGCGCGCATATCCCGCTCCACCTCGCAATCAAAATGCACCACTTGTTCCAGCGCGTGCACACCAGCATCGGTCCGGCCCGCGCAAAGTACGGTAATCGGTTGATTGGCTATTCTACTCAAGGCTTTTTCCAACTGGCCCTGTACGGTCGCTTTACTGTCCTGCCATTGCCAGCCAGCATAAGCGCTGCCGTCGTATTCGATGCCTAAAACGATGCGGGGCATTTCAATAGCTGATTATTCATGGATCCACACGCGGCAACCAACGGCAACCTGATCGAACAAGGTAATTAGGTCGGCGTTTAACATACGCAGGCAACCGTGTGATTCCGGCTTGCCTTGCATCAATTCATCCGGCGTACCATGGATATATATGTAGCGCCAGGTGCTGTCGACATTGCCGTAGCGGTTTTTACCCGGTTCCAGGCCTCCCAGCCAGAGTATGCGGCTGAGAATCCAGTCGCGTTGCGGATGCTGCGCTGCCAGCTCCGGCGTGTAGATTTCGCCGGTTGGCCGGCGGCCGGCAAGTACGCTGTTGATCGGCAGGCCGGCACCGATTTTGGCGCGGATTTTATGCCAGCCGGTCGGCGTGCAGTAGCTGCCTTTTTTTTCGCCGGGGCCGTTTTTAGCCGTTGAGACCGGATACTCGGCCAGCACCGCGCCGTTGTCTAATAAACATAGGCGTTGCTCGGTAATCGAAACATCCAGATAGCGAGAGATGCCGGCAAATGCGTTCATTGCCAAGAACCAGGGATCATTTTACAAATAGGGCGATCGATTCGACATGCGCGGTTTGCGGAAACATATCCATCACGCCGGCCTTGACCAGCTTATAACTGAGCTCGTTCACCAATATCCCGGCATCGCGGGCCAAAGTGGACGGGTTGCAGGATACGTAAACGATGCGCTCCGGCTGCCAATGTTTCAAGTTGTGTAGCACTTCAGAAGCTCCGGCCCGGGAAGGGTCCAGTAGCACCTTGGTAAATTTTTGCTTGGACCAGGGTTGGTCTTTCAAGTCCTTGGTTAAATCGGCGGCATGAAACTCGACATTATCCAGATTATTCAACTTGGCATTTTCGCGGGCGTGCTTGACCAGCGGCAAGTCGCCTTCCACACCGACAACCTGACCCGCCTGGGTCGCCAGCGGTAAAGTGAAATTGCCCAAGCCGCAGAATAAATCCAGTACCCTGTCTTCCTTGGTCAGTTCCAGCGCTGCCAAGGCCCGTGTCACCATTTTCTGATTGATCTGGTAATTGACCTGAGTAAACATCGCCGGGCGGAAATTGAACTTAACGCCTTGTTCGGCTAGCGCGTAACTCGGAATGACTTCCGGCTCGCCGTCCAAAGGCACGATGGTATCCGGACCCTTCGGCTGCAAACAAATGCTGACCTGATGTTGATGGGCAAATTCGCGCAGCCTTTGTTTATCGGCATCGGTCGGTGGCTCCAGCACCCGAAACGCCAGTACGCATTCCTTATCGCCAATCGCCACTTCGATTTGCGGAATTTTGTCTTTCACCGTCAACCCGGCGATCATCTCGCCCAAAGCAATCAGCTTCTCGCCGACGATGGAGTTCATCACTTTACAGCTATCGATTTCCGCTAAAAACGGATTGCGCCGCTCGCGAAAGCCCACCAATACCCTATTCTTTTTTGCCACCCATTTCACGCCCATCCGCGCCTTGCTGCGATAACCCCAATGCGGGCCGGTCAGCGCTTCCCAGATTTGCGGAATCTCGACTTTACCGATGCGACGGAACTGATCGCGCAGTAAATCCTCTTTGAAGTTGATCTGTTCGGCGTCATCGACATGTTGAAAACTGCAACCGCCGCAACTGCCGAAATGCGGACAAGCCGGTTCGACCCGGTGCTCAGACCGGCTGATCAGATTGACCACTTTGCCTTCTGCATAGTCTTTACGACTGTCGGTGTAGACAAATTCCAGCGTTTCGCCGGGCAAGGCTTCGTCGATAAACACGACTTTGCCATTGACGTGGCTGACGCCACGGCCATCGTGGGACAAAGATTCTATGGTAACGGTGACGGGGTCTAACGGGAGTTTTTTCTTGTGGGCCATTGTGCTCGATTGGGTGGGTTGGGTTAGCGCGGTGTAACCCAATATAAAGCTGCGTTGTTTAGGTTGGAAAAATGCCGGTGGATAAATAGCGGTCGCCCCGGTCGCAGACTATCGCCACGATCAAGGCATTTTCAATTTGTTGGGATAATTGCAAAGCCGCGTAAACCGCACCGCCAGAAGATACGCCGGCAAAAATACCCTCTTGTGCAGCCAAGGCTCGGGTGGTGTTTTCCGCGTTCAGCTGATTGACTTCGATGATGCTATCCACCCGCACAGCGTCGTATATTTTAGGTAAATATTCCTTAGGCCAGCGGCGAATACCCGGGATTTTCGATTCGCCTTCCGGCTGCACGCCGATGATTTGAACCGCGGGATTTTGTTCTTTCAAATACCGGGAGGTCCCCATGATGGTGCCGGTGGTGCCCATGGAACTGACGAAATGCGTAATCTTACCCTGCGTGTCGCGCCAGATTTCCGGACCGGTGCCTTCGTAATGCGCCAAAGGATTATCGGGATTGGCGAATTGATCCAGAATCCGTCCCTCGCCGCGCGCTTCCATGGCTCTTGCCAGATCGATGGCTGCTTCCATGCTGCCTTTGGCCGGCGTCAGGATAATCTCCGCGCCGTAGGCTTTCATGGAGGCAATGCGCTCAGCGCTCATATTGTCCGGCATGATCAAGGTCATCTTATAACCCTTAATCGCCGCCGCCATCGCCAAGGCAATACCGGTATTGCCGCTAGTGGCTTCGATCAAGCGATCGCCGGGTTTGATCTCGCCGCGCGCTTCGGCGTGTTGAATCATGCTTAAGGCTGGCCGATCTTTCACCGAACCAGCCGGATTGTTACCTTCCAGCTTCACCAAAATAGTATTGCCACCGGCGACCGGCAGGCGTTGCAAACGCACCAATGGCGTATTTCCGACAAAAGATTCTATGGTTGGGAAGTTCATGACTTTAACGTCCGGTTAAGTTTACGGCGGCGATTATAGCAAGTTCCAGACCTCAAGCGCCGCTGTAACCCAAGGCCAAAAAATTTCATTTATAATCGACTGACCCCAATCAAACTAGCAGCCGACATGGAATCCATCGATTTAAATAGTCCCGAGCTTTATATCAACCGCGAACACAGCTTATTGGAGTTTAACTTTCGGGTGCTCGCGCAAGCCCTGGACGAAACGCTGCCGCTATTGGAACGGCTGAATTACTTATGCATTTCTTGTTCCAATCTGGATGAGTTTTACGAAGTACGTGTCGCCAGCTTGATACAAATGGCGGAAATGGACCCCAATCTGGTCAGTTCCGACGGCTTAACCATTAACGAGCAATTCGACAAAATCTCGATCAAAGCCCACGAACTGGTCGCAGAGCAATATCGCGTGCTTAATGAGGTACTGATCCCTTGCATGGAGGCCGAGAATATCCGCTTCTTGCGGCGCGACCGTTGGAGCCCGGCACAAAAAGCCTGGCTGGAAAAATATTTCAACGAAGAGCTATTGCCGATTCTGACCCCAGTCGGGCTCGATTCCGCCCACCCGTTTCCGCGCATCCTGAATAAAAGTTTAAATTTCATCATCTCCCTAACCGGCAAAGATGCGTTTGGCCGTAACAGCGGCCGGGCGGTTTTGCAGGCACCGCGCGCCCTACCCCGCATCGTGCAATTACCTGTTACCGAGACCGATAGCGGGCCTTACGATTTTGTGTTTCTGTCCTCCATCATTCATGCGTTCGTCAACGAGTTGTTCAACGGCATGATGGTCAAGGGCTGTTATCAATTCCGGGTCACCCGCAACAGCGATTTTTTCGTCGACGACGACGCGATCGACGACTTGATGCTGGCTGTGGAAGGCGAACTGGCGATGCGCAATTACGGTGATGAAGTACGTCTGGAAATCGACGGTAATTGTCCCGAAGAGACCGTGAATTTCTTGTTGGCGCGCTTTGATTTGAAACCGGACCGCTTATTTTTAGCCAACGGTCCGGTCAATTTAAGCCGGATGCAAACCATCTTGAGCATGGTCGAACGGCCCGATCTTAAATTTACGCCGTTCAAATCCAGCGTGCCGCCCGCGCTAGGGCGCAATAAGGATATTTTTGCCAGCATCCGCAAACAGGATATTTTGTTGCACCATCCGTACGAGTCGTTCTCGCCTGTGGTGGATTTCATTCGCCAGGCCGCTGCCGATCCAGATGTATTAGCCATAAAACAAACCTTGTACCGCACCGGCGTGGACTCGCCTATCGTCGCGGCCTTGATCAAAGCCGCCCGCGCCGGTAAGGAAGTCACGGTGGTCATCGAGTTGCGGGCGCGTTTCGATGAAAAGGACAACATTGGTCTGGCCGCAAAACTGCAAGAAGCCGCGGCTCACGTGGTGTACGGCGTGGTAGGGTATAAAACCCACGCCAAAATGTGCATGGTTTTGCGCAAGGAAGGCAGCACATTACGCAATTATGTGCATCTGGGCACCGGCAACTACCACCCTAAAACTGCCCGGCTTTATACCGACTACGGATTATTTACCTGCGAAAAAGAATTGGGCGAAGACGTGCGCCGGGTATTCATGCAATTGACCAGTTTGGGCAAGGTCAGCAAACTGAATAAGCTGCTGCAATCGCCGTTCACTTTGCACCACGGCATCCTGAAGATGATTGATAGAGAAATCGAGCATGCCAAAAAAGGCAAGCCGGCCAGGATTATTATCAAGGTCAATGCCGTAGTCGAGGAACAGGCAATTCAAGCGCTGTACCGCGCCTCGCAAGCCGGCGTGGAAATCAAAATGATCGTGCGCGGCGTCTGTTGCTTGCGGCCGGGCGTGCCGGGGGTTTCAGAGAATATCGAAGTACGCTCCATCGTCGGCCGCTTCCTGGAACACACCCGCATCTATGCGTTTTGTAACGGCGGCGATTGGGCGGTTTACGCATCCAGCGCCGATTTAATGAACCGCAATATGTTCCGCCGCGTGGAGGTCTGTTTCCCTATCGCCGACAAACGGATTGCCGAACGCATTCTTAACGACCTGGATGCGTATCTCAGAGATAACGCCCAAGCCTGGCAATTGCAAAGCGACGGCCAGTACCGGCATTTGCGCGCCGACGATCAAGCCATTTATCAAGTGCAGAGCGAACTGCTCAAAGCGTTTTGCGGATAGGATAAGCCATGAGTCAAAAACCCCGCCAAATCCGGCAAGTGGTGCTGGATACCGAAACCACCGGCATCAACCCCAAGGAAGGCCATAAGATTATCGAAATCGGCTGCGTGGAACTGATTAACCGCCGTTTGACCCGTAATCATTTCCACGTCTATCTGAATCCGGACCGGGAAATCGATGCCGGCGCCATCGAAGTGCATGGCATCACCAACGAATTTTTAAAAGATAAGCCGCGCTTCGCCAATGTCGTCGAAGACTTTATGCGCTTTACTCAGGGTGCGGAGCTGATCATTCACAACGCACCGTTTGACGTCGGCTTTTTGAATCACGAATTGGCGCTATTAGCCGGGGAAGAACGCCGCGTCGAAACCAATAGCACCGTGTTCGACACCCTGGCTTACGCCCGGAAAAAACACCCCGGCGCGCGAAACAGTTTGGATGCCTTATGTAAACGCTACGGCATAGACAACAGTCACCGCGAATTGCATGGCGCTTTACTCGACGCGGAAATCCTGGCGGACGTCTATTTATTGATGACCGGAGGCCAGGCTTCCTTGCTGGATGAAGGCGATCACACCGGCAATGGCGGCGAACAGGCTATCGTTAGACTATCGGCCGACAGAGCACCATTAAAAATCATTGCTTGTAGTAGCGAGGAAGAACTGGCGCACCAACAACGCTTGGCAAAAATCGCCAAAGTCAGCGGCAATTGTTTGTGGCAACAGTAGTGTGACCGTCTTTTAAACGCCCCCGCTTTCAAAAACCCCAAAACTCAGTGTCTTCAAATGAAAAAAGCGGTGCGCTCGGCGGCGGTTCGATGACCAACTCGCTGAGCGGCATCGGTTTATGCACGCCGTAGCCTTGGGCATAGTCGACGCCTATGGTTTTTAAAACCTCTCTAATCTCATTGCTTTCGACGTATTCAGCGATGGTCGTCAAGCCCAGGGAATGAGCGATTTCATTCATGGATTTAACGATGGCAACATCGGCTTTGTCGTTTAATATGTCTTTGACAAAGGCCCCGTCTATTTTCAGATAATCGATATTCAAGTTCTTCAGATAGGAATACGACGAATAGCCTGACCCGAAATCATCCAATGAAAACTTACAATTAAACTGCTTGATGGCTTTGATGAAACTATTTGTTAAATAAAAACTTTCCGCTGCAACCGTTTCCGTGACTTCGAACGTCAGTTTATTTGTGGGCACGCTGGTTGATTCCAATATTCCTTTAAGAAACCCTAAAAATTCTTCGCTGTTAATAGATTGTCCGGACAAATTGATCGCAAAGCCATCAATATGATCGAAATAATGTCTATTATTTTCAATCCACATAAGCACATTGGTAATGACCCATTGATCAATTTCCGGCATACGCTTACAGCGTTCCACAGCAGGTATGAAATGATCGGGTGGAATAATATTATCGTTTTCGTCTTTAATACCCAGCAAAATTTCGTAATGTTGATGACTGGCACTGGTTTCATCGACCGCGGTAATCATTTGGCAACGTAAAAACAACCTATTCTCGGAAAATACCTTGTCAATATTGCCTATCCATTCGTATATTTTATTTTGACGTTTTAAATTCTCGTCATCATGTGTAAAAAGTAAAACATTATTCGGACCGGAACGCTCTGCCGACATGCTGGCGGTATCGGCATTTTGTAACAACTCGTTAACGTCAAAATTGTTCTGTTCGAACGGCACCAAACCGATACTCACACCGATGGTATAGCTTTTATCTTGCCATTGAAACCGCGATTCACTAATGACTTTTAACAGTTTTTTGGATAACTCATAAGCAGTTTGCGCGCCGCAATCTTTTAGCAGCACTGCGAAAGATTTATCGCCGATTCGCGCGAATAAGTCGCCATCACGCAACTGCTCGCTGATTAAATGCGTGAGCGTTTTTAAGAATTGTTTGCCGCCAGCGACGCCGCAAACATTAGTAATGACGCGAAAATCCAAAACCTCTATATGACCCAAGATATGGCCGGTACTGTCGAGTTTAACGAGCTCGATTTTTAGCTGTTTAACAAACTCGTCTTTAGTGAGTAAATCGGTTTCCGCGTCATGCGTAGCGTTATAAATCAGCTTGCTATGCATGTTTTGCAACATTTGGTTAGTCGCGCGATCCATTAAAGGCACATCCAGGCTTTCTATTCTATTCGCTCCGCCATTTTCCAAAAGTAGTGCCAACTCGGTCTTATTAAGCTCTAACTTAGTCAGTCCATCGCGATTAACAAAAACGCAAATTGGTAAAATATCGCCTATCCAAACCAGTTTCATCGGTTCAAAACCTTCGGAGCCTCTATAGATTATCAGCCATTCGCCCACCTGTAATTGTGAAACTTGCGCTGCCCATTCAGATTCTATAATGTCCTGCATGGATCTAGGCGCGGGAATTCTGACGGTATCCATCGGCTTCCTAACTTTTGGCACACCGCTACCCACCAGTAACGCAAACAATTCTTCAATAACATTATCGCGTTTGAATAAGTTTGGACAAACCGTACCTAGATTCTCTTCGATAAATTTGAGTGTGGTATGAATGCTGACCGATTGCATATTCAGAAACGAATCCTGTTCGTAAAGCCAAAATAGTAAATCGTCAATTACTTTGAGATAAGAGGCTTTTTCCTCAGGCTTAGCTTCCTTATTTAATTCGGCAATCACTAACAGGTCTTGCCATCCAGCGCCAAGTAGCGTGGGAATAATCGATGGTACAGAACGGCCGGCTATACGTTTATCAACTTCCTGCTGAATAGTTAGCCTTGCCGCCTCCAATTTTTGTTGGCCTTCGTAAGGCTCTATTATGCGTTTGACGTTGGTTTCATTGGATTTTGTCCACTGCTTAGTGACGCTATCCAATTCATGCTCGACTTCAGTGAAAACATTAGGATTGCTAATGGACTCAGCGGAAATCCGCGCTATTGCTTTTTCTACAGTATTTTTTATATTAGTATTTTTGATTACCCTATTGCTTTTAATCGCAGGTTCCAGAACAGCTAGTTGATTCAGTATTTTTCGGGCTGGGTGAGACTCGGAATCCAGAAAATCATTACCTTGCATGGGCAATGACAATAGAGGTAAATGAATACTTTCCAAATAATCTTTAATGTCTTTAGAAAACTCAAGCTCACCAAACAAGGCATCAAAAAACCTACCATACAGTTCAAGACGCTGAACATCGTTTGCGGCCAACGATTTTGCCTCCGGATTATCAGCTTGTAATTTATCGGCAAGGCTTTTTTGCAGTGTTGTAGTATCTAAATGAAGGCCCGATTTGGCGGTTATATCCTTTTGGATTTTCGCAATCGCAGATAAAACTTCCGCTGGGTCGAATACTTGCTGGACATTATTGACCGGCAGGGTATTTTCCTTGCGCTGGGTATCGGTAGATACGGCCATTGTTTCGGTTAACAGGTTCAGTAATTTGCCTGTAACCTGGCTTAAAGGTTGAATAGCTTTGTGAACGACCAGCGGTTCGGCATCCAAATAGTCATTGAAATAAACTTGCTGTTTATCGCTATTTTTTGTATCAAAAGCGGAGCTGCTCTGCTTATTATGAACGGGCATTTGCAATCGCGCGGATTCAAACTTAGCTAAAGTCGCAGCTGCTTGCTTATAAAAACCCGGCAACTCGATAATTAAGATTTTTTCGAAGCAGTTATAAATTGCCTTTTTTATATTACTCCCCAGTTCTAACTGCAAAAATATTTCCCTAAAACTATCACATAAAACCGCCGGACCAATTGGATTATTAACTGCATTATCAAATATACCAAACACCCTGCATAATTCTCTAACTAACAGATTAAGCTCGTCGTCAAAATAGTTTTTAAGCTTTCTGATAGTAGCCGACATATTCAACCAGTCTTCAAAGTCGTCTTTTTCGATTAATGAAAGCGAATCATGATATAAAGCATCTGAGTTTTTTTCGTTGTCACTGGAAATATAATCAACCTGATATATAACAGAACAACAAAATTCGCTACTAATAATCTCTCTATTCAGCTTTAGCGTGGTAATTAAGTCGTCAAAAGCCGATGGATTGGAAAAAAACTCAGCATGCGTGTTCGCAGCTTCCATGCAATCGCTCAGCGAGTCAAAAAACCTATCGATTAATAAAGGCAAGCTTTCTATTAGAAATTGTTTAAATGTGTTTTTATAATTTTCTTGATTTAAATTGTCTGGTGAAGTATCTAAATTGTCATTCGTTGAGGAAAGCGATCCAATATTTGCTATTTTTCTTAACGCATTAAACGTGGTGGCGGGCATCTGTTCAGTGACAAGACCTACTCCCGTCGAACCAATATGTGTTATTTGTGCATCTACTTCAAAAGTTTTTAGCTCGAACTCCAATTGAATAGAAAAGCGAATTTTTATATTTTTATGCAATGCAATCTGCGGATGACTTTTATCAAAAACCAGATAAAATCCACCGCTACAAAAATCCAGAATACGGCATTCCAGTGTATCAGTTTGGTCGATTATCAATAAAGCGTTTAGATCAATCGCATATCTAATATAGCGACGTCTTTTGCTTTTTTTAATACTAGCAGACATAAATCAGATGAAATAGGAAAAAACTACCGTAATAATAGACTCCGACCGTGTTGTTTAAACCAAGCCAGTGTAAACTCCGTAAATAGACTAATTGACATTATTTAACGAAGCGGAAATGTATTTATTTAAGCACTATCTATCTAACGACAATACTGGTGTGGATACTATACCACGATAGGCTTGAATGCGGTCCCGGCTGGTTGTCAAGTTTAGACCAGTTCAGGCGAATATTTAGCGCACAATAAGCGTGGTTTCAACGGTTAATTGAGTCTCGCCAAGGTTTATAGTTCAACAGCTTCAAGCACTCACGACACTACCGGTATTTCGGCCAATCTTTTGCGCGATTTTGCTTGCCGATTGCGTCTGAGTTTGGGATAAATAAAAAACCTGACAACAAACCCCAAAGTGGACATCTATGAATTACTGGCTGATGAAATCAGAACCCGACACCTTCGGCATTGACGACTTGTTTAATCGACCCGGCCAAACCGAGCATTGGGACGGTGTCCGCAACTACCAAGCCCGAAACATGATGCGTGACGACATGAAAATCGGCGATCAGGTATTTTTTTATCATTCTAACTGCGACGAACCGGGTATCGTCGGCATCATGCAAGTGGTGCGCGAAGCCTATCCGGACTTTACCGCGTTCGACCCGGACGATAAGCATTTTGACCCGAAAAGTAATCCGGACAAACCTACCTGGTACATGGTCGATGTAAAGTTTGTCAGAAAGCTATCACGCAATATCAGTCTGCGCGAATTGAAACTGAAAACCGAACTAGGCGATCTGGCCTTGCTGCGCCGCGGCAACCGTCTGTCGATCATGCCGGTGAATGCCGAGCAATGGGCATTTATTCTCGGTTTGGAGTAAGTCTAAACATTCGGATCTTTTAGAGTCACGCTCATAACCGTCACGCAGTGGTCGCGATAATATTCCTCCGCCATTGCAGTCCAGCCAAGTTTTGCATAGAAATTGGCCTGATCCGGCGTGAACAGATAGAGCGTGGCAACGCCGGCTGCCTTAGCTTGCAACATGACATGTTTTACCAACTCTGAGCCGATGCCCTGCCGGCGAAATTCGGGGGCCACGTAAACACTGGCCAACCATGGCGTCAGTTCCGGGCGGGTATCCATATCGCTTTCTATGATGGCTGCCGAGCCGGCTAGCTGGTCTTCATGTTTGTATATGAAGGTGCTCGGGATTAGTTTGTTGCTTAAATAAGCCTGCATTTTTTGGATGCGGTGTTCCAGGGTTTGGCCGGGATTCAGGTTTGACCATTCGGCTTGGTGCCATTGGGCTAGGGTGGGGATTTGGTGGGGTTCTTGGGAGAGGTTGATGATGGTCATAATTTGATGTCGCAATCGCGACGGACTGTTTTGAAGTCGGGTCTCGGCCCGACAGCCGAGATACTTTTCGCTACGAAAACCATCCTTGGTTTTCTCCCTTCGGGCCAGCCTATCGGCTGTTCAAATTCGCTCCAAGCGAATTTGTGCTTGTCCAAAGAAAAGTATCCAAAAGAAAAGACACCCGGATTTCGCCCTGATCCTGCACTTCACAGTTTTTTGCAGGGGTTGGCGAAAGGGGCTTCCTGCCCCTTCGCCAACGAGCGGCATCCCTGCCGCTCCCCTAACGGGCTAATCCTGCAAAAAACTGCGATGCTCGGGGTCGAAATACGGGACCAAAACCCTCCTCTGACTAGCAAGCTGCTTCAGCTAAATCAAAAAAGACGGTCATGTCCGCCGGGAAGCGGGCATCCAGTGCCATGGATGGCAAGCTTCGAGCTATCCATGGCACTGGATTTCGGCATTCCCTGCCGAAATGACGATTTTGGCGTTAGCAAGCAATTAATCTGAAGCACCTTGCTAATCTCGGTAAACCTTCAAGACACTCTAAACGAATTTATTCAGTCCGAGCCAAACATCCGCTACACAGCGACGGTGTTCCCCGTATGCCGCGCCGAGCACCGGGGATTTTATCGAGATCAGCCCGAAGGGGCACCGCAGGGATGCGGTGCGTCGGCAGAGGGGCTGGGAAGCCCCTTCTGCCGACCCTCGATAAAAGCTTCGGCGCGCAGGATCAAAGCGGCATCCGGGCCGCCTTTTCTTTGGATACTTTCTTTTGGCGGAGCAAAAGAAAGTATCTCGGTCGTCGGTCCGAGAACCGACATTAAAACCAGCCGTCGCGCCAGCGACACATTAAGCCCATCAGAGCTGATGAGCGCCAATTCTTGCTCTACTCGACTTCAGTAAAATCACCTGCTTGAGGCATAAATACCCGATTATATTTTCGATGTGTACCTGTCTTGCAGTCCTCCTCTTCGATATTGAATTCAACACGAACATTCTCACTTCCTTCACCGACTACATCAAAGCCCTTAATCGAAGTAGCAATATCCGTTAGTTCAACTCCATCACTTTCATGACCACAAAAACCGGAAACCGGATTTTCTTTCGCGAATAGAAGATCTTTCACAGCGAAAGATTCTAATTTTTTTCCTGGAACAAGATAAAGAATCCGGTAACCATACTCCCAATTGCCTCGATATAGATTCGACGTATTTATAAGAACGAATCGTTTTTGGTTACCTCCGAGAAACTCGCGTTTTATTGAAATATCCGGCCAAGAGTGTCCGCCCACAAGCTCGTATGAATTGGCGCTTCCATCATAAAAATACAAACCCTGACCAATCCGCCCGCTATTGGTTACAGTAACCAAGAACTCGCTTTTGTTCAGTCGAAAACAATTATCTGGACGCGGTTCATTAGGACGAGAATCATAAAACAACTTCAACGGCTTAAAAGCAGGTGATTCTAAGACAGAGTCACAATGTCTGAAATAAGGCTCTGAAGCATAAGTAATTTCAGAAATAATAAATAGCAAGGCCAAAACTCTGAACAATATCCGCCGGTTCAGCAGAAATATATTACGGATCACTTCTGAGCACTTGATTGCAAACGCCAAGTAACCCTCACCAAATCCTCCTCCGTATCCACCCCAGCCTCCGGCGTCTTATCCACAATCTTCACCAAAACCCTCTCTCCATGCCAAAGTATCCGAAGCTGCTCCAACGACTCAACACTCTCTAACGGCGACGCAGCCCAACCGCAATACCGCTGCAAAAAGCCCGCCGTATAAGCATACATACCAATATGCCTAAAATGCGGCAAACCAGACGACGCGATATCGTGCTTATCAGGAAAAGTGGAACGGTTCCATGGAATCGCCGCCCGACTGAAATACAAGGCATAACCATTTTTATCCAAAACCACTTTAACCGCATTCGGATTGAAGATTTCCTCCACATCCAAAATTTTCGCAGCCAACGTAGCAATGCCGGCCTGATTTTGGCTAGCCAACGCCAGAGCCGCATCGCGAATATAAGCCGGTGGAATCAACGGTTCATCGCCTTGCAGATTGACCACTATTTGCTCGTCTGCCCAGCCCATAACCCTAGCCACTTCGGCAATCCGTTCGGTGCCGGACTGGTGATTGGGATCAGTCATGACCGCTTGCAAACCTAAGTCGCCCACCGCGTCGAAGATACGTTGGTCGTCGGTCGCCACCACCACTTGCTCGGCATCGGCTTCCAATGCGCGTTCGCACACATGCACGATCATCGGCTTGCCGGCAATGTCCAACAAGGGCTTACCCGGCAAGCGGGTGGAACCGTAGCGGGCCGGAATGACGACTTTGAAACCGCCGCTCATTTACGCAGGGCGTCCGCTTCTTCGAAACTCAGTTCGCGGGCTTCGTCTTCCAGCATCACCGGAATATCGTCGCGGATCGGGAAGGCTAAATTGTCGGCTTTGCAAATCAATTCCTGTTTGTCTTTGTCGTAAATCAGGGAGCTTTTGCACAGCGGGCAGGCCAGAATCTCGAGCAGTTTTTTATCCATGAGCTTTGTCTTTGAGTAGTTTTAACAGTTGTTGGGAAAATGCCTCGGGCAGTTCGGCATCGATAGGTAAATACCAATATTGGTCGGTAGCGAAACGGGCGCATTTCACCGAGTCCTTTTCGGTCATAAGCACCGGGCGCGGCTCTTTAAATTGCAAATCTTCGGCAGTAAACGGATGGTGGTCCGGCAAGGCGTGGGTTTGACAATCCAGTCCGGCAGCCGCTAATTGCGCAAAGAAGCGTGCCGGGTTGCCTATCGCCGCGACGGCGTGGCAAGCCATGCCTTTGAATTCGACCAGCGGTTTTCGTTCGCCGGTTTTCATGTTGATCAGTTGCTGGCCCTTGCAGTGCATCGGCAATTCGCCTTCCAACAATTCATCCGGGCCGTTAACGACCACCAAATCGACGTGTTTGACTCGTTCCTGCGGCTCGCGCAGCGGGCCAACCGGCAGACAATAACCGTTACCGAAGCGGCGCTGACCGTCTACCACGACGATTTCGATGTCGCGCTCCAATGCGTAATGCTGCAAACCGTCATCAGAGATTAAGACATCACAGGCGTTACTAGACAACAATTGCCGACCCGCCGCTACTCGCTCCGCCCCTACCACAATCGGGCAATCGCAACGTTTGGCTAACAACACCGCTTCGTCACCGACTTGCGCCGGGTCGCTGTCGGCGGTGACTGCTTGCGGACTGGTGCTGGCCGCGCCGGCATAACCGCGACTGATCACGCCCGGTTTGTAGCCGTGTTGTTTCAGAAATTCGACCATCCAGATCACCAAGGGCGTCTTGCCGGTACCGCCCACGGTAATGTTACCGACGATGATTACCGGCACCGGTAGCCTGGTTTTTTTCAATACGCCGATGCGGTACAAAAAGCGCCGCAAGCGGATGGCATCGACATACAACATCGACCAGGGCATCAGCCAAGCCGAGATGTACATCTCCTTGTACCAGGCGTCCTCAAACCATTTCACTAATTTCGGGTTCATTATTTTTCCGGGCGGTTGATAGCAAAAGTGATGTGGTGAAAGCCTAATTGATTGGCGACATCCAAGGCGCTGACTACGGCTTGATGCGGGGCTTTGCCGTCGGCGCTGATGATGAACGGTAACAATCTGGACTCGCCGGCGGTTTGCGCCAGGGCGGCTTTCAAACCATCCAGGTTTTGATTCACCAGCTCATGAAACTGGTTGTCGTCACCGGCCAAGGCATAAGTGCCTTTGGCATCGACGTATAAATTAATGGTCTTAGCCTGCTCCGTGGCGTCGCTGCCTTGGGCTTCAGGCAGGTTGATCTTCAATTCGGAGTGATGACGAAACGTGGTAGCGACCATGAAGAAAAATAGTAAAACCAGCAACACGTCTATCATTGGGATTAAGCCGATATCGACCTGCGTACGGCGTTTGCGGCGGAATTGCATTAAATATCCTCGCGCGCGCCTTGCATGATGTCGATCAGGCGCAGCGACTCTTCTTCCATCCGCACCACGTGATCATCAACCAGACGTTCGAAATAACGGTGAAAAAACAGGCTGGGAATCGCCACGGTCAAACCCGAAGCGGTACAAATCAAGGCTTCGGAAATGCCGCCGCTCAACACCGCAGGATCGCCCATGCCGCCTATCGCGATGTCGGAAAACACCCGGATAATGCCGTCCACTGTGCCCAATAATCCTAACAAAGGCGTGATCGAAGCGATGCTGCCCAGTGCATTTAAATAACGCTCCAGCTCGTGCGTCACCTGCCGGCCCACTTCCTCGATACTGGATTTCATGATTTCCCGGCCATGTTTGCGATTCAATAAGCCGGCTGCCAGAATCCGCCCGAGCGGCGAACTCAGTTTAATGCGCCTGATGGTCGGTTCGTCGAGTTTCTTGTCTCTATGCAATTGCCAAATGTACGGCACCAAATCGACGGGAATGATGCGTTTGCGTTGCAAGGACCAAAAGCGTTCGCCGATGATCGCCATCGCCACGATGGAACACAAGATGATCGGCGCCATCATCCAGCCGCCGTTTTTGATTACTTCAAACACGTTGTCTATCCCTCTTTCCTGAAACCTGTCAATTTTAACCCAATCCGAGGCGAGATTGCCGAGCCACACCGATATAGGTAATCAGCAAAGCCACGCAACACACCAGGGCGGCGATGATATACACCAGGCGGCCACCTAGCATGTCCCAGAAATAACCGCTGTAAAGACTGCCTATCATGCCGCCCAAGCCAAAACTGATACTGCTGTAAAGCGCCTGCCCTTTGCTTTGATGGCGTTCGCCGAAATACTGAAACAGCAATTGCATAGCCACGACATGCGCGACCCCAAACGTGGCTGCGTGCAGAATTTGCGCGATGATCGTCAATGCCAGCGAATCCACCCCATCAGCGATTAACAGCCAACGCACTACGCTGAGTGATACCGCAAAAAGCAATAGCGTGCGCGGCGAGAGCCATTTCAACAACTGGCGCATCGCCATGAACAGCAATACCTCCGCCGCTACGCCGCTGGCCCATAACAAACCGGTTTCGGTGGCCGAATAGCCGTGTTGTTTTAGGTAAACCGAATAAAACACATAGTAAGGACCGTGCGCGACTTGCAGCAGCATGTAAACCAGCAAAAATGCCAGCAGCTCCGGCTTGAGTAGAATTTGCCAGATGCCGCCGGTTTCGGTATGTACTAAACGCGGCTTTGCTTCCGGCGTGATTAAAGCCATCAGCCAATTCAACAACATCAAGCTACCGATAATCCAGGGCAAATAGGCAATGCTAAATTGATCCAGAAACCGGCCTATGCCCAGAACTGCGGCAATAAAGCCGATAGATCCCCATAGCCGGATTTGGCTGTAGCGCTGCGGTTCGGCTTGCAGATGAAACAGGGTCGCGGCTTCAAACTGCGGCAAGGTGGCATTCCAGAAAAAGCTGAAAAGCACAGTCACCGCGGCAAACCATAGATAATCGCTGCGGTACAAAAAACCGGCAAAGCACAGCACCGACAGCAGCGAGGTGATGCGAATCAGACGTAAACTACGTCCGGTTTTGTCGGCCAGCCAACCCCAGTAATTCGGCGCAATAATCTTGGTAGCCACCAAAAAAGCCGTCAGCTCGCCGATTTCGGTGGCGGCGAAACCGACTTGTTTAAGGTATAAACTCCAAAACGGCAGGAATGCGCCCAGCGTGGCGAAATAGCAAAAGTAAAAGCCGGATAAGCGCCAGTAAGGTACGCTCATTCAGCGCAGAATCGGCAATCCTGAATTTACATGCAGGTTTTGCGCGCGATGCCGGAGCAAATGATCCATCAAGACGATGGCGACCATCGCTTCGGCGATAGGCGTGGCGCGGATGCCGACGCAAGGATCGTGGCGGCCTTCGGTGACCACTTCAATCACTTCACCTTTGCTGTTGATGCTACGGCCCGGCAAACGTAGGCTGGAGGTGGGTTTTAAGGCAATCCGGGCGATGATGTCCTGGCCACTGGAAATCCCACCTAAAATGCCGCCGGCATGGTTGCTTAAAAAGCCTTCCGGGGTGATTTCGTCACGAAATTTCGTGCCTTTGGTATCGATGCACTCAAAACCGTCACCAATCTCCACGCCTTTAACGGCGTTGATACTCATCAAAGCATAAGCCAGTTCGGCATCCAGGCGGTCGAAAATCGGTTCGCCTAGGCCGGGCGGCACGTTGCTGGCGATTACTTCGATCTTCGCGCCTATCGACTCGCCTTCCTTGCGCAGTGCATCAATGTATTTTTCCATTTCTTCAACTTTGCCGGCATCGGGGCAGAAGAACGGATTGTTAGGAATTTCGTTCCAGTCGAATGCGTCAATTTTGATCGGACCCAGTTGCGACAAGTAGCCGCGCACCAAGACGCAATGTTCTTGGAACAGATATTTCTTGGCAATCGCGCCGGCGGCAACGCGCATTGCGGTCTCGCGGGCCGAGGAGCGGCCGCCGCCGCGATAATCTCTAAACCCGTATTTGTGCTGGTAGGTGTAATCGGCGTGGCCGGGTCGGAAGCTCTCGGCAATTTTCGAATAATCCTTGGAGCGTTGATCGGTGTTTTCGATCATCAGCCCAATCGGGCAACCTGTGGTTTTGCCTTCGAATACGCCGGACAGGATTTTTACTTCATCGGCTTCGCGGCGCTGCGTGGTATGCCTAGACGTGCCAGGTTTGCGCCTATCCAAATCGATCTGCAAATCCGCTTCCGACAGTTCCAAACCGGGAGGGCAGCCATCGACGATAGCCAACAAGGCCGGGCCGTGGCTTTCGCCGGAGGTGGTGACGGTAAATAATTTTCCTATGCTGTTTCCGGACATGGTTATAAAGCGCTAACAAAGTGTGAGTGATAAAGAGAGACTTGTGCTGCGGTGAGCAGAAATACGCCGTCGCCGCCACGCTCGAATTCCAACCATTGGAACGGCACGTCCGGGAACATTTCCTGCAAGGTTTCGGCGCTGCTACCGACCTCAATGATCAGGATGCCCTGCTCCGCCAGGTAGCGTTTGGCGTCAACCAGAATCCGCAACACCAGATCGAGGCCGTGCTCGCCGCCGGTAAAGCCCATCTCGGGCTCAGCATGAAATTCCGCAGGCAAGCTTTCCCATTCGGCGATAGCAACATAGGGCGGATTGCTGACGATGATGTCGTAAGGCTTGGCCGGCAAGTCGTTGAATAAATCGGATTGATAGAGTTGGACTTGCTCTTCCAGTTCATGTTTTTCAATGTTGACCTGGGCTACCGCTAACGCATCGTCCGACAATTCCACTGCATCCACTTGCGCATCCGGGAAGGCATAAGCGCAGGCGATAGCGATGCAGGCGCTACCGGTACATAAATCCAGGATGTTGAACACTTGGGTTTCTTCCACCCAAGGCTCGAAGCGTTCGGCGATGAGTTCGGCGATGGGCGAGCGCGGCACCAAGACCCGTTCATCGACATAAAACGAAAGGCCGGCAAAAATCGCTTCGTGGGTTAAATACGCAGACGGCTTACGCTCGACGATACGGCGTTCGATCAACGCCACCACCGCCTGGCGTTCGGCCATGGTCAACACCGAATCCAGATAGCCGTGATCCAAATCGTAAGGCTGATGTAAGGTATGCAACACAATCGCCGCGGCTTCATCCAAAGGCGTGACCGTGCCGTGACCCAGAAAAACCTGATGCTCGGCAAACCGGCTGGCAGCCCAGCGAATATAGTCTCTGATGCTGCTGAGGGTTGTGATAACATCCGGGCCTGTTATATTCATAGCGTGTCTATACTTAAAAATACGTTTAAAAATGCAGCAGCGGATTTTAAACCAATCCCCCGCCGCTTGCCCGAATAAAGCACAGTAAATGACCGAGGCCCATTCTCAAGCGCTATCCGCCAAACTGGCAAAAAATCGTCTGTATCAGGATTGTTTTAAATATATGCAATCCGATTCCTTGGCGTTACCGACCATCCCGGATGTCTCGGTAAAAATCCGCCGGGCAATTAACGAACCCAACGCCAACAGCAATAAAATCGCCCGAGTCGTGCAAATCGACCCCAGTATTACTGCGCGCTTGGTCAAAATCTCCAATAGCCCGCTATACCGGGGCCGGCGCAAGATCGAAAGCTGTCCGGAAGCCTTGACCCGTTTGGGCTTGAAAGCCGCGCAGGACATTATTACCGCCTTCGCGTTAAAAGCGGTGTTCAACGCCAAATCACCGGTGATTCGCCGTAAGATGCAAGAGCTTTGGGTGCATAGCAGTTACGTGGCGGCGATCAGTGCGGTATTTGCCCATAAAACGCCCGGCTTCGATCCGGACCGGGCCATGTTGGCCGGCTTGATTCACGATATTGGCGTGGTGCCGATTCTGGCTTACGCCGACCGGCAACCGGAGATTTTGGCTAATCCGGGCGACTTGGCTGAAGCGGTGCGCGAATTGCGCAGCCCGATTGGCGTGCAAATTATCCGCAAATGGGATTTTCCCAGCGACTTTGAAGACGTGATCATCCACGCTGAAAACTGGCACCGCGACAGCGGCGAAACCGCCAGTTACAGCGACATAGTCATGATTTCGCAATTGCATAGCTTCATCGGCAAGATAGACATCAAACAAATGCCCAAGCTGGACGAATTGCCTGCTTATAAAAAATTGGCAAAAGGCAATCTGGATGCGGATTTAAGTATCAATATTCTCGACCAGGCTAAAGATGAGATCGAGCATATCCGGCAGATGTTGAGTTAAACCGCTCAGTGCCAGCGTTGGCAATCTACTCAAGTTGCGGAATAATTCGGCCCTGATTGAATTGCGCAAATTGTAATTCTTAACCCTGAGTATTCTTGGATTTTTTCTTACCAAAGGAGTTAGCTAGATGAAACATACATTAACAATCGCCGCCTTGCTGCCCACCCTATTTGCAAACCCCGCGCAAGCCGGTAGCCTGACCAACGGCAGTTGGCAACCCAGCGGTTGCGGCGCCGTGCCCGAGTCACCTACTATCGATGCCGGCAATATCGATGCCTACAATAAAAGCATTGCGGCGATCAACGCCTGGCAACAAAAATCCCGCGATTATTTCGAATGCTTGATCAAAGAAGCCAACACCGATAACGGCATCATCGCTGACCACGCCAATCAGGCTCAGGCCAAATATCGGGAAACAGTCGAAAAAATCGGCGCACAAGCCGAGGCAGCCAAGAAAAAACTCGATAAAGAATAAGCTGGCGCGCACTGCAAGCTGCAGTTGCTGCGGCCGACACGTTATTTTTACCAGCGTTTACAATTCGCGCCCCGATTAAGCCTCCCGAGCAACGGGGATTTATCATAAAATCTCCGCATGACATGCAGCAGCCATTCGCTTAACGCGGGGGCTGCGCTCCCAGACCACCACTCTCTAGCAATAAACACTAGCCAAGCCATGAAAAAAATCGACATCAAGCTGCTGATACTGGCGATCAGCGTGCTGTTAAACGGTTGCGCCAGTCTCGGCAAAGGGATTACCGAAGCCATTCTGGAAAAGCAGGAAGCGGAAGACACCCGCATTTGCGAAATCAAAGGCGATAAATTCGAAGGCATCAAACCGCAACTGGAAGTGCATGACCGGAAAATGAAGCTGCTGATGGTGCACGGAGTCGGCAACCACTTGCCGGGTTACTCCACCCAGTTCATGGAAAAGCTGGCCAAGGAACTTGATCTGACCGTCACCAGCAAAAATGTCAAAAATATCCGCTTGGCCGATGCAAAAGGCCTTGAGCGACCACTGGGCAATTTGCGTATCCACCGTTATCTGGATGCCAATAAATCCCAGGAAATGCTGTTTTACGAGCTAACCTGGTCGGAGATTAGTGCCAAGGAAAAAGAAGTATTGTCCTACGATAACTCCGGAGAGCAGTCGTTTCGCCGCGCCGAAGTCAACGATTTGTTAAAAAAATTCTCGAACGATACCGGACCGGACCCCATCATTTATCTGGGCGAGAAACGCGAGGATATTTTGTCGGCATTCGCGCAATCCTTCTGCTGGATGATCCACGGCGACTGGAACAACCTGCCGGACGACGTCAAGCAAACCTGCTCCACCAAGAACGTCACACCGTTTTACAACGACAGCTACGCCTTCATCTCCCACAGTTTGGGTAGCCGCATCACTATCGACGGCTTGCAACAAATTGCCTCGAAACTGGGTAACGGCGAAACGGCCAGTTACTACACCGCATTAACCAATGTTTTAAAGAATAAAGAGATACCTATTTACATGATGTCCAACCAATTGCCCATGCTGCAATTGGGACGGGCGCTACCGGAAGTGGCCAATCATGCCGACACTTATTGCCAAGCCGACGGCGCCAAATACAATGAACGGATCATGGCGAAAACTTCGGTGATCGCGTTTAGCGACCCCAACGATTTACTCAGCTATGCCATCCCGCACGATTTCGTGAATAAATATCTGGATTCGCGATTATGCGTGAATGTCACCAATATCAATATTAACGTCGCCAGAGTTTATGATGCGTTTGGCTTGGGTAAACTGGCGAATCCGATGGATGCCCATATCGGCTACGATACGGACGACCGGGTGATTGCCTTGATCGCCAAAGGCATCGCTAACGAACACACCGCACCTATCGTCAAGGAACGCTGTCACTGGGTGGAAACCATCGATTAAGCTTTTTAGGGTGTGGCTGAAGGCTTAGCCATACCCTTCCCCTCGCATTACCCCTCACGGCAGTCCTGCCCACTTCACCCTCGCTTCACATTCCCACCATCATCCGCTCACCGTGCCGGTGCATGCTATTCATCGTCTTTTAACTCCACGGAATAAACGCGATGCAAAAAAAACTCTGGCAAAAGATCTGCATAATGTTCGGTCTGACTTTGGTGCTGCTGATACCGATAGGCATGATAAAAAATCTGGTGGGCGAACGCGCCGAACGCCAACAACAGGCGGTGAGCGACATTGCCGCCAGTTCCGCCGGCACCCAGCAATTGTTCGGTCCGCTGTTAATAGTACCTTACACCGAGCGCTGGACCGAGATTATCGAAACCAAACAGGACGGACAGCCCAAGCGCGAACAAATCGAACGTGTCGATAATCGGCTACTGTATTTTCTTCCCGAGCACCTGAATATAACCGGCGAGCTTGCTACGGAAACCAAGCAGCGCGGCCTGTTCAAAGTACGCTCTTATGTACTGAATGTCAGCATCAAAGGCGACATGAAATTGCCCGGTGCTTACGGCAATCCCAAGCCGCTGCATAACGGCCAGATCAGTTTCGGCACCCCTTACGCCAGCGTCGTGCTGGCGGATATGCGCGGCGTATTGGAAGCGCCGGGCATGGAATGGGGCGGCAAGCAGTATGCCTTCGAACAAGGTGCTGAATTACCTATACACCAAGCCAACGGCATGCACGTGTCATTGGATGCACCGCCGGTCGAGTTTGGCCCTATCAATATACCGTTTGCTTTCACGCTAAAAATACGCGGCATCGAATCGCTGGATTTTATTCCGGCCGGCAAGCAAACCCGCGTCGAACTGTCGTCAGCCTGGCAACACCCCAGCTTTTACGGCCGATTTCTGCCTGATCCGCAAACCCAGCAAGTCGGCGAGGCCGGTTTTCATGCGTTATGGTCGGTCGATGCGCTGGCGTCGAACGTCGCCGAAAGTCTTAATAAGTGCCAGGCTATCAGTTGTTACGACAGCTTTGGCATCCGCTTGATGGAACCTATCAATGTCTATTCCTTGTCTGATAGAGCCAGTAAATACGGTTTCCTGTTCGTCTGCCTGACTTTTGCAGCCATCTTTCTGTTCGAAATTCTGAAAAACCTGGCGATTCATCCGGCGCAATACGCCTTGGTGGGTTTGGCTTTGGCGATGTTTTTTCTGCTGCTATTGAGTTTGTCGGAGCATTTGGACTTTGTGCTGGCGTATGTAATCGCCAGTGCTGCCTGCGTAATATTGATCGGCTTCTATCTCAGTGCAGTCTTGCGCAGCGCCAAACGCGGTATTAGCGCCGGCGCCTTACTGAGCGGCTTGTTCGGCAGTTTGTATGGCTTGTTGGAGTCAGAGGATAACGCGCTGATGCTCGGATCTTTACTGATGTTTGTCTTGTTGGCCCTGGCGATGGTTACCACGCGGCGCCTGGATTGGTATGGACTGAGTCAATCCGCTGCCGATAACTCGGCGATCATTTAAATCCTATTGCTCGGGGTGCTGGCTGTCAGAGGCGCTCCGAGCAACATCATCGAGGTAGTTATGATTGTTGCTCATCTTCCGGCCGGCTATATCGTATCGACGCTGCTGTTTAGGCGATTTGCAAAATATGGGGTCAGCGGGATAAATTTTCTGCGCGCCGGCTTGCTCGGCAGCATCGCGCCCGATCTGGATATGGTTTATTTTTATGGTTTCGACCACCGCGCTCATCCACATCACAGTTATTTCAGTCACTTCCCCAGCGTTTGGCTGCTGTTATTAACGCTGGCAATCCTATGTTTTCAGCATTGCCGGCACAAGAAGCTGCCGGTGTTGGCGCTGATTTTTACCGGCAACGGTATGTTGCATATGGTGCTGGATTATATTTCGACCAATATCTACTGGTTAGCCCCCTTCGTAAACAAGCCTTTTGCCTTGATTAAGGTGCCCAGTGTCTACCAGGATTGGTGGCTGAATTTTCTGCTGCACAGATCCTTTGTGCTGGAAATTTTGCTGGTAATTTGGGCTACCGGTTTATGGTTTAGGCGTCGGTTAAATAGGCTCGAATTGGTCGAATAAACCTTAATCCGGAAGACGGATCGTTCCCTCGGCAAACAACACGGCTTGGCCACCGACCCTAATAGTCAAGATCTCCAGGCCTTTATTATCCATTTCCAAGTGGATCAAGCTGCGGCGAGTGCTTTGATCACCGCGTTCCACCGCAAAAGTGTGGGTGCCTTTCTGAGTGTGTTCAAACGAACACAGGTAACAACAAAATGCCGGCATCGCGCTGCCGACCGGCGGATCGGCGTGGATGCCGATATTGGGTCCCAGCAAGCGGGCATTGAAGTCCGCTTCCGGGCTTGATGATTTCGGGCAAAACAGCAAGATTTCCTGCGCCGCGGTTTGCGGTGCCGTGGATTGCGCCCAAGCCGCGTAATTAAAGCGGGCTTTGCGCACCGATTCGACATTCCAAACCGGCACTACTAAATAAGGAAACCCGCAAGACACCAGGCGTGGCGAGTATTTTTTATGATCCAGCTCCGCGAGCTGCAAGCCTAAGAAACTGCAAATTTCATCGTCGCTGGGCGCAAAACGGTCGACTATCGAATCGACGCTACGGCTAAATTGCACCAAGCTTGGTTGGCCATCCTGACTGGACAGATTAACTTGAATAACGCCGATATTTTGTTCGAACTCGAGTTTAGTCAGCGGTTCGGTTAACGCCACACCGCCGGACATAGCCAACACGTAGGCCGCGGCAATAATCGGATGCCCGGCAAAATTGATTTCGCCTAAAGGGGAAAATATGCGCATCCGCCTGTGCTTGTCGTCATCGGCTTTGTGAAACAGAAATACCGTTTCCGACAGATTCAATTCCTTGGCAATCTTGACCATTTGCTCGGCATTCAAGCCATCGGCCTTCGGTAATACCGCTATCTGCGCACCGTTGAAAATCTGGTCGGTAAAGACATCAGCGATATAATATTGGTAGTTCACACCTTACTCCATTTCACAGACAGCCAAAGACGGCGATTTTTGTTGCGCAGGCGACGACGCCGGCATCACGGCGACTCTGCCGTTTTCCAGGCGTACTTGATAGGCCGGCACACTGACCCCGGCATCTTCAAAGCACACACCTGTACGTAGATGGAAATGTTGTTTATACATCGGCGACGCGACCATCGGTTCGCCGCCTATGTCGCCTATCATACCGCGCGACAGAACGTTGGCGTGGCTAAACGGATCGAAGTTACCGATGGCATAGACTTCCTGCCGGCGTTGCAGGTAAAAAATCGCGATTTGTTTGCCTTTTACTAAGGCACACACCCCGGAATCGGCTTGCAAATCGTCGATGCCGCACACATCTATCCACGTACTCATTATGCCGCCTCCTCGATCAATTTGAAATGTTTACGTTCTTGGGCGTTGGCTGGCCTAACTTGGCCGCGTTCCTCGACAAACACCACGTTGTCGTCGGCTTGATCGCTGTTGACGAAATGCCGGAAGCGCTTCAGGCGTTGCTCGTCCGCCAGCGTGGTTTTCCATTCACACTGATAGGTATCGATAACGTGCTGCATCTGCCCTTCCAATTGTGCGCCTATACCCAGCCGATCCTCGATAACCACCGATTTCAAATAGTCCAAACCGCCTTCCATATTTTCCATCCATACCGAAGTCCTTTGCATCCGGTTGGCGGTGCGGACATAAAAAATCAACACCCGGTCGATGTATTTGATTAGCGTTTCTTTATCCAGATTGGTGGCAAACAAATCGGCATGACGCGGTTTCATGCCACCGTTGCCGCAGACATATAAATTCCAGCCGTTCTCGGTAGCAATCACGCCGATGTCCTTGCCTTGCGCTTCCGCGCATTCGCGGGTACAGCCCGAGACGCCGAACTTGATTTTATGCGGCGCGCGCAAGCCTTTATAGCGATTTTCCAACTCTATCGCCAAGCCGACGCTGTCATCGACACCGAACCGGCACCAGGTGCTGCCGACACAGGATTTGACGGTACGCAAGGATTTACCGTAAGCATGGCCGGATTCAAACCCTGCATCGATCAGTTCTTGCCAAATCGCCGGTAATTGCTCCACGCGGGCGCCAAACAAATCCACACGCTGGCCACCGGTGATTTTGGTGTAAAGCTGATATTTTTTGCCGACTTGGCCTATTGCGATCAACATATCCGGGGTAATCTCCCCGCCGGCAACGCGCGGCACCACCGAATAAGTGCCGTCTTTTTGCATATTGGCCAGGAAAATATCGTTGGTATCCTGCAAACCGATATGTTCTTTTTTCAGAATATAGTCGTTCCAGTGTGAAGCCAGGATGGAACCGACCGCTTGCTTGCAGACTTCGCAGCCCAAACCCTTGCCGTGTTTGTCCAGCAATTCGTCGAAGGTTTTGATTTCTTCCACCATCACCAGGTTATACAAATCCTGGCGAGTGTGCGGAAAATGCTCGCAAATATCAGTACTGACTTCCACGCCCAGCTTGGTCAATTCGCAATCCAATACCGACTTCAGCAGCGCGGAGCACCCGCCGCAACCGGTGCCGGCCTTGGTCTCGGCTTTCAGGCCGCCGAGCGTGGTGCAACCGGCTTCGATTGCGCCGCAAATCTGGCCTTTGCTGACATCGTAACAGGAGCAAATCTGCGCCGATGCGGGTAAGGCATCCGGCCCGAGACCGGCCGATTCACCGGCAAGTTGCGGCAAAATCAAAGAATCCGGATGCTCAGGCAGCTCGATGCCGTTCAAGCAATATTGCAACAAAGTGCTGTAAGCGGACGCATCGCCGACCAAAACCGCGCCCAACAGCCGTTTCTGATCCTGACTAACCACCAAGCGTTTATAGATTTCACTGGCACCGTTTTGATAGGTATACACCATCGCGCCTTGGGTCCTGGCGTGCGCATCACCGATGCTAGCCACATCGACGCCCATCAGCTTTAGTTTTGTGCTCATATCGGCACCGGTAAAACTGCCTGCTTCGCCTGCAAAATCAGCAACCACGGTACGCGCCATCGCGTAACCCGGTGCGACCAAACCGAAAATCTGCCCGTTCCACAGTGCGCATTCGCCAATCGCATAAATATCTGCATCGGAGGTACGGCACTGATTGTCGATCACTATGCCGCCGCGCGGCCCCACTTCCAAGCCGCAGCCACGGGCTATGTCGTCGCGCGGTCTGATGCCGGCGGAGAACAATACGATGTCGGTTTCCAGCGTTTCGCCATCGGCAAAATTCATTTTATGCAGGCATTCGGTGCCGTCGTCGATCAGTGTGGTGTTTTTGTTTAAATGTACTTTCACATCCAGCGCTTCGATCTTGCGCTTCAACATCGCCCCGCCGCCTTCGTCGAGCTGTACCGCCATCAAGCGCGGCGCAAATTCGACCACGTGCGTATCCAGCCCTAAGTCTTTCAAAGCCTTGGCCGCTTCCAAACCCAACAAACCGCCGCCGATGACTACACCAACTTTGGATTTGGCTGCCGCGGTTTTCATCGCTTCCAAATCTTCAATGGTCCGATACACCAGGCACTGCGGTCTTTCATGCCCCGGCACCGGCGGTACGAAAGGATAAGAGCCGGTTGCCAATACCAGTTTGTCATAATCGACTATTACACCTTTGGCAGAGGTGACTTGCTTACGCTCCCGGTCGATACTGGCCGCCTTGTCGCCTAAATAAATCTCGATACCGTGCTCGGCAAAGAAGCCGTCTTCCACCAAAGACAAATCGGCCGCGGTTTTCCCGGAAAAATACTCGGACAAATGCACCCTGTCGTAAGCCGCTCTTGGCTCTTCGCAGAATGTGACAATCCGATAGCGATCTCTCGCATTGCTAGCGACCAATCCAGCCAGAAAATTCTGGCCTACCATACCGTTGCCGATAACAACCAGGGTTTGTTTCATATTCATCAGGGGCCTCTGTTTACTCAGAATTTATGCAAACGCGCTACACGGCCTAGTGGCGGTAAGGCGATTCAAGGAGCTACTGTCTGGTCGCTACCGCCCTTTTTCGCAGCCAAAAAAAAAGGCATCCTGTTCGAATGATTGACTCATTCAAGCAGGACGCCTTTGTCCAGGTTTAATACGGGGGTAAAGTCTAACGACGAGACTTGCTAAATCTTTAACAAAATTTATGCCAACATTAAAAACCCTTTAAAAACGCCGCTTCCCGCCGCCAGACATTATTTTTTTCGCAAAATTCGCACTCAAATAAGGCAAAAAAACCGGTTACTTGCACCACTATGGGGCTATCTGATCGTGAATTGCCGGGTTTGTCGCTATTGAATCATTGGCATATAAACTGCTAAAAAAGACCAAGGAACGACAACCACGGATCATTCATGTCTTTTACGCCTTTTAAATTACTATCCATGCGCGGCAAGACCAAAGTGCTGCACATGAGCTGGATCGCGTTTTTCATCAGCTTTGTTATTTGGTTCAATCATGCGTCTTTGTTAGTACTGATCCAGCAAGATCTGGGGATCAGCGAAACCCAAATCGAAATCCTGTTATTGCTGAACGTGGCGCTGACCATTCCTGCTCGGGTGATTACCGGTATGCTGGTGGATAGATTTGGCGCGAAAATCAGTTACAGCGTGTTATTGGCCGTTTGCAGCATTCCCTGCTTCATGTTCGCGATGGCCGAAAACTTCACCGAACTGGCCTGGTCGCGGTTTTTACTGGGCTTTATCGGCGCCGGCTTCGTGGTGGGCGTGCGCATCATCGGCGACTGGTTTCCGGCCAGCCAAGTCGGCACCGCAGAAGGTATTTATGCCGGCTGGGGCAATTTCGGGTCGGCGGTTGCGGCGATTTTCCTGCCGGGACTGGCATTTTATTTCGGCGCGGAACACGGCTGGCGTTCGGCGATTGCCTTGACCGGCGTCATCGCTTTGATCTATTCGGTGATTTATTATTTCAGCGTGGAAAACCTGCCGCCGGAAATTGCCGCCCTGAAAACCCGCCGACCCATGGCGATGGAAGTCACCAGCATCCGCGACTTATTTTTATACATGCTGAGTCTGGTGCCCCTGTACGCGACCATCTCCTTATTAGCCTGGAAACTGTCCACGCCGGCCACGCCGGTCCTAACCGACGGCTGGAATCTGACTATTCATGCAGTCGTCTGGCTACTGTTCCTGATCCACGTGTTTCAATTGGTCAACAACAACGCCGACCGCCTCAGCCAACCGATTGCCAGCATCCATCATTATCAATACCGACAGGTATTCATTCTGGCGATAGCCTATCTGGTTACCTTCGGCTCCAAACTGGCCGTTTTATCGATGCTGCCGATGTTTTTCTTTAAGACATTCAACGAAACCCAAGGCACCAGTATGTTGGATGCCGGGTTTCTGGCCTCCAGTTTCGTGGTAACCAACGTCATCGCCCGGCCAGCCGGCGGCTGGCTTAGCGACAAGATTGGCCGCAAACTGTCCCTGTATTTATTCGTGGCCGGCCTGGCCGGCGGATATTGTTTGATGGCGATGATTTCTGCGCAATGGACTATCCTGGCAACGGTGGCGGTTACCTTGCTTTGCTCTATATTCATGCAAGCGGCGGAAGGCGCGATATTCGCGTTCGTCCCCTTGATCAAACGCGCCATCACCGGCGAAGTGGCCGGCATCGTCGGCGCTTACGGTAACGCAGGCGCCATCGTTTATTTGATTTTGCTGACCTTCGTCTCCACCGGGCAATTTTTCTTGATTCTGGGCCTGTCCTGTTTTCTGTTGTTGGGTTTGATTTACTACCTGGAAGAACCTAAAAACTACATCACCGAAATCATGCCTGACGGCTCTTTGCTGAAAATCGCCCTGGATTGAACATGGCAGCGCTTAATGTCTTGGTCGTCGATGAATTCGACAGCGAACCCTTGCTGGAAACCAGCTTGCGCCAGCACGGCTGTGAGGTGGTAACCTTGAAACTTAAAGAACTGGACATGATGCAAATTGTCCAGACCCTGAACCCCGACGTGGTGGTTTTGAATTTGTACGCCCCTAACGAGGCCGTCTTGCGCACCATCGTTGACATCAATCATAACTGTTCGCTGCCGGTCGTCATTTTCGCCGAAGATCAGCAAACCGAGACCATCAACAAGGTCATCAAAGCCGGGGTCAGTGCTTATATCGTCGACGGCCTGGATCCGAAACGCATCAAGGCCATCATCGATATCGCCATAGCGCGTTTCAAAGAACAACATGCTTTAAAAGAAGAATTAAAAAAGACCAAGACTCAATTGGAAGATCGCAAGCTAGTGGATCGCGCCAAGGCGATTTTAATCAAGTCGCAAGGTTACACGGAAGACCAGGCCTATCACGCCCTGCGCAAACTGGCGATGGATCGCAACATCGCCATCGGCGAAATGGCCAAGAACGTCATATCAATGGCGGAGTTGTTCAACAAGTGACGACTTGCAGAGCGGTCGCGGCAGCTATACATCACGTCATTATTTATTACCCGGCCCTCGAGAGTACTGGGCCTGTCGAATGATACACAAGCCTCGGCTTCGACGCGCCCAGCCCGAAAGGAATACCCGCGACAGATAACTGCAGGTTAATAGTCCGGCATCGCAGCTTGATCTGCGATGCCGTCAATACCAAATTTTACCGCTGCGTCTGCAAACACCCTATTTTGGTGAAGATGATGCCGAAATGTGCTTGAGTCGCTGAAAAAATCGTCTCCATTATTACTTCAAGCCGTACACCTTCAACTGACTGCAAACCGGTAATTGATTGTCCGGCACGGTGCAGTCTGAGGTACCGACCCGGTAAATCATCACATACACCCGGCCATTGGCAACCACTGGCGGAATCATCCGCGACATCTTGCCTAAGCCGCCGCTATTGTCGTCACCCGTGCGAAATAGGCGTTTCAACTTATTACCCGGCTCTATTATGGTGGCATCGTAAGCAATCAGCTGACCTTCAGCGAACTCCTTATTGGCATCGCCGAATTTGGAAAATACCGCCCAAACGACGGCCGAATCGAAATCGATGGCGTGCGCAAAATTATTAGTTGTGGACGGTTTGCCGGATACCATCAACAAGCCGCCGGGCATACCGCCAGGCGATTCAACGCCCACCGAGGCCATCTCCTCTGCTTCCGCACGGAAGCTTGGCAAATTGCCGTCTACAGTAGAAAAATTGTAGGACTTCAAGCGGGAGTTTTCCCCCCATACATAGACAATGCCGCCGCTCTGATCGCGTTGCGCCAAGGCCAGCGAGTGGATGTGATGCATTTTGTTGTTTTCCGGATCGCCGCATGGCACGAACCAGCCGTGATCGCTATGTCCGGATGCCGGACACGGTAAGCTGCGATTCAGATGCTGCGCCCGGTCCCAGTTTTCCTGAACGCCGCCCGCGAAGTAGGTTGCCACTAATGGTGGTTTGGACATTAATTGATTGAAGCGGTCGTTCCGGCCCAAATTCAGTTTATCCAAGGAATAAATGATGCCGTCTTTGGTGCCTTGCAACAGCAGCCGGGAACCCGGCACCAGCATCGGCCCGGCCGCACCGAAATCCCAGTCGGCGCCGGCGGCATGCGCTTCTGCCCTGCCGCAGGACACTTCGGAGTTATTGTCGCCCCAGAGACACTTATCAGCGGGAACGCGCTCATCCAGAAACGCTTTGTAAAAATCCACCTTTTCCAGTTCGGGCCGCGCACCACCGACGCTGGGTTTGAAGCGGAGTTTGATCATGCTTTCAGCCAGATCGACATCGCCGTTATTTGAAGTGCCGTTGGAGGTGGCGACATAAATCATGTCGTCTTCGGTGACCGGCGCACCCCCGGCATGCCAAATGCCTGCGCCCCAAGAATTGAATGACGTGGCGCAAAAGATGGCAGCTTGTTTGGAAAAGCCGCTTTGCCCGAGCAAGGCTCTGGTGTCGTAAGCTACCACGAAACCATGCGGATTTTTCCGGCCGCCCATCAGCGATTCACCATTCGCGGCGAATGCCATGACCAAGCCGTTATTCTCTGTCAACGCCAGTCCGGCCCGTAGTTTGGGATAGACATATTGCTTGGTTTGATTAATTTGCTTATACGTCGCGCCGGCATCGTTAAACCAGCAGCCGTTGCCTTCCTGTGACTTGCCGAAGATACGTACCGGTTTACTTTTTTGGCTGCCGTTTAGCGGATTTAAGGCATACACCCAGTAATCACGGAACCGGTTGTCGTTGTTTTTCTTTTGCCAGGAAGCGACAAACAATGTGTTGGTGGCAGGGTCGATTATCGGCGTGGCGGAAATACCCCAGGTGGGCGTGTGTTTCCACATATCCATGTCTTGCGAGCTGATTTCCGGGCCTAGTTTGACCTTATAAACGGTTTCGTTGGTGCGGGCGTTAATGCCGATGACGTCATTCTTCATGGTGGTGATAATCACTAAATCATCGGCGCCTGCACCCTTTTCGATCACCAAGGGCTGGGTTTCGACTTTGGCGTTGAAGTCGTAAGTACGCAGCAATCCGAACTGCTCGGTATTCACGTTAGTTTTGTTCAGCGTGAACTCTTGATTATTGGCTGCGGTACGAAAATTATTACCGGCGCGTTGCGTCACGCTAACTGCCAGCGCGGCATTAACCCAAAAAACCGTAAAGATAAAACCCAATTGCAGCGTTTTCATGGCTCACTCCCCCAGTTGAATGTCAACTGAGCCTAGAGTGAGCGCAAGTGGCTTGTCAAGCTCTTTAAAAATAAACGCATTTACAGGCTTTGTCCTAACACATGGCTTATTTCCTGATACGCCCATGTTTACGTGAACAGTGGCATCAGGCTTTTATGGGCGAATGCCGAAAAAGTTTGCCAAAATGCTTACCACAGCGAATCGTAAGGGTGAGTTTTTTATAGTACTCTAGCCAAACTGCGAACATTGCAGCGGAAAATGCGTAAATCCCGGTTGCGGCGAGGTGAGGATGTCATGGATATAAAGCTGCCTTTAGATGCGAAACTTGTGATGGCTTTGAACAAGTCGAGCGCGCCGCTTGCCGAGCTTAAATTGAATCAAGTGTTAGACGCCAAAATCATTACCAATCAAGTCATGCTGAACACACTGACTGTCAGCGTTGCCGATAAAACCATGACTTTGCAGAGCCAACAAGCATTGGCTTTGCCACCCGGCCAGACCCTGCAGTTGCAAGTGGTGAAACTTTTGCCGACCCCGGAGCTAAAAATTATCGCTCCGCCACTATCGCAAGCGCCGAATACGTCAAGCTTAGCGGCGCCCGAAGCGCAACTACTCAAACTACTGCACTCCCCGACCACTCCAGCGCCTGCAACAGCATCTCTACCCAGCAATCCACTGGCGACATTAAACCCCGGTGACCATGTACAGGCGCAGATTTTGAATATCGGCAAACATACGCTAACGGTGCAACTGACGCCGGAGCCGAGTGATGCCAAGCAAACCCAAAGCACAGCGTTACCTGGCGGCGAAAGCCGAGTAGTATTGGATAGCAAACAACTGCAATGGAGCGATCCGGCGGCTAAGTCCACGCTAACCGTCGGTAGCCGCATAGATTTACAAATTCTCAAGAGCGGTGAGCGCCCAGTGCTGAGCGCATCGTTACCGGCACCTTCTATTGACGAACACATCGCGACGGTGTTCAAGCAGTTGTTGCCCGTTCAAGTGCCGCCGCAACAATTTCTGGCGCAACTGGCGCCTCTGATAAAGCCTGCCGAAAGCGATAAAGCCGTAGGCCAATTACTCAAGCAACTGGCCCGGGAAATATTGCAGCATATTCCGGACAAAACCAAGCTGTTCGAACCGGCCACTCTCAAGCAAGCCATCGCACAATCCGGCTTGTTTATGGAACGCAATTTGGTCGATGCGGAGGCAAAACCCGCGTCATTTGTGTTGCCAGACGATTTTAAATTAAAACTGAGCAAGCTGATTGCGCAGTTGGGCTTGGAGCTGGCTGTGCCTAAGGATGAAAATGCGGCTCAGCAGACAGCAAGCGAACTACTGAAAGAAACCTTGCAAAAGGCCCAGGGCAATCTGGCCAAATTGACATTGGATCAACTCAATTCGCTGCCCAGGGACGATTCGCCGAAACAGGTCTGGATGCTGGAGTTACCGTTCTTCGACAAAGCCGAGCCGGAAACATTGCAGCTGATAGTGGAACAAGACAAACAAGCCAACAGTGAGAACGGCCAAAAGAACTGGGTAGTGAGCATTACCATTACCCCTCCCGAACTTGCTACAATACACTGCAAGGTCTCCTGTTACGACGGCAGTATTAACACCCGTTTCTGGAGCGAGTCCACCAGCACCGTGGACAAAATCAATGCGCGTCTGGACTATTTAAGACAACAGTTCGAACAAAAAGGATTAAAACCCGGATTTATGGATGTTCAACAAGGGAAACCCTCGCAAACCCATCCACAAACGCTCCCGCCGCAAAGTCTGTTGAGCGAAAAAGTCTGATACCGGGCGGGATACAGCAATTGGATAATCAAATCTGCCGCGAACCGGCAAACAATTTACTCACCAAGCCAGGTACTAGACTGCCGTGGCTGCCGAAACAACTTCTTACTTTAGCCAACGCTATGGAGAATTAACGCATGTCCCACCAAGTTACCCTGACCCAGTTCATCATCGAGCAGCAGCGCGGGTTGCCGGATGCTTCCGGTACGTTCACGCTGCTGCTGAATAACATCGTGACTGCGTGCAAACAGATCTCCCACCGGGTCAATTGCGGCGCTTTAATTGGCGTATTGGGCAGTGCGGAATCCGAAAACGTGCAGGGCGAAGTGCAAAAAAAGCTGGATATTATTACCAACGACATCATGGTCAAGGCTTTGGATTGGAGTGGTTCCCTGGGCGGGATGGCATCGGAGGAAATCAACGATCCGATCAAAATCCCCAAACAATATCCAAAGGGCAAATATCTGGTGTTGTTTGATCCACTGGATGGCTCGTCGAATATCGATATTAACCTGACTGTGGGCACCATTTTCTCGATTCTGCGCTGCCGCGAAGGCGTTGAACCGGAAACCGAGGATTTTTTGCGCAAAGGCACCGAACAAGTGTGCGCCGGTTTTGTGTTGTACGGTCCTTCCACCATGTTGGTCCTAACTACGGGCAATGGTGTGAACGCTTTTACGCTGGATCAGGATAT
The DNA here is from genome assembly GCF_033949435.1 of Methylomonas defluvii. Lineage (NCBI taxonomy): Bacteria > Pseudomonadati > Pseudomonadota > Gammaproteobacteria > Methylococcales > Methylococcaceae > Methylomonas > Methylomonas defluvii. Next base: position 21,802 of record NZ_JAXARY010000025.1, on the reverse strand, counting down.
CGGCGAGTTCATTCTGACCCATTGCAACATGAAAATTCCCGAGGACAGCAGCGAGTTTGCCATCAACATGTCCAACCAACGTTTCTGGGAGCCGCCGGTGAAGCGTTATATTGACGAATGTGTCGCCGGCGTCGACGGGCCGCGCGGCAAAGATTTCAATATGCGTTGGGTGGCTTCGCTGGTAGCTGAAGTCTATCGCATCCTCACGCGCGGCGGGGTATTCCTGTATCCGCACGATCTTCGCGATCCGTCCAAGCCCGGCAAACTGCGCCTGATGTACGAGGCTAACCCGATGGCATTTATCATCGAACAAGCCGGCGGGCTGTGTTCCACCGGTCGCGAACGAATTTTAGATCTCAAACCCAGCAGTATTCACCAACGAGTGCCGTTGATTTTAGGTTCTAAATCCGAAGTAGAACGGATAGTTGCCTATCACCAACAAGATTAACTGGTTATCCGTTGCTATGTCGCCGCTTCGTCGAGAAGCGGCAAATTATCAAACCCAACACTATGCTTTCATTGAAAACTCAAGCCCCTGAGCCGCTTAAAAATCAAGTCAGTTGCGTTAATTGCAGTCTGGATAATATTTGTTTACCGCGCGGTTTATCGCAAGCCGAAATTAATAACATCAGCCAAGTCGTCAAGGCCCGTAAAACCTTGCAACGCGGCGATTTTATCTACCGTGAAGGCGACAATTTCCGTGGCATTCTGGCAATAAAGTCCGGTAGCGCCAAGTTGGTGGCTAACGATAGCCATGGCAACGAGCATATATTGAATATTCTGTTGCCCGGCGAACTACTGGGCTTCGACGGTCTCTCCGCCGAAAAGCACGGCTGCGCGGCGATTGCGTTGGAAACCATGAGTTTTTGCATCCTACCGGCCGACAATATGGAAGATTTGTTCAAGAACATGCCCAGCCTGACGCGCGAATTGTTTCGGCATACCGGTGAGAAAATGCTGGAGGACAAAAACCAGCTGGTATTGAGCAAACGACCGGCGGAAGAGCGTTTGGCTTATTTTCTGATCAGCTTATCCGAAAGGTTGAAACGGCGCGGATTTTCATCATCTGAATTTAAATTGTCACTCACCCGCCAAGAAATCGGCAATCACTTAGGCTTAGCCTTGGAAACGGTGAGCCGCCTGCTGAAAAAATTCCAGGACGATAATTTGATCGTGGTGCAGAACCGCTTTATCGCGATCAAAGATCTTACCGCCTTGCGCAATATGTTGGTGCCATTGGAATAAGCTACTAATTTTTTATACCGATACCTTTGTGCAACAACAGCAAGCTCAGGGCGGTTAAAAACACGATAAAGCCACCTGTCATCGCAAAAGCCAGTTCGATCTCGACATCACTGACCCCTATCATGCCGTAACGAAAGGCGTTGATCATGTATAAAATCGGATTGGCCTGCGCGATTTTTTGCCAAATCCCCGGCAACATCGCTATCGAATAGAATACCCCGCCCAGATAGCTCAACGGTGTCAGTACAAAGTTGGGAATGATGGAAATATCATCAAAGCTATCGGCAAACACCGCGTTGATGAAACCGGCCAGCGCGAACAAGGTTGCCGTCAGCACAAACACCGCAGCCGCGATGTCCCAATGCAGAATGGTGGTGTGGGTAAACATCATCGAAATACCTGCCACCACCACGCCAACCAACACCCCGCGCGCGATGCCGCCGCAGACATAACCGGCCAAAATCACATAATTCGGTACCGGTGCCACCAAGAGTTCTTCGATATGGCGCTGAAATTTAGTAGAATAAAACGAAGACACCACATTGGAATACGAATGGCTGATCACCGACATCAGAATAATGCCGGGCACGATGTAGTCCATATAACTGACGCCATGCACCAGGCCTATGCGGTCGCCAATCAGCTTGCCGAAGATCAGGAAATACAGTGCCGTGGTAATGGCCGGCGGCAGCAGCGTTTGCGGCCAAATCCGGGTGAAACGGCGGATTTCTTTGAGCAAAATCGTCAAAAAAGCGACTGAGTAGTTCATTGCACCAGATCCAAAAATAATTGTTCCAGTCGATTGGACTTGTTGCGCAGACTCAGAACCTCGATACGTTGCTCAGATAGCGCTTGAAATAAACGGTTTAGACCGAGACTTTTCGGCACAGCGACGTCTAACACAGTATCGCCACTCAGCACAATTTCACAGCCATCGATTAGCGGTGCTTGCACTAATGGGCGCGCTATATCTAATACAAAATGATCGGTGTGCAAGCGACTCAACAAACTGCTCATCGCTGACTTTTCGATGATTTGTCCGTTATTGATGATGGCGATATTCCGGCACAAGCTTTCGGCTTCTTCCAGATAATGGGTAGTCAAAATGATGGTGGTGCCCTGTTTGTTGACGTCCTGCATCATCTCCCACATCGAGCGGCGGATTTCGATGTCCACGCCGGCGGTGGGTTCGTCCAATATTAACAAGCGCGGCGAATGCACCATGGCTCTGGCTATCATTAACCGCCGCTTCATGCCGCCGGACAAACGCCGAGACACTACGTCGCGCTTATCCCATAGTTCCATTTGCCGCAAACATTGTTCGGTGCGCTGTAAGGCTTGCTTGCGCGGAATGCCGTAATAGCCGGCCTGGTTCATCACCACGCTCATGCTGGTTTCGAATTGATTGAAGTTAACTTCCTGCGGTACCACGCCGATGCAGGTTTTGGCAGCGACATTGTCTTTATCCAAATCGTGACCGAAGATGCTGACCAATCCGCTGGTTTTGTTAACCAGCGAACTGATGATGCCGATCAAGGTCGATTTGCCGGCGCCATTAGGACCCAACAACGCGAAAAAGTCGCCACGCTGGACCTCGAGATCCACGCCTTTCAAGGCTGCAAAGCCATTGTTGTAAGTCTTTTTTAGGTTTTGGATGGATAAAGCCGTCATGCTCTGATGTTATAATCCCGGGCAAAGAAATTGACGCGCTATTTAAATATGCGCCAATAAAGCTTTCGGATTTTATCAGAATTCACCGCTCCTCAGCAGCCTGAACAGGATTAGACTCTTGCCACATCAAATACCGACCAGTGTTGCTGCCGTCGATCTAGGTTCCAACAGTTTTCACATGATTATATGCAGCTTGCACAACGGCAAATTGCAAACCATCGACCGCTTGAAAGAAATGGTTCGTCTGGCTGCGGGATTGGATCAGCATAAAAATCTCGACCAAATCACGCAAGAACGCGCCTTGGCCTGCCTGGAACGCTTCGGTCACCGCATCCGGGATTTTGCACCCAACAGCGTCTCCATAGTAGGCACCAATACGCTACGCATCGCCAGAAACTCGCAACAATTCATCAATAAGGCCGAAAAAGCTCTGGGGCATCCGATTCATATCATTTCCGGCATTGAGGAAGCGCGCTTAATTTACCAAGGCGTGGCCCACAGCCTGGGCAGCAATGCCAACAACCGTTTTGTGATGGATATCGGCGGCAGTAGCACAGAGTACATTATCGGCCGCGATGATATTGCCCACACTAAAGAAAGCCTGAACATGGGCTGCGTCACTGTTAGCCAGAACTTTTTCAAAAACGGCGAACTGACCAAAAAGGCCTTTCGTAAAGCGGTACTGTTTGCCGAGCAACATCTCGAACCCTTTCAAAACACGTTCAATTCCAAAAACTGGGAGGAAGCCATTGGTGCTTCCGGCAGCCTGAAGGCGGTCAGCAATGTGTTACAAACCATGGGCTGGAGCAATAACGACATCACCAATGAAGGCTTGGAACAGTTGGTCGCCCACCTGTTAAAACTGAATCGGATCGACGAAATCAGCTTTCCAGCCTTGAGTATCGAGCGCCGACCGGTGTTTATCGGCGCGGTCGCTATTGTTTATGCCACGTTCAAGACCTTGAATATTCAGCAAATGACGGTTTCGGATGGCGCATTGCGCGAAGGTCTGGTGCAGGATTTACTCGGTAGAATTTACAACGATGACGTTCGTTCGCAGACTAGCCAGACCATTGCCGCACGTTACCACACCGACACGTCACACAGTCAACAGCTCAAAGAAACCTTACGTTACATCGCTCAGCAATTAGACGACCACCCTTGCTTTAACGACAACCCTGCCAGCTTACAGTTTTTGGAATGGGCGGCGGAACTCCATGAAATTGGCTTTGAGATTGCCCATAGCCAATATCACAAACACAGCGCCTATATTATCGAAAATGGTGATTTGGCGGGGTTTTCCAAGCAAGATCAACTGTTGCTGTCTAAGTTGGTGCGCAGCCACCGCAAGAAACTTAATTTAAGTCGCTTTGAGGATTTGCCGTTTCCTTGGCGCCAACATGCGCCGATCATGGCAGTGGTGTTTCGGCTGGCCGCTTTGCTGCACCGCAACCGTAATAGCAAACGCCCGGACTTTAGCATCACGATTAATCGCCACGATATAAAAATCGATTTTCCGAAAAATTGGCTGGAACAAGCGCCTCTGACGCATGCTGATCTCAAACAAGAAATGTATTACCTCAAGGAGGCTCGCTTTAATCTGATCTTTGATCAATGCTGAAATTCCTGCTGTATATCCTCCTTTCACTGGCAATACTGTTCGTAGGCTTACTGTTTTTCGCAATCGACGATACGCCGTTGTTAAAAATCCATCAGGGTTTGAACCGCGAAGACATACAGCGCGCGAAGCAGTTATTGCATGTCGCACCGGAGGAAAGAGGCCAAATTAAAACCGTTAGTTTGGACCAGAAGGACTTGAATATTGCGGTGAGTTATCTATTAAACCATTTTGCGGAAAATACGACGCAAATTCAGATTGTAGATGACAGATTGATGATTCAGATAGCGATATTTGTGCCTAAAAGCCCCTGGGGCAGATATTTGGACTTTAGTTTTAATCTACGACAGGTAGATGACGCCATTTTTATCAAGTCTTTGAAAATTGGTGAAATTTCCATTCCCGATCCCGCTGCAAATCTCCTGATTCCCGCTATCGTGCATAACACGCCGCTAGAGCAGCATTGGCAATTGTTGAGCCGATACGTCAAGAAAGTCCGCATTAGCCCGCAAGCTTTGGAAATTAGTTATCTTGGGTCCATCGTAGATGCGGCAAAGCAATTGGCTATCCAAAAACATCGGGATTACCCAAACCTGCATCGCTATCAACAGCAAATCAACGAAATCGTCAGCCAACATGATCCTAGCTGGCGCTTATCTATTACCGATTTATTGCAACCCTTATTTTTGACGGCGTATCAACAAACGCCGACGGAGGACGCCGTTCAGGAAAATCGCGCGATCATCATTGCTGTCGGCAGCTATATCTATAAACAGGACTTACGCCGCTATCTGCCGCTTGGCTTGGTTTACAGCAAGGAATATCCTGTATTTGCTTATAAGCGAGTGGATATACCTCAGCATTTTATTGCTTCGGCATTATTGGCAATTCTTGATTCCTCATTACTCGGCGAGCAAATAGGCATAGATAAAGAACTGGGAGATGCGCAAAAAGGTAGCGGCTTCAGCTTCATTGATCTGACCGCGGATCGAGCCGGGACTAGATTCGGTCAAATAGCCGTGGCATCAACCGAGAAAGCGAGGGCATTACAAAGAATAATGTCTAGCACTAAAGATTATTCGTCTATTATCCCGGAATTACAGGACTTACCGGAACATATGGACGAAGCGACATTTGTTGGCAAGTTTCATTCGGTAGGAAGTTCTGCATACAACGAACTGATCCAACTAATCGACGACAGGATTAACGGCTTGCCGGTGTATCGATTATAAGTACCTACAGAAGGCACCCAAACCAGATCTGACAAAGTCGCACTACTCTGGTTTGCCGCCTGTTAAATTTTAGTATTAGCTAAAAATCGATTCGAACGAATAGCCACTACTTTCAAGAATTTCTTTGAGACGCTTCAAACCGTCCATTTGTATCTGCCTGACTCTTTCCCGAGTGACACCCAATTCTAGCGCCACCTGTTCCAGAGTTGCGTTTTCGAAGCCGCAAAGACCATATCTGCGGCATATTACTTCGCGCTGTTTTTCGGCAAGCTGATAGACCCAGTAGGTGACGTTATTTTGGATAAAGTCGTCTTGCAAGATTTCAGCAGGATTACGGCTTTCTTCTTCGGAAATTGTCTCAAGTAGGGGTTTGTCAAAATCCTTACCGAATGACACATCAACAGATGTGACGCGCTCGTTGAGTTTCAGCATTTTACTGACGGTTTTAGCCGGTTTATCAAGATGCCGCGCAATCTCGTCGACAGTCGGCTCGTGATCAAGCTGTTGCGCTAAATTCCGCTGCGCTTTCAAATAAATGTTCATTTCTTTAACAATATGAATCGGCAGGCGAATAGTTCTAGTCTGATTCATGATTGCACGCTCTATGGTCTGCCTGATCCACCAGGTTGCGTAGGTTGAAAATCTGAAGCCACGATCAGGATCAAACTTTTCCACTGCGCGGATCAGCCCCAAATTACCTTCTTCGATTAAATCGAGTAAAGGGAGCCCGCGATTTAAATAACGCCTGGAAATTTTCACAACCAGACGTAAATTGCTTTCGATCATAATTTTTCGGGCTTGTGGATCGCCCTGTTGAGTTCGTCTGCCGTAGATTTTTTCTTCATCCGCAGTTAACAGTTGGGATTTACTGAGTTCATTAAGATACGCTCGGGTGGCATCGAAAGTACTCTCATTTTGCGATTCGTTACTTTCTATTTCGGCCAGCTTAAAGGTTTCGTTCGGATCGATTTCGACAACTTCTTCATCGACATCATCAAAAGAAATGAAATCTGGAATATCCATATCTTTAATTACATCTATCGTTTCTTCCATCATGATTAATCTCCCAGGTATTTTGGCTTGCTGAATCGTTTATTTTTATTGGTACGTGTCTCGCCAGATAACTATTAATCCCTTAAAACTATTTAAATGCAGATAAGATTGAAACCCAACAACGGAACCGATATTGCTCACTGCCAAAACCAATTAAGTCAATAGGCCAATCTTAACGACATCATGCCTCTTCGTGTATTTCCGATCCGATCTAATCGAGGGCATTAACCTTAACGGCGAGTGCCAGTATAACTTTAAAAGATTTATCTTATAAATTGAATTTACTGATATTTTTGTGGTCCACATCTCTTTTTTGATTTTTATTCACAGCGACCTCCCAGGTCATTTTTGCGACTAAAATCAGCAAGATCAAACTAAAATTCGAACCACTTCTAAATTATGAAAATAAGAAAGTGATGCGTATCACATATATTTAAAAGAACTGCAAGAACATACAATTCTGAAAGGAGCTTTTTCTGATCGTGCTTCTCAACGACCTAACAATGTTTTTTTGGCTTGATTAATTTGGGCCGCCAAATAATCTGAACCGCCTCGATCAGGATGAAAGCGCGAAATGAGTTTACGGTGGGCCTGAATAATTTCTTCTTCCGTGGCGCCGGGATTAAGCCCCAAAACCTCAAAAGCTTCAGTTGTTGTCATACCCGCTTGTCGAGATGGCCCAGGACCAGGCTTACCATATTGCGGATTGCCGGCTTTGAACCGCAACCAAATGCTATGAAGCTGAGGCGCGTACCTTAATATTAGCGGCATCGAGCGCACTAAAAACGCGAATATTACGCCAAATATCGCCAGCAGACCGCTAAGTTTTCCACTCAGCATCAGTACAAGCAAAATCAGCGCAATCGCAACCCAGGCCAGTTGTTTAAGTCGTTTGCTGCGCATTTCGGCTGGTAGCTTCATAAATCCCGGCAGCATTAAAACTGCCAGTACCAATGCCAACAATATCACTATTCGTATCACCCGCACTCCAAACGCTTTAACCGACGAGCGCCATAATAACTTAGAATACGGCCAGTTCGACAAATGTAGAGAAGTCCATGTCCACCCCTTCAGTCCTCGGCTTCGCGGCCGCCAGCGGCACCGGCAAAACCAGTTTATTGACAAAACTTATCCCGATACTGAAAGCACATAATCTGCAAATCGGTGTAATCAAACACAGTCATCACGACTTCGAGATTGATCAACCCGGCAAAGATAGTTTTCGGCTACGCGAAGCGGGAGCCACTCCGGTTATGCTGGTTTCCCGACACCGGCGTGCGGTAATCAGCGAATTGTCGGCAGATGGCGATATTTCGCTGACTGAACAGCTTGCCTTGTTTCCCAATGCAGGCCTGGATTTGATTTTAGTGGAAGGATTCAGGCACGAGAGCTACCCCAAAATTGAGCTGTGCAGACCAAGCCTAGGCAAGCCGCTGCTTTACCCTGAAGACTCCTCGATTATCGCGATAGCAAGCGATCAACCACTCTTAACACCACCCGGCTTACCGTGCCTTGATCTAAACGATGCAGAGGCCGTAGCCAAATTCATTATCGAAATCTTTTTGAAGCGCCCACGTGACTAACATCTGCTACCCTAACAAACACGAGTTATTGAGCGTCGAACAGGCGCTATTGGAAATCCGCAAAACGATTGAGACCGTCAACGAAAGCGAGCATGTCGATTTGCCGCAGGCACTGGGCCGGGTACTTTCCGAGAGCGTGGTGTCTCCTATAGACATTCCATCTCAACGCACGGCGGCCATGGACGGCTACGCATTTGCTGCTGGCGATGTAGCTGCCGGGCAAGCGGCTAAATTGCAAGTAATCGGCATCGCATGGGCCGGACGGCCGTTCTTGGCGCAGCAGACGCCGAGCCAATGCGTCAGAATTTTTACCGGGGCGGTAGTCCCGGAATTTGCGGACAGCGTTATTGCTCAAGAACAAATTGAAATCGATGGTGACACCGTATCACTTCCCCTCGACTGGCAGCCGTATAAAAATATTCGTGCAGCCGGCAGTGACGTTAAACAGCATGAAGAATTAATTGCCGCACCGAAAAAGCTGACAGCTCGCGATCTAAGTCTATTGGCCGCCGCCGGCATCGAAAAAATCAGCGTAAAACGCAAACTCAACATTGGCTATTTTTCGACTGGTGATGAATTGGTCGCACTCGGAGAACCGCTAGCTGTTGGCCAAATCTATGACAGCAACCGCTATTTATTAGCCGGACTGCTATCCGACCCAAACCACACAGTCTCGGACTTGGGCATCGTCGCAGACGATCCATTGAAACTCGAACAAACTTTCAAGGACGCAGCCCAGCACTATGACGTCATCATTTCCACCGGCGGAGCATCGGTTGGCGATGCGGATTTTGTTAAACAAACGTTGGAAAAATGCGGGCAGGTTAACTTCTGGAAACTGGCAATCAAACCCGGTAAACCGCTGGCTTTTGGCAAAATCGGAAGCTGCTGGTTTTTCGGCTTGCCCGGCAATCCGGTTGCCGTATTGGTCACTTACGAGAAATTCGTAAAGCCGGGTTTGGAACAGCTTGCCGGCTTACCTGCCAGACAAGCATTGCGCTTACGAGTCCGATGCGACAGCCGGTTAAAAAAATCGCCAGGGCGGCAGGAATATCAACGCGGCATCCTGTACCAGCAGGCTGGAGGAGAATTAGCCGTCCGTCTTGCCGGTCAACAAGATTCTCATCAACTAAAAGTAGCCAGTCAGTCCAACTGTTTTATTGTGCTGAATGCCGATAGTACGGGTATAGATGCTGGAGAAATGGTGACAGTAGAGCCATTTTCTGCGGAGTTATAAACAGCTGAATTCCCCCACCCAGGTAACAGCCGGAGTGCTCTGTGCGCTCCGGTTGGAAAACTCGAAACTCAAACAAATTGCCAGCCCATGCATGCGAACGGCAGAATATCTGATTACGCGGTGGCTTCCGCAAGATTACCTAAATAGCCATGTTTTCTAGCCAGATACTCGTCTACAAAGGCTTGCATCGGTTCGGCTTCATATTCGCGTAAACCGCTGACCGCTAGCTTCTTGAATCCGGAACCAACCACTTCGTCACCGCATTTAATTTGGAAATAAAGATACGCGGTGGCACGCTTGCCGTTGACTTCCATTTTCGGTTCCAGCATTTCCAGACGCGGTTCGTGAAAGTCCATCCGGTTTAAGCTCAAGGTCATGCTTTCATAGATCACCAAAGGCCGGTCGATATTGAACATGACTTGCTCTTTAGCCAACAAAGGTACCAGCACATAAGGAAAGTTCTGCCCGGAAAACGCCACGTAGTCACGAATTAACGCTTCGATTAAAGCCGGATCGCGGATCACATCGCCGGAGCGCTCGATCTGCAAATAAGTCTTGCCTTGGTTATCGGTCACATCGATTTTTTCGGCGTCGTCATCGGGAAAATTCAACAACACGCCATGACCGACCATCCCGGAAAAAATGAAGTGCATGTTTCGGCTAAGGCCGTATTTGTCCAACACTAACGAGAATAATAAATCGCCCGGCACGCAAAAACGTTTTGCGTCTTCGTCGTGCAAGGGGTTGAAGTCATGGGCGACTTCCTTGGCAAACATACTGGCCTGCGCGGCGCTGATGGCGACACTGCCATCCTGAATGGCATAGTACTCTTTTAGAAACATAGCTTTATTAATTGTTTAGTAACGAGGAACAGACGGATCGCAAATCACGGACCAGGCGTCGATGCCGCCCTTCAAGTTGAACAATCTTTGCAGTCCGGAATGCTGCAAAAAATGGCAGGCTTGCTGGCTACGCATACCGTGATGACAAATCACCACCACGTCTCGGTCAGCCGGCACTTCGTCGAAGCGCGCGGGTATTTGTTGCAGAGGTATTAACACGCTACCGGCTATCTTGGCATAGGCAAATTCGTGGGGCTCCCTGACGTCCAGTAAAAATACCGACGGATCGTCTTGCAAATGTTGTTTTAGCTGCTCTGGCGTGTATTGGTTTATGGGCATATGAATCTTTCCAGTCTTTGAAGCGCGGCGGCCATTCTATCGATTGAGGCGGTATATGCAAATCGAATGTGCTTGTGAGCCAAATACTGGCCAAAGTCTTTGCCTGGCGTTACCGCCACCCCTTCCTGTTCGAGCAGCTGCTTGGCAAACTCAAAACTATCGTCGGTAAACGCACTGCAATCTGCGTAAATATAAAAGGCCCCTTGTGGTTTGCAGGCAATTTTAAAACCCAGCCGTAACAGGTTGTCGTAAAGAAAATCCCGGCGTTTCTCAAACTCGTCACGGCGGCGATGCAATTCCGCCATATTTTCAGCGCTGAAACAGGCCAAAGCCGCGTATTGTGAATGGGTAGGTGTGGAGATAAAAATGTTTTGCGCCAGTTTTTCCACCGCATCGATAAAATCTTCCGGCACGATCAACCAACCGATACGCCAGCCGGTCATACCAAAGAACTTGGAAAAGCTGTTGATGATAAATACGTCATCGCTGAACGCCAAAGCGCTGCTGACGGTTTCGCCGTAAACCAAGCCGTGGTAAATCTCGTCCGAGTAAAAACAGCCCCCTAAAGCATGCGTCTGCTGAATAGCAGCGCGTAGCGCATCGTTACCGATGATGGTACCGGTCGGATTGGACGGCGAAGCGACTAATACGCCTTTGCTGGCTGGCTGCCAGTGCTGTCGAATCAATTCGGCATTGAGTTGATAAGCTGTTTCGGCGCCAACATTCACGAACTGAGTCTTACCGTCGAACAATTGCACGAAATTATCGTTACAGGGATAACACGGATCGGCCATCAAGATTTGCTCGCCCGGATTCAAACTAATCCCAAACGCCAGCAAAAACGCGCCGGACGCACCGGGGGTAATGAAAACCCGTTTGGGGTCCAGTTTTACCCCGTATTCTGCTTGGTAATAATCGGCAATGCTTTGGCGCAATTCCGGCAATCCGGCCGCGGCGGTGTATTTGACTTCCCTACCCTGCATGAACGCATTTCCAGCCGCTAATATCGCCGGCGGGGTTTCGAAATCCGGCTCGCCGATTTCCATGTGAATAATATCCCGGCCTTCTTGTTCCAGCTGCTTGGCGCGCTGTAATAATTCCATCACATAAAATGAGCTGATGCCGCGCATTCGCTCGGCGACGTGGTGTTTCATGTCCAAATTCCGTTAGTAGAAAGCGCCTTCATAATAACAAACTTCTTGCTTGGCCCCGGCTATTCTGTTAAAAAGCCCCGATTTTTTTATAGACCGCCAGGAGTCATTGGATGAACAATACTAACCCTGCCGCATCGGAATTTACTTTTAAGCCTTATGAGGAAAAAGAAGGCGAAGAGTACATGAACGAGGCGCAGTTGAGCCATTTTTCCGCCATCTTAAATAAATGGAAGTCCGAATTAATGATGGAAGTGGATCGCACCGTCCACCACATGCAGGACGAAGCGGCCAACTTTCCGGATCCCAACGACCGGGCTACGCAGGAATCAGAGTTCAGCCTTGAGCTGCGCACCCGCGACCGCGAACGTAAGCTGATCAAGAAGATCGACGAATCCCTTAAGGAAATTGAGTCCGGAAACTACGGCTATTGCGAAACCTGCGGTATCGAGATTGGTATTCGACGTCTGGAAGCCCGTCCAACAGCTACCCTGTGCATCGATTGCAAAACGCTCGATGAAATCAGGGAAAAACAATTGGGTTAACTCTGCCCACAGCAACATCTTATATCGGCCGGTTTGCGCCCTCGCCTACCGGCCCACTTCACCTCGGTTCTCTATACACCGCACTTGCCAGCTATCTGGATGCCCGTCAGCATAAAGGGCTATGGATGTTACGCATCGACGATCTCGATACGCCGCGCAATATGCCGGGAGCCAGCGACGCGATTCTGAATTGCCTGCAAAGCTTCGGCTTGTATTGGGACAGCGAAGTGGATTATCAAAGCCATCATCTTGAGCAATACGAGCAGGCCATTGTCGAATTGCAAATGCAGCAGGCGCTTTACCCTTGCACCTGTAGCCGCAGCTTATTGGCAAATTCGCCTTTGATTTATCCGGGCCACTGCCGCACCAACCCGCAATCGACTGATGCGCCACACGCACTACGAGTAAAAACGGCGGATATTTCGACGCGCTTTGTTGATGACTTGCAGGGGGAAATCAGCCAAAATCTGGCCAGCAAGCATGGCGACTTTATCGTCAAACGCAAGGATGGCATCATTGCTTACCAATTAGCTTGTGTTGTTGACGACCAACGGCAAAAGGTCAATCGGGTGGTGAGAGGTTACGATTTATTGGGTTCCACCCCTAAACAGCTGTATTTACAGCATTTGCTGGGTTACCCGACGCCGCAATACATGCATATTCCGCTGATTGTCGACCAAGAAGGCCATAAGCTGAGTAAGCAGACCCGAGCGCAAGCCGTCAATCCCAATCAAGCCGGACCAACCTTGTTTCTGCTGCTAACCTTACTCAAGCAAAATCCACCACCCGATTTGCGGCTGGCCGCAATCGACAGTATCCTGGAATGGGCCATCGAACACTGGCAAGCCGAGCGTTTGACGAGCACCCAAGCCGTTTCTGCCTTACAACACAGTTAATAACGTTCAAAGAAGGAGGTTACGTTATGTCAGACCAAAAAATTTATCCGGTTAATCCGCAGATTGCCGCCAACGCGCATATCGACAGTGCCGAGTACCAGCGTCTATATCAGCAGTCGATAAACGAACCGGAAACTTTTTGGGCTGAACAGGCCGCCGCATTTTTGGACTGGCATCAGCCTTGGCAGCAGGTACTGCAATACGACTACCCCAAGGGCGAAATACAGTGGTTTCTAGGCGGCAAACTCAATGTCACCGTCAACTGCCTGGACCGACACCTGGAAAAACGCGGCGACCAGGTAGCGATCATTTGGGAAGGCGACGACCCGGCGCATGATCGTCAACTGACCTACCGAGAATTACACACCCAAGTTTGCCAATTCGCCAACGTCCTGAAAGCCCATGGCGTACAAAAGGGCGACAGAGTCTGTATCTATCTGCCGATGATCGCGGAAGCGGCGGTAGTTATTTTAGCCTGCGCGCGCATCGGCGCGGTGCATTCCATCGTCTTCGGCGGCTTTTCGGCCGATGCCTTACGTGATCGCGTCATCGACGCCGATTGCCGGGTCTTGATCTGCGCCGACGAGAGCTTTCGCGGCGGCAAAATTGTGCATTCTAAATTGAATGTCGATAAAGCCGCCAAGCAATGCCCCAACTTGCATACCGTGATAGTGATCAAGCATACCGGCCATGACATCCCCTGGACCACAGGCCGCGACATTGATTATCGCGAAGCGATGCAATCCGCATCGACCGATTGCGAACCGGTGATGATGGACGCCGAAGATCCTTTGTTCATCTTGTATACCTCCGGTTCTACCGGCCAACCGAAGGGAGTGCTGCACAGCACCGGCGGTTATTTGCTGTATGCGGCCATGACCCATAAATACGTGTTCGATTATCAGGAAGGCGAGATTTATTGGTGCACGGCCGACATAGGCTGGATCACCGGCCATTCTTACGTGTTATACGGCCCATTATGCAATGGCGCCACCAGCTTGATGTTTGAGGGCGTACCGACCTACCCGCACCCGGACCGCTTCTGGCAAGTGATCGACAAACATCAGGTTAATATTTTTTACACCGCGCCAACCGCAATCAGAGCGTTGATGGCCCAGGGCGACGATTTTGTCACCCGCACCAACCGCAGCTCATTACGTATACTTGGCAGCGTTGGCGAACCAATCAATCCGGAAGCCTGGGAATGGTATTACCAGGTAGTTGGTAGTACACGTTGCCCGATCGTAGACACGTGGTGGCAAACCGAAACTGGCGGCATTCTCATCACCCCCTTACCGGGCGCGATACCGTTAAAACCCGGCTCAGCCACATTGCCGTTTTTCGGCGTAAAGCCGGCGATACTCGATCCGGATGGCAATATCCTGCAAGGCGAAGCGGAAGGCGTACTGGTGTTGACCCGTCCTTGGCCTGGGCAAGCACGCACCGTTTATGGCGACCATGCGCGCTTTATCGACACTTATTTCGCCAAGTTCCCCGGCTATTATTTCGCCGGTGACGGTGCCCGCCGCGACAAAGACGGCTATTACTGGATTACCGGCCGCATCGATGACGTGCTGAACGTCTGCGGCCACCGCTTGGGCACAGCAGAGATCGAAAGCGCGTTAGTATTACACGACTTGGTAGCCGAGGCTGCGGTGGTCGGCTTCCCGCATCCGATCAAAGGCCAGGGCATTTATGCGTATGTGACTTTAAACGTGGGTATCGAGGGCAACAGCAGCCTGAAAGGCGAGTTGAAAGACTTGGTACGCGAGGAAATCAGCGCTATCGCCCTACCCGATCTGATTCAATGGGCACCCGGTCTACCCAAGACCCGTTCCGGCAAAATCATGCGCCGCATCTTGCGCAAAATCGCCGCCAATGAATTTCACGATCTTGGTGATACCTCAACCTTGGCCGATCCTTCGGTCGTTGAGCAATTGATCGCCAACCGTCTGAAATTGCCTTAAGGTGAAAACACGGCTGGCTTTAGCCTATTTCGGTGTCATTCTGGTCTGGACTACCACACCGCTGGCAATCAAATGGAGCAGCATCGGCGTCAGCTTCGTCTTCGGGGCGATGGCAAGAATGAGCACCGGACTGGCTTGCCTACTGCTGTTATTGTTGCTTTTGCGCCGGCGTTTGCCTCTCAACCGCCCTGCTTTGATCACTTATCTGGCAGTGGCGATACAGCTTTACGGCAGCATGTTGATCACCTATTGGTCCGCGCAATTCGTGCCATCCGGCTGGATCTCGGTAATTTTCGGATTAAGCCCGTTCATGACCGCTTTTATGGCGGCGGCATATTTGCAGGAACGCAGCCTGGGTTGGGGTAAATTATTCGCTTATAGTTTGGGTATGGGCGGGCTGGTGGTCATGTTCAGCTCAGCGCTGGAATTGGATGAACTCGCTCTGCAAGGCCTGATCGGCGTGCTGGTGGCTACCTTCATCCACGCGGCCAGCGCGGTGTGGGTCAAGCAGATTGACGCACGTCTACCGGCTTTACAATTGGTTACAGGTGGATTGTTAATCGCGGTGCCCTTGTATTTCGGCACCTGGTATTGGTCGGATGGCGGCTTATTGCCGGAAAATATTCCACAGCAAACCCTGTATTCCATTGCTTATCTTGGCGTGATTGCCACCACCCTGGGTTTTGCATTGTATTATTTTGTGTTGGCCAACATGCAAGCCACCAATGTGGCGATGATGAATCTGATGACACCGGTAATGTCCTTGGTGCTGGGTTATAGCGTCAACCAGGAACCGTTGACGATAAAAACCATGGCCGGCACCGCACTGATTATGTGCGCACTATTGATTTACGAAATCGTCAATCGCCGGCAACAACGGAATGGCGGGTAATCGCCATTCCGTTGTTGCCGGCGAACTAAATTTTGCTAACGCGCTGCTGCATGTACGCGGCAAATTTTGATTTAATTTCCGGGTGCAGCAAACCGTATTCAACATTAGCCAACAAGAAACCGAATTTTGATCCGCAATCGTAGCGATTACCTGCAAATTCGTAAGACAGCACTTGCTCGTCTTTCATCAACGCGGCAATCGCATCGGTCAATTGAATTTCGCCGCCTGCGCAACGGCCGGTATTTTCGATTTTTCCAAAAATCGCCGGGGTCAGAATATAACGACCAACAACAGTGATGTTAGACGGCGCCACTTCATTTTGTTTAGTTCCAAAGCTGATGCATTGTTACCATATGATTATAATAAAGAGTTATGCCGAACGGTAACTCATACGGGAATCAATCGGGTATCAGTGTTTATAACGTGGGGACGATTTTGGTAAAGGCTACGGAGTCGGACACCACAACCACAATCCCCACTATGGGCAGATCAATGCCCTGCTTCGGCGGCAAAGAGGATTTCTTTGATCACGGCGGTTATCTGCAGCATTGGCTTGCCGCTATTTTCTCATCTGATGATTTGTTCGAGGCACCCAAATGTAGCTGTACTTTTGTCCTATAATTAACTGTGCAGATAAATATTACAAAATTTTCAACATCAAAATTACAATATGATGCTATCAAATAACGATTTACAGCAAATTAGCGAAAAATGTATTTCAGAATCACAAATTGTTTATCAGCTTAAAAGTTTTGAAACGGGTTTCCCGTTTTTGAAAATTATTAATGCTGCATCACCAGAGCAGGGTATTACCATTGCTTCGGATGCACAAATTAATGAGTTGTTGGAAATATGGGATGCTTATTTAAAAACCGATGCTTCAATACTCAAATTTGTTCCTGCATCGGGTGCGGCCAGTCGTATGTTTAAAGATTTATATGAGTTTTTGGATGCCGATTATGCCGAACCGAAAAAACCTGCTGAAATTAAATTTATTACTGAAATTAAAAACTTCGCTTTTTACGATGCTTTGAACGAATGTTGTTTGAAAAATAATAATAAAACCATTGATGATTTGATTGAAAATAGAGAGACGAAAGCTATAGTGTCTAATTTATTAAACAGTAATGGCTTGAATTATGGTGCTTTGCCTAAAGGCTTACTTTTATTTCACACATATAACAACGAAAAACGTACTTCGCTACAGGAGCATTTGGTGGAAGGTGGATTGTATGCTTCTAATGCATCGAATGAAGTAAATATTCATTTCACAGTTTCAACTGAACACCGTCAACTGTTTGAAAAACATGTAAATGATACGCTTCCTGAATACGAAAATGTACTGGGTAAAAAATTCAACATCAGTTTCTCAGAACAAAAGCCATCGACTGACACTATAGCTGTCGACGAACAAAATCAACCATTTCGCGAAAATGGAAAATTAGTTTTTCGTCCCGGAGGACATGGCGCTCTTATTGAAAATCTTAACGATTTGAATGCAGATGTGATTTTTATTAAGAATATTGATAATGTGGTTCCTGATTCGCTCAAAAGCCAAACAGTTAAATATAAGAAAGCTATTGCAGGTTTATTGATTAAACTTCAACAAAAAGCGTTTGAAAATCTTCAATTATTGGAGAAAGAGAATATTTCTATTTCAAGCTTACATGAAATTTCCCTGTTTTGCGAAAAGGAACTTAATAATATCCACCCTGAAATTAACAAATTGAATGAAAGTAAATTAAAACAGTATCTGAAGTCAAAACTAAATCGTCCGATTAGGGTTTGTGGCATGGTTAAAAATACCGGAGAGCCTGGTGGCGGCCCTTTTCTTACTGTAAATGCAGACGGAACCGTATCTACTCAAATTCTCGAAAGTTCGCAAATTGATTTATCAAATCCGATTGAAAAAGCTAAAATGATGAATTCAACACATTTTAATCCTGTTGATTTGGTCTGTGGAGTGAAAAACTATAAAGGCGAAAAATTTAATCTTTTACATTATGTCGACAACCAAACCGGATTTATTTCATCGAAATCGAAGGGCGGTAAAGAATTGAAAGCTTTAGAGTTGCCCGGACTTTGGAATGGAGCCATGAGCGATTGGAATACAATTTTTGTTGAAGTTCCTATCGAAACATTTAATCCGGTAAAAACAGTGAACGATTTGCTTCGTCCTGAACATCAAAAATAAGATAATTTGTTTTAAATTAAAATTATTTAATCATATTTATTCAAAAGGTTTATCACATTTTTTGTAATGAACTTTGTTATCTGCATACTTATTTTCCCGATGCAGTTTCTTTGGAAACATGGCGAATTTAAAAGTGAAGTGCGCGATCTTTCTTTAACCTGCAGTTGCTATTTTCTACTCCGTATAGGTTAGGATGATCAGTTCCTTAAGGTTTTACTTTGACGAACGGATGATGTGTGCCTAACCTTATGGCAAAATTAAATAAGCACTGTAAGGTCTTTATTTTAGGCGATAATGTAAGTTTATTCCCAACTCTCAGCACGAGATATAGCAATGATAAGACTGTTATGCACCTTTTTGGTAGCATTGATACCGGTAAAACCGGCTTTTAGCCAGGACTTGCTGGAAACCTATCAGTTGGCGAAAGCTAATGATCCGGAATTTAAAAGCTCGGATATCAATAAGCTTGCTACCGCCGAGATCAAGTCGCAAAGCATCGCGCAGATGTTGCCCAATCTTACCTTTAGCGCCAACAGCAGCCGCAATCGTCTGGAAAGTACCAGCTTTTTGGGAACCACATTGCAGCATTACTGGGACAGCAAATTGGGTATTAATTTGAAACAACCGGTGTTTCATTGGGACCATTGGGTGCAGCTCGATCAAGCCGATAACAAAATTGCTCAGGCGGAAGCGCAATTCCAGGCCAAACAACAAAGCCTGATCCGCAGAACCGCCGAAGCGTACTTCAATATATTGGCCGCGCAAGATAATCTGGAATTCGCCAACTCGGAAAAGAAAGCCATTGAAAAACAATTGGAACAGGCCAAGCAGCGTTTCGACGTCGGCATCATCGCCATCACCGATGTCTATGAAGCCCAAGCCGGTTATGATAGGGCCTTGGCCAGCGAGATCGAAGCACAAAACCTTTTGGATAACAGCAAGGAAGCCTTGCGGGAAATCATAGGCGAGAATGCCGCCGAACTGAACAGTTTGCAGGCGCAAATCCCGCTCAGCCCGCCCGCACCCGAGGACTTGGCGTCCTGGTCGAATACGGCGGAGAACAATAATTTCTCTATCGTCGCCCAAATTAATCAAGCCGAATACGTCCGCAAAAACATCGAATTACAACAATCCAAACATCTGCCCACCCTCGACATCGTCGCCCAATACAGCGAAATGGACACTGGCAACCGCTACGGCTTGCGCGGCGACAATGAAAGTTTTGGATTGCAACTCAATCTGCCTTTATACGAAGGCGGCGGCACCTCTTCCCGCAGCCGCCAAGCGGCCTACGAGTACGAAGCCGCCAAGGAAGATTTGACCAAAATAAAACGCAGCATCAATCGGGGCGTTAAAGACGCATTTCGCGGCGTGGTGTCCAGCATCAGCCGGGTCAAAGCACTAGACGCCACCAGCAAATCCGCCGAAATGGCCGTGGAAGCTGCCGAAGCCGGTTTTGAAGTGGGCACCCGCACCATGGTGGACGTACTCACTGAGCAACGTAATTTATATAAAGCCAAGAGCGATTACGCCAGAAGCCGCTACGACTATCTGATTAACGGCATCAAACTCAAGGAAGCGGCCGGCAGCCTGAATGAGCAGGACCTGGAACAAATCAATCAATATCTGCAGGGAACATTGAGTAAGAACTAGCCCACTCGTGGACTGCTAGAAGCCGCTCGTTAACATCGCCGGTTTTGCCGCTCCCAATGCCGGGCGTTATTAGCTCAGCCATGTTCTTATCATTAATGTCCAGCCAAAAGCAGCCGTAGACAGAAGGCTTGATCTACGTCACAAGGTTAAGCCTTAAGGGTGCGGGCAAGCTACTCCTATCTCAGTGCCACAGTAGCTAACCATGACGGGAGTTAAGATACAAGGGTGTGGTGAGTTTACAAACCGCACCAATCGCGAACGATGCGGTGCATGCTGTTTACGGCATCCTACGGCCCTTCGGCTTTAGTGACCGTAGTGGAATGGAAGCCGATTGATAGCGGTATGATTGCACGACCAGGGTAGGTCTTGCGTAGCCTCGATGCAGCGTTAGCGGAATCGAGGGTGTCTGCCATTCGTCATCAGACTATTGATCCGGCCTCATGAACTTTTAATATCCGTACGCCTTGAGTTTGTCGAAAGGCTGCTTGTGCTTCTACAAGCTAAGCACGAACGGTTAAAACATTTAAGGGCCGGATCAATAACATCGTCAAAGTGTAAGGGTGTTAGCCTTCGAATCCTCGATTCCATCGAGGCTACTTGCTTCTTGTTTGCGAAACACGAGTGAGCTAGCAGCGGGATGCATGAGCTCAGGTAGCAGCCGCCGATTGCGTTTCGCAATTTGTAGGAGTCACGGCTAACATGCAGAACATTTAAACCCGGTAGTCAGACCACACGCATCGGAGAAAACCATCATGAACCCGCTTTTGTCCGGTTCGCTCGACGTCGACATGCTACTAGTGTCGAAACAATCGGAGCCGCTTACACCCGAAAAAGTCGATACGTTGCGACACATACAAAACTACGATGTCTCGAAGTTTAACGAAGCCGAGGTGCGCTCTTACATCATCGATCCGATGTTGCGAGTCTTGGGGTATGACAAAGGAACGCCTTTCTCGACCAGTCTCGAGCGCCAACTAACCTTTGCGGGACAAACGCGCCGGTCCGACTACCACGTTCATTTGTGGGATGAGAACTTTTGGTTGTTGGAAGCAAAGCGACCACAGATCGGCATCTCCTCATTCGGCTACGAAGACTTCTCTCAGGCGTTGGAGTACTCGGTTCACCCCAGTGTGAATGCAGCCTTGATCGTGCTATGCGACGGGTTAAAGCTTGAAATCTTTGATCGTGAGGTAGACGTCGAAAATCCGGTTCTGCGCGTCGAGATAAAAAACCTCGTAGCCGAATTCGACAAGGTGAGAGCGATACTCGAACCAATGCAGGTTTGGTTCTTTCAAAAGCGACGTATCATTCGTCTGCTGGATCGCGTCTTCGACAAAGAGTTCGTCATGAATCGGGTCGAGGAATTTTCGGACCTGCTGCAACGCAGGCTCCGTGCCAAGCAGAACACGATAGTTGAGAACTTCCGCAAAACGGTGAAGCCAGACTCCGACGCGCAACGAGAGAAGGCTCAGTCGGCATCGTTGCCCGAGCTCACCGAACTTTACATGAAGTTCGATTTTCCTATTCCCGTCGACAATGCAGTGAACAGGCGGCTCATAGAGCTTAGGATTCCGCCAAAAATAACTTCCTGAAATTAGTTGGTTTGAGGAATAGCCCGATAGTTCCAGCGCGGTAGATGTTCGTCGAAAACGATCCGCATGTTTTCAATGAAATCTGCAGCGCA
>NZ_JAXARY010000024.1:0-82895 GCF_033949435.1 Methylomonas defluvii | reverse complement strand
TATCGCGGGTTCGTAGCCAGTCACTTTTTCATCTTCCACGGTTCAAGTCGTTGTATTCTCCATTACAAATCCAGTTAGGGACAGTATCAATACAGGGAAGTTATTTTTGGCGAAATCCTTACCTCGGAGACCATCCGGAGGCATCAATCTAAAGGTTTACATAATGGGAAGGTCAAGCAAAATTAAGGCTTAACTATGATCGCTAGATGAATAATCTGCTCGGATCGTCGCCAGATCAACTACTGAACACCAGATTCAAAGCCTGGCGGGGGATTTAATCAGCGCTGCCCTAGGGAACAAGGCCGTAACGGCGCCAAGCAAAAGTATGGCAACAAGATTGACGTGTGTCATGTTCATTTGTTTGTTGCGCCACGTAGAGCAAAGCGAAGCTTTTTGCCCGTCCGTTTGACTGCCATGTTAGGCATCGTCTTTTCTCATCATGCGCTTTAGAATTGGTAGTCGGTAAGCCGACGTCCTCGATTTCGCTGACGCTGCATTGAGGCTGCAAGACTCTCGGTGCTATGTCTCCGATTTCCAAAAAGACAATGCGCTCCGCGAGCTCCCATTAAGCCAACGCCAATTCGACCAAGTTCACACAATTTCAGCTAGCCCTGCGATAATGGCCGGCCTGTCAATAACCCCTTTGTTTTCGTGTCCCCCAAACTCAACCCCCAACAACTCGCTGCCGTTAAAACCATCGATCATCCCTTGTTGGTGCTGGCCGGTGCCGGTAGCGGCAAGACGCGGGTGATTACCGAGAAGATCGCTTATCTGGTTCAACAGGGCACGCCGGCGCGGTATATCGCGGCGGTGACTTTTACCAACAAGGCGGCGCGGGAAATGAAGAGCCGGGTCGGCAGGCTGATTGATGACAAAGCCAGTCGCGGCTTGCGGGTATCGACTTTTCATTCCCTGGGCTTGGATATTCTGCGCAAGGAACACAAAGCCCTGGGCTACAAAGCGGCGATTACCTTGTTCGATGAACAAGACCGGCTGACCTTGCTGCGGAACTTGATCAGCCACGGGGTCGGCGGCTGCGACATTGATAATGTGGAGCAGTACAACTGGCAAATCGGCCAGTGGAAAAACGCCTTTGTCACGCCTATCCAGGCATTGAGCCAAGCCGATGCCAACAGCTTGCCGGCGGCGCTGCTTTACGAGGCCTTCACCCGCAGCTTAAAGGCCTATAACGCCACCGATTTTGACGATTTAATATTATTGCCGGTACTGCTGTTTCAACAACATCCCGACGTTTTGGAGAAATGGCAGAACAAGATTCGCTACCTGCTGGTGGACGAATACCAGGACACCAACATTACCCAATACCAATTGGTCAAGCTATTGGCGGGTAATCTGGGCCGCTTTACCGTGGTGGGTGACGACGACCAATCCATCTATGCCTGGCGCGGCGCGCAACCGGAAAATCTCAGCCAGTTGCAAAAAGATTACAGCCGCTTGCAAGTTATCAAGCTGGAACAAAATTACCGTTCCGCCGGGCGGATTTTGAAAGTAGCCAATCAGTTGATCGCCAATAATCCGCATGCGTTCGAGAAAAAACTCTGGAGCGAGTTGGGCTACGGCGACCCGCTCCGGGTGCTGAGCCATAAAAACGACGTGGCCGAAGCCAAGCAAGTCACGGCCGAAATTGTGCATCATCGCTTCAAGACCGGTGGCAGCTACGGCGATTACGCCATTCTGTATCGCGGCAATCACCAGTCACGCTTGTTCGAGAAGGAATTACGGGAGAACAACGTGCCCTATTTCATCAGCGGCAGTGCCTCGTTTTTTTCGTATGCCGAAATCAAGGATGTGTTGGCGTACCTGCGTTTGCTGGTTAATCGCGATGATGATGCGGCGTTTTTGCGGGTGATCAACACCCCGCGCCGGGAGATTGGACCGACCACGCTGGAAAAGCTGGGAGCTTACGCCAACGAGCGGCATATCAGTCTTTTTGCAGCCTGCAACGAGTTAGGCCTGCAACAACGGCTGCCGGAAAAGTCGGTACAACGCTTGAGCAAGTTTTGCGATTGGTTGAAAGAGACGGCGATCAAGGTCGAGCGTGAGGATACCTTTGTCGTGATCAACCGGATGATAGACGAGATCAACTATTCGGCTTGGTTACAGGAAAACAGCAAAACCCCCGCTTCGGCCGAGCGGAAACTGAAAAATGTGTATGAGTTAATCGAATGGCTGCAGCGTATCGCCACCAAGGAGCAAGGCAGTGAACAGTCGCTGGCCGATGTGATTGCCAAGGTGATGTTGCTGGATATTCTGGACCGCAATCAAGAAGACGAAGCCGGCGACCAGGTCAGCTTGATGACCTTGCATGCCGCCAAGGGGCTGGAGTTTCCGCATGTGTTTTTGATCGGCATGGAGGAAAACCTGCTGCCGCATCAGAACAGCATCGAAACTGACAATATCGAAGAAGAGCGGCGTTTGGCGTATGTGGGCATCACCCGCGCCCAGCAGACCTTGACTTTTAGCTATTGCACGCACCGCAAGCGTTTTGGTGACTTGACCGAGTGCGAACCCAGCCGGTTTTTAAACGAGTTGCCGGAAGAAGATTTGGAGTGGGCCAACAAAAAACAGTTGCCGCCGGAAGAAATTAAACAGCGCGGCAAGGCCAGCCTGGCCGCGCTGAAAACGATGCTGAATTGAGTTTATTGCAATACCACGAAAAAGCCTTCGCCGCCGCGTTGCAGATTGACTAACAGCGGTGCATTGGGATTGACCACCTGCTTGATCTCATCCAGATTTCTGACCCGGTAGCGGTTGGCGGTGACGATGATGTCACCGGGCCGCAAGCCGGTTTTCCAGGCTTTGGAGTTTTGTTCGACTTTTTCTATCATCACCCCTTCCACTTGATCCTTGGGGGTCACGCCCAGCACCGCGCCGCTTAAAGTCGGATGCAGTTTACTGCCGTCCAGCTCCGGCCGTTTCGGCTTGCCGATGGTGGCTTGCAGCGACTTGCGTTCCTCGCCGCGCATGATCTCCAGGTTTGCAGTGTCGCCGATTTGCAACAGACCCACCGCATTGCGAATTTGCGCGCTGCCGCCTTTTACGTCCTGGCCGTTGATAGCCAGAATAATATCCCCAGGCTCCAGGCCGGCCTTTTCGGCGGGCGATCCGGCCTCCACGCGGCTGACGACCGCGCCATGCTGGCTTTTCAGGGCAAAGGCTTTAACCAGTTCCGGCGTCAAGTCTTGCGTGGTCACACCCAGCAAACCGCGGCGCACTTCGCCGTGTTGCACCAAGGATTCCATCAAGCGAACCGCCATATTCGACGGAATCGCAAAACCGATGCCGACATTGCCACCGGTAGGCGCGAGGATTGCGGTGTTCATGCCGACAAATTCGCCGCGTAAATTCACCAAGGCACCGCCCGAGTTACCGGGGTTGATCGAGGCATCGGTCTGAATAAAATCTTCGTAACCTTCAATGCCCAAGCCGGAGCGGCCCAGCGCGCTGACGATGCCGGAGGTGACGGTCTGGCCCAAGCCGAACGGGTTGCCGATGGCAACCACGAAATCGCCGACTTTCAGTTGGTTGGAGTCGGCAATTTTCAAGGCACTCAGGTTGTCGGCGGGGATTTGGATCACCGCCACGTCGGCTTCCGGATCGGTGCCCAATAGTTTGGCGTTGAGCTGCCGGCCGTCGCTAAGGGTAACGGTGATTTTGTCCGCTTTGTCGATGACATGATTATTGGTCAACACATAGCCTTGATCTTTATCGATAATCACGCCGGAGCCCAAGCTGTTTTTTTGCTGTTGCCGCTGGTTTTTGGGGATGTTGAAAAAACGCCGAAACATCGGATCGTTCATTAACGGATTTTCCTGTACCCGCACATTGGTGGAGGTGGAGATATTCACTACGGCCGGCATACTTTGCTCCAGCATCGGCGCCAGGGACGGCAAAGGTGCGCCGTCGACTTGTCCGGGCAATTCTGCGCTGGCTCGCCAGCTGCTCAGGCCAAACAAGATAATCAGGAATAGTTTGTTCATGTTCGTCATGGTTTTTGCATTCCAGGCAGTTAAGTTGCCAGCATGGACTCGCTGGGCGGGAAAATGTTTCACTGAGAGTTTACTTAATAATCGACTATCATAGATTAAGTTTTCTTGTTGGTTTCCCTTCACTTTTTATTCGCGACGAATACGTGGCTGTCGACATCCATTCCGCTGAAGGCCGTGTGATTCGGCAATTAATTCCGCTATCCACCTTGCCCTTCAGTAAATTTGAGGCGCTGTGCGCACAAATCAAGGTCGAGGATGCGGAAGAAGGCCAATTTTTGTTCAAATGCGGGGATGAACCTAACGATCTGGTGTATTTGATCGATGGCAGCGTGACCTTACAGACCGATCTGTTAAAGATCGAAACGATCAAGTCCGATAGCCCCTCGGCGCGCTTTGCGCTGGCGCATCAAATCCCCAGGAAAGTGCATGCCGTTGCCAATAGCCGAATTCGTTTTTTGCGTTTGAATGCTGATATGATGAAATCGGTTCAAGATGTCCCGTATGAAGAAGCAGAGAGTTTTATGGTAGCTGAAGAGGTGGAGGATAATGACGACTGGATGACGACATTGTTGAAGTCGCCGGTATTTCGAGCGTTGCCTCCGGCTAATTTGCAAAAAATTTTGATGGGCATGGAGGAAGTGCGCGTGAATGCAGGCACTGTCATTGTCAATCAAGGTGAGCAGGGCGACTTTTACTACATCATCAAACGAGGGCAATGCTTGGTGAGCAGGAAACCTGCGCCCAACGCCAAGGAGATTAAGCTGGCGCAACTCAGCGATCAGGATACTTTTGGTGAGGATGCATTGATTTCAGGCGAGCCTCGCAACGTTACGGTCAGTGCGTTGACGGATGTTTGCCTGTTGCGATTGGGTAAGGAGCAGTTTCTGAACTTGATCAAACAGCCGACGCTTAAATATATCAGCTATAAAGACGCTCAAGACTTGGTGACCAAGGGTGCGGATTTGATCGATGTGCGCGAGCCCGATGAATACAAGCCAAAGCATTTGCCGTTCAGCATCAATCTGCCGTTTTTTTCCTTGCGCATGCAGCTAAAAACCTTGAATAGGCAGCATCCCATCGTCGTGGTTTGCCAGAACGGCAAGATTAGCGAAACGGCGGCTTTTATCCTGATGCGGCACAAATTCAATGCGCTGATTTTAAGCGGCGGTATCGACAGCATTAACCCGGACGAACTGAAAGCACCTTCATCGTTTCCGATCGACGACGGCATTGAGACCAGTAATTTTAGAGGGAGCAGCGGCGAGAGCGAGACGAGTCACTCGTTCACCGAGCAATCCTCAATACAAGATGATATGGAGCGTTTGCGGCGTTTTCTGCAGCAACTTAAAACCAAATATAATATTTTGGAAGCCGAGAAGAAAGCTTTGGAGATGAAATATTTGGCACTTGCCAAATTTACGGAATCGCTGAAAGCCGAGCTGGAAGCGATGAAGAAAGCCGGTGGCGGTGGCTAGTCGGAAAAAACCCTGCTACTAGCCCGCCAACGCCTGAAAGCGGATCAATAAAACGCTGTTTATTTGATCTTGGCTTCTTTGTACATCACATGCTTACGAACCACGGGATCAAATTTTTTGATCTCCATTTTTTCAGGCATGGTTTTTTTGTTTTTGGTGGTGGTGTAGAAATGGCCGGTGCCTTCGCTAGATACCAATTTGATTTTGTCGCGCATTGTCAGTCTCCTTAATATTGTTCGCCGCGTTTACGCATATCGGCCAGAACAGCATCGATGCCGTTTTTGTCGATGATACGCATACCTTTGGAAGATACTCTCAAACGAACCCAACGGTTTTCGCTTTCAACCCAAAATCTGTGGTGATGCAGATTAGGCGTAAAACGTCTTTTGGTTCTGTTCATCGCGTGTGAAACGTTGTGCCCTGTTACTGGGCGTTTACCTGTTACTTGGCATACTCTGGACATGACTACCTCAATGCGAGCTTTTAATTCAAAATAGCCGCGCTTTATAACAAAAAAACTTTTGTTGGTAAACAACAGCCTGCAAAATAAATTTGATAAAATCGGTTTTATTTCCCCTCGCTTCGGAATTTACAGGACTTTAATGGCTATTAAACTCGGCATGGTCATGGACCCCATCGGCCAGATCAATATTAAAAAGGACACCAGTTTCGCGATGTTGCTGGAAGCCCAGGCACGCGGCTGGGAATTACATTACATGGAACTGTCCGACCTTTACATGCGCAACGGCGACGCTTATGCCCGTTCCCGCGTGCTGGAAGTCGAACGCGATGACAAGCAGTGGCATAGGTTTCTCGGTGAGCAGCAAATAGCCTTGTCCGAATTGGACGCGATCATCATGCGTAAGGATCCGCCCTTTAATCAGGAATATATCTACGCCACGTATATGCTGGAACAGGCGGAGCGCCAGGGTGTTTACGTGGTCAACAAGCCGCAATCGCTACGCGATGCCAACGAAAAAATGTTCACCGCCTGGTTTCCGCAATGCTGCACCGATACCTTGGTCGCCAGGGATCCACAAAAAATTCGCGGCTTTCTGCAAGAGCACAAGGAAATCATCCTGAAGCCCTTGGACGGCATGGGCGGCGCTTCGATCTTTTACGTCAAAGAACACGACCCCAATCTCAGCGTGATCCTGGAAACCATGACCCAACACGGCAGCAGTTACATCATGGCGCAAAAATATCTGCCTGCCGTGAAAGACGGCGACAAACGGATCTTGGTGGTCAATGGCGAACCGGTGCCTTATTGTCTGGCACGGATTCCGGCCAGCGGCGAAAGCCGGGGCAATCTGGCAGCCGGCGGACGCGGCGAAGGCCGGCCATTGAGTGACCGTGATCGCTGGATTGCCGAACAGGTCGGGCCAACCCTGCGCGAAAAAGGCCTGATATTTGTCGGCCTGGATGTCATCGGCGACTATCTGACCGAAGTCAACGTCACCAGCCCAACCTGCGTGCAGGAGCTGGATAAACAGTTCGGCATTAATATCAGCGCTCAGTTAATGGACCACATCGCCGCTCAATGCCAGGCCTGATATGTACGCGCCGGACTTAACTCCCACGCCGTTGTCGCAAAGTGATTCGCTGCTAACGGCGTTGTTTGTAGCGGCGGTACTGCATGTGATCGTGTTGTTGGGCGTTAATTTCACCGCACCGCAGCCACCTAAGATCAACCGCTCGATTGAAATCACCGTGGCCCATGCTCCGGTGAAAAAGGCGCCCAAGGATGCGAAACATCTGGCAACGGAGCATCAAATAGGTGCCGGCGAGGAAACCCGCAAACCGGAGCCGCCGCAGCAAAAAATAGCCACTCAGGAACAATCGATCAGTCCGCCGGCAAAGAAAGTCTTGCCGCATCCGGTGGTTACACAAGTTAAACCGGTCGCCGAGAGACTGCTTACCCAAGCCAAAGCGCCGGTTAAGGTGGTGACGGAACCCGATCAACCGCTAGAATTACCGGAAGCTGTTGAAGTTCCGGAGTCCGCCCCCAAATTATCCCCGGAAGCGCTTCAGCAACAAATCGCCCAACTCGGCGAGCGCATCAGAAATACCCAACAAAGCGCGCAAGATACTAAGATTAAATTCGTCAACGCGGTTAGCACGCACAAGTATCTCGCGGCGCAATATGTCAAGGATTGGGAGGACAAGGTTGAGCGCACCGGCAATCTGAATTATCCTGAGGCGGCGCGCAAAAAAGGCGTTTCGCAATCCTTGACCATGGACGTGGGGATTAACGCCGACGGCAGCATTTACAGCATGCGGATTGTCCGGTCATCCGGCAATTCCGCACTGGACGACGCCGCGAAACGGATTGTGAAGATGAGTGCGCCCTTTGCCGCTTTACCCGATGATTTGTTGAGAGAAGTGAACGTTTTGGTGATTACCAGGGTCTGGAAATTCTCAGACGAAACCGGCATGACTGCCCGCTAGCCCATACAGCACTCCAATGACAGACGTTACTTATTTAAATAACCAGTTTTTGATTGCGATGCCCGGCTTAGCCGACCCGCATTTTTTTCACACGGTGACATACCTGTGCCAGCACAACGAAGAAGGTGCGCTCGGCATTGTCATCAACCGACCGACCGGCATGAAATTACGCGACATTTTCGAGCAAATGGGGATTAAAACCAAGCTGGAAAATGTATTGGAAACCCCGGTGTTTGCCGGCGGCCCGGTACAGCAGGAACGCGGCTTTGTCATTCACGATGCCTGTGAACAACGCTGGGATTCCAGTATCAGTACCGCCGAGAATATTACGCTGACCAGCTCTCGCGACATTCTCGAGGCCATTGCCGAAGGTAAAGGCCCCAACCACTATTTGATCGCCTTAGGTTACGCCGGCTGGGGTAGCGGCCAACTAGAAAAAGAAATGGTCGAAAACGCCTGGCTGAACACGCCATGCGGTGAAGAGATACTCTACGAAACGCCGATTAGCCAGCGCTGGAATGCGGCGGCGGGACAATTAGGTATCGACATTAATCGCCTGACCACGCCGGCAGGTCATGGTTAAGCTCGATCCGCTGGCGGCAAAATTCAGCAGCGATGCGTATTTAGGGTTTGATTTCGGCAACAAAAAAATTGGGGTCGCGGTGGGACATGCCGATACCGGCATTGCCAGTCCGCTGCAAACCATCCAATCGCTTAATCAAGTGCCGGACTGGCATAAAATCGGTCAGCTGATCGCCGAATGGCGGCCCATAGGTTTGGTGGTCGGCATTTCTCGACAGAACGATGGTTCGGATAATGTGATTACCCCGCGCATGCAAAAATTCTGTCGGCAGCTGAATGGTCGTTACAATCTACCGGTGCACCAAATCGACGAAACACTGACCACGTTCGCCGCTAAACAAATGCTGTACGACGACTTGAAGGTTAGCGCTACTAAATTATGGGCCGTGCAAGATCAACTGGCCGCACAGATCATTCTGCAAAGCTGGTTTGATCAGTAAAAAGACGAAAACGGTTTTACGCCCATGCAGCCTTATTATCCCGTCGCTTTCAGCTTTTTCCCGAATTTCATAACAATAACAAGATTCCCCCTGTAACCGTCATGCCCATCACCACGCTGAATATCGATAACCTGCTCGACACTCTGGAAGCCGCGATTCGCCGGCAGATTAGCGAGCGTAACTTGCATAATCCTTTGCTAATCGGCATACACAGCGGTGGCGCCTGGATCGCACGGCATATGCATCAGCGTTTGGGTTTGAGCGAACCCTTGGGCATGCTGGACATCACCTTTTATCGCGACGATTTTTCGCAAATCGGCATGCATCCCAAGGTCAAAACCAGCCAATTGCCGCCGCATCTGGAAGGCCGCGACATCATTCTGATCGATGATGTGTTTTACACCGGCCGCACCATCCGTGCCGCGTTGAACGAGATTTTCGATTACGGCCGCCCCAATCAAGTAGTACTGGCGGTATTGATAGAGCGCAACGGCCGGCAGATTCCCTTGCAACCGGACTGTTACGGTATCCGCATCGATCTGGCCGGCGATCAACGTATCAAACTGACCGGTCCTGATCCACTGGGCATCGAGATCCAATCCCCGCAAGTGGTGGCGGCATGACCCGACACATCCAGCTTACCGAACAAGGCAAGCTCAAGCATTTTCTGACGATCGAAGGCCTGGATAAGGAGCTGCTGACTGAAATTCTGGATACCGCCGAATCATTTGCCGGCATGTCGGAACATCAAGTCAAAAAAGTGCCGTTGCTGCGCGGCAAAACCATCGTCAACCTGTTTTTCGAAAACAGCACCCGCACCCGCACCACTTTCGAGCTGGCGGCCACCCGGCTGTCGGCGGACGTGCTGAGCATGAACATCGCCACGTCCGCCACTTCCAAGGGTGAGAGTCTGCTGGATACCATTCACAACCTGGAAGCGATGCACGTGGACATGTTCGTGGTTCGCCATGCCCTGAGCGGGGCGGCGCATTTTATCGCTCAACACACCGCCCCGCATATCAGCGTGATCAACGCCGGTGACGGCCAGCACGCCCATCCTACCCAGGCGATGCTGGATATGTTCACCATCCGCCAACATAAAAAACAATTCGAAGGCCTGAAAGTCGCCATCGTTGGCGACATCTTGCATTCGCGGGTGGCGCGTTCGCAAATCTTGGCTTTGAACACATTGGGCGTTGCCGAAGTGCGGGTAATAGCTCCCAAAACGCTGTTACCGGCGCAAGTCAAAACTATGGGCGTGATACCCATGCATGACATGGACGAGGGCCTGGATGATGTGGATGTGGTCATCATGCTGCGTTTGCAAAAAGAACGCATGAATTCGGCGTTTTTGCCTAGCGAAAGCGAGTTTTTCCGCTGTTTTGGTTTGACCGAAGCCAAGCTTAAACGCGCCAAAGCCGATGCCATTGTGATGCATCCCGGACCGATCAATCGGGGTGTGGAAATTGCCTCCAGCGTCGCCGACGGCCCGCAATCGGTGATCTTGCAGCAAGTCAGCAATGGCGTGGCTGTGCGGATGGCGATTATGTCGATGGCGATGCACAGTCAGGGAGGTGCGGCATGACAAAAATACAGGACAGGATTTTTGCACCGCCTACGGCGGCCCGTAAGGGTGACGCACAGGGAGGTGCGTCATGACCAAGATTTTGATTAATAACGGCCGCGTCATCGATCCGGCCAATAACGTCGATACCATCGGTCCAGTTTGTATTGCTGACGGCAAAATTGTCTCGGTGTTGGAGCAATCCGCCGATTTCATGCCCGAGCAAATAATCGACGCCAGCGGTCAGATCGTTTGCCCCGGCTTCGTCGACCTGAGCGTGCGCTTGCGCGAACCCGGTTATACCCAAAAAGGCAATATCCTCAGCGAAACCCGTGCGGCTCTGAGCGCCGGCGTAACCTCTCTTTGCCTGCCGCCAGATACCAAGCCCTGCATCGATAGCCCAGCGGTGGTCGAGTTCATCAAGGACAAAGCGGAAAAGGCCGACTACCCGCAAATCTATAGCATCGGTGCATTGACGCAGCGCTTGGCGGGCAGCGAACTCAGTGCGATGTTCGCGTTGAAACAGGCCGGCTGCATTGCCGTCAGCAACGCCAGCGAGCCGCTCGGCAATTTATTGATATTACGGCGGGCGATGGAATATGCCGCCACCCACGATTTATTATTGATGTATCGCGCCAATGAACCCGCCCTGTCCGGCAAGGGCTGCGCGCACGAGGGTGCGGTGGCCAGCTGCTACGGTTTACCTGGCATCCCGGAGGCGGCCGAATCGATTGCGTTGGCCCAATGCCTGGAGTTGGCGGAGTTGACCGGCTGTCGGGTGCATATTAGTCAAATCAGCTGCAAACAATCGGTGATCAAATTGCAGCAGGCCAAGAAATACGGCCTAAACGTCACGGCCGACGTGGCGATTCACCAACTGCATCTGACCGAAGACAATATCACCCCATTCGACAGCAACTACCATGTATTGCCGCCGCTACGTAGCGCCATCGACCGCCAATATCTGCGCGAGGGCCTGGTTAACGGCACCATAGACGCGATATGCTCGGATCACCAACCCCACGACCTGGATGCCAAACTCGGCGCCTTTCCGGAAACCGAAGCGGGCGTGGCTGCACTGGAAACCCTGTTGCCATTGACGCTGGCACTGACCCAACAACATCGCATCGGTTTGTCGCAAGCCATCGCCAATCTAACCTGCAAACCTGCACACATTTTAGGCCTGGCTAGCGGCACATTAACGCCGGGTTCTGCGGCCGATGTGTGTATTTTCGATCCGCAAGCCAATTGGCCGGTTAATCGCGACAACTGGCTTAGCGCCGGTTGCAATACGCCGTATTGGCAGCAGACCTTGACCGGGCGCGTGACCCATACTTTGCTGGCCGGTAAGCTGGCGTATCGCTTGGTTGAGCTGCCGTGAACAGGTTATTTCGTCCCATTGCCATTAGCACAGCGTGCTCATTTAAGGAATAAATCATGAGTTGCATCAAAAATCGCCGCACTGACGGCTCGACCTCGTCCAGCATCATCGACGACCTGAAAGGCGATCAATCCTGGCGGATTTTTCGCATCATCAGCGAGTTTACCGAGGGCTTCGACGAACTGTCCGGTTTGTGCGACGCGATTTCGATTTTCGGTTCCGCCCGCTTGCCGCCCGAGCATTTTTATTATCAAAAAACTGTGGAACTGGCGGAAATGCTCAGCAAGGAAGGCTTTGCCGTGATCAGCGGCGGTGGGCCCGGCGTGATGGAGGCCGCCAACAAAGGTGCGATTTTGCATGATCAACCGTCTATCGGCTTGAACATCGAATTGCCGATGGAGCAAACCCCCAACCCGTACCAGAATATTTCGCTGAATTTTCGTTATTTTTTCGTGCGCAAAGTGATGTTCGTGCGCTACTCGATCGGTTACGTGTGTATGCCGGGCGGTTTCGGCACGCTGGATGAGTTTTTCGAAGCCTTGACCTTGATGCAAACCCACAAGATTTATCCGATTCCATTGGTACTGTTCGGCAGCGATTTCTGGAGCGGCCTGATGGATTGGATGAAAGCCAAGATGATGGAATACGGCACCATTTCCGCGGAAGATTTAAAGCTGATTACCGTCACCGACGATCCGCAAGAAGTGGTCGACATTATGGTCGCGCATCGCGAGTGGAAAGATTTGCAGCGTAAAAATTAGACATAGCGCAACTTTCAGGACTCAACTCGGTCACAACCTCGTTAAACATAAGGATTTTTTATACACATGACTGCGACAAGTCTTAGCCCCAGCCAAGCCGCCTTACAAAATCTCAAAACTCACATCAATACGCAGATCATCGGCCAGGAAGTGCTGGTTGAAAGGATGTTGATTGCCCTGCTGGCCGATGGTCATTTGCTGGTGGAAGGCGCACCGGGTCTAGCGAAAACCCGCGCCATCAACGTACTCAGCCAAGGCATAGAAGCCGATTTCCATCGGGTGCAATTTACCCCGGACTTGTTACCGGCTGATTTGACCGGCACCGAGATTTACCGGCCGCAGCAAGGTAGTTTCGAATTCCAAAAAGGCCCGCTGTTTCATAACTTGATCCTGGCTGACGAAATCAACCGCGCACCGGCTAAAGTCCAGGCCGCCTTGCTGGAAGCCATGGCCGAGCGCCAGATCACGGTCGGCAAGGCCACTTATCCGCTGCCGCCCTTGTTCATGGTCATGGCCACGCAAAACCCGATCGAGCAGGAAGGCACCTACCCCTTGCCGGAAGCGCAACTCGACCGGTTTCTGCTACATGTCAAAATCGACTATCCCAATGCCGAACACGAGCAAGCCATACTGCATCTGGCTCGTGCCGAGGCCAAGGGCGCACTGCAAAACCAGGACAGCGCATCGCCTAAAGTGAGCCAGCAAGCCTTATTCGCCGCGCGCGGCGAAGTGTTGGATTTGTATCTCGCCGACAGCTTGGAGCAATATCTGCTGCAAATCGTGCTGGCGACCCGTAATCCCGGCGCTTATGGTCAGGATTTGGCCGGCTGGATTCAATACGGCGCCAGCCCGCGCGCCAGCATTGCCCTGGACCGCTGCGCGCGCGCCAAGGCCTGGCTGCAACAACGCGATTTTGTTGATCCCGGCGACATTCAAGATATGGCTTACGATGTGCTGCGCCACCGCCTGATTCTGTCCTACGAGGCTGAAGCCGAGGGCATTAGCAGCGATTATGTGATCAAAGAATTGATAGCCAGAATTGCCGTACCCTAATGATTAAATCGCCAGCGACCGACAATCCCCGGGTTACGGTCACTCTCAAAGCTTTGGTGGACCTGGCCAAGCCGGCCGGCATGCTTAGTCTGGGGCACGCCAATATCCGCGCCGCGCAAAGCGGTAATTATCTGTCGCATCTGAAGGGCCGCGGTATGGCCTTCGACGAAACCCGGCTCTACCAACCCGGCGATGACGTGCGGCGCATCGACTGGCGCGTGACGGCCCGCACCGATAAGCCCCACAGCAAGATTTACAAGGAAGAACGGGAAAGGCCCATGTTCATTGCTGTGGATTACCGCGCCACCATGGCTTTTGCCACGCGCGGCGTGTTCAAATCCGTGCAGGCTGCCCGCTTGGCCGGTTTGCTGGCTTGGGCTGCACTGAAGCAAGGCGACCGCATCGGCGGGCAGATTTTCAGTGATGACGGTTGCCAGGAAGTAAAACCGCAAACCGGCAAACCGGCGCTGTTACGCTTCTTAAACGCCCTGGTCAATCCGGATTACAACGGTGCGGCTGTCGTCAACCTGGCGCAGCCTCTGGCCAGATTGCTGCATCATGCCCGGCCCGGCAGCCGGGTGTATATTCTCAGCGATTTTCGCGGGATGAATAGCGCGGCCGAAAATCATCTGGCCAATCTGGCCCGGCATTGCGAGGTGGTGTTGGTACACATCGCCGATCCGCTGGAAAGCAGTTTACCGACCCAAGGCCGCTACCGCTTTACCGACGGCTGGCGCGAAGTGCTGTTCGATAGTGGTGACAAACAGCGCCTGCAAGCTTATCGGCAGCGCTTCCAGGACCGGCAGGCGTATCTGCAAAAGCTGGCCAATAAGCTGCGTCTCACCTTGATACCCTGCACGACTCAGCAAATGCCTTTGGACGCATTGAACGGCACCCGCGCGCGTCCGGCGGCCTAAGACCTTCTCAATCTGGCCATGCGCATCCCCAATTTGTCTCATTCAATAGATTTTCCGGTGCCGGATAACGAGACACAAAGTATCGCGCTCGTCAGCCCGTTGGTTTTACTGATACAAATCGGCGTACTGAGTTTGCTGATGTTTGCCGGCGGCTGGCTGGGCGGCAAAATGATCATTCCGCCCGGCTATGCCAGTCCGCTATGGCCGCCAGCCGGCATCGCACTGGCTGCGCTATTTATGGGTGGCCGCAGGCTTTGGCCCGGAATCTGGCTGGGTGCGGCGTTCAGCAATTTTCTGGTGACTATTGATTTTTCCGGTCAATTGACCGCGCAAACTGCGATGTCCTCCTTTGCCATTGGCGGCGGCAGCGCCTTGCAGGCGTTGGCGGCTCTGGCTTTATCCAAAGCCTACGTAGAACCGGGTTTGCCCAAATTGGATAGTCCGGCCGCCATCCTTAAGTTTTTTGTCCTGGCCGGGCCGGTAGCCTGTCTGATCGCGCCCAGCGTAGGCGCAGCCGTACTTTATTCATTGGACTTGATGAGCCAGGCGCAACTCTGGTCGTCCTGGCGAAACTGGTGGGTTGGCGACAGTTTGGGCGTGATGATAGTGACGCCGCTATTGTTTTGTTATTTCGGACGCCCCCGTGCGCTTTGGCAGGCGCGGCGCTTGAGTGTCGCGCTACCCTTACTGGGCACGCTGCTGGGTTTGGTGCTGGTATTTTTGCAAGCCTTTCAAGCGGAACGCGCACGCATTCAACAAGCTTTCGATAGTCGGGCTGCCGAGTTAGACCGGCTGCTGGCGGAATATGCAATCGATGTAATCGATAGTACGCTGGCGCTAAGAGATGTATTTCTGGCATCCGGGCAGGTAAGCAGAGCCGAATTTAGCGTGTTTTCCCAGGGCATCCTGCAACGCCATCCGGAAATCCAAGCCCTGGAATGGCTACCTCTGATCACTCAAGCCGATTTACCGGCCTTCGAACAAGCGGTACGCGCCGAAGGATTTCCTGATTTTCGCGTCATCGAACGGGATAGTGCCGGTCAATTGGTGCATGCAAGTGACCGGCAGGAGTATTTTCCGATCATGTTTGTGGAGCCGATGGCCGGCAACGAAAAAGCCTTTGGCTTCGATTCCATGACAAATCCTCTTAGCCGGCAAGCAAAAATCCTGGCCCGCGCCAGCGGTAAACCCACCGCCTCGCAAAAACTGACGCTAATGCAGCGTGACGATACCGATCCCGGTATTTTGGTGTCCATTCCGGTTCGCCGGCATAGCACCGGCGGCGACGTCTTGGATATTACCGGCTATGTCTCGGCAATCTTACTGCCGGCCAAAATGGTGGAAACAGTCACCAGGGGGCTCAACACCGATACGCTGGGTATCAGCATTGATGACCTCAGCGCGCCCGCCGGACAAACGGCTTTGTATGTAAAACCGGTACGCAAACCGGTGTCGCTAAACTACGACTTAAAAAAATGGCAGCATAATTTCGCGTTTGTGGATCGTAATTGGCAAATTACCGTCACGCCGGATAGCGATTTCGTCAACGAACAAGGTTCATCGCTACCTTTGATTACTTTGATCGGCGGGCTCTGTTTTACCAGCTTGCTGAGTATTTTATTGCTGATCATCAGCGGCAGAACCGCCTCCGTGCAAGCTTTGGTGGAAGAGCGCACCCAGGCATTGGCCGACGCGGTTGCGGAATTGGAAGCCGCCGCCAATATCGCCAAGGAATCGGAGTTAAAGCTGCGCACTATCGTCGATTCCGAACCGGAGTGCGTGAAACTGCTCGCGCGGGACGGCAGCCTATTGCAAATGAACCGCGCCGGTCTGGACATGATAGAGGCCGAGACGCTGGAGCAAGCCCAACAAGGACGCATGGAGGATCTGGTATTGCCCAGGTACCGGGCAGCCTTTAAAAAATTGACTCGGCGGGTGTTTGCCGGCGCATCAGGCACACTGGAATTTGAAATCGTCGGCCTGAAAGGCCGGCAACGCTGGTTCGATACCCACGCTGTGCCAATGCGCGATGCGGAAGGCAATATCGTAGCCTTGCTGGGTTTGACCCGCGACATAACCGAACGCAAGCAGGCCGAGGAACATCTGAAACTGGCTGCGCGAGTATTCAGCGAGGCGCACGAAGGTATTTTAATTACCGATCCTGGCGGGATCATCGTCGATGTGAATCCGACTTTTTCCGAGATTACCGGCTATAGCCGCGCTGAAGTGATAGGCCGAAACCCGAGCCTCTTGCAATCCGGTAAATACGGTGCGGATTTTTACCGGGATATGTGGCAAGCCTTGCATGAAGCGCAGCATTGGCAAGGCGAATTGTGGAACCGTAAAAAAAACGGCGAGTTGTATGCTGAGTGGCTAACGGTTTCTGCTTTGTGTGATGCCGACGGCAAGGTCACTCACTATATCGGGCTATTTTCCGATGTCACCCAGGCCAAGCAGCAGCAACAGATGCTGGAATTGTTTGCCCATTACGATCCGCTCACCCGCCTGCCGAACCGGATTTTATTCGCTGATCGCTTGAATCAAGCCATCGCCCATAGCAAGCGGGAGAACACTTTGCTGGCGATTTGCTTCCTGGACCTGGACGGCTTCAAGCCGGTCAACGACCAGTTCGGCCACGACATCGGCGACCGGGTGTTGGTGGAAGTGGCGGAAAGAATCAAAAGCGCGATTCGCGAGGAAGACAGCGTGTCGCGGCATGGCGGCGACGAATTCGCGCTACTACTGGGCGATATAGACTCGATTGAACAATGCGAGCAAACCATCATGCGCATTCACCGGGCGATTGCCCAGCCGTATGTCATCGACGATCAGCCGATTTCGGTCGGCGCCAGCAGCGGTTTTACCGTATATCCGCTGGATGATGCCGACGCCGACGCCTTATTGCGGCATGCCGACTACGCCATGTACCAGGCTAAATTGGCCGGCAAAAACCGTTGCCAGTTGTTCGATGCCAGCCACGACCAACAAATCATGCATCGCCACCAACAACTGCGCGACATCGAAGCGGCGTTTTTAAACAACGAGTTGTGCATGTATTACCAGCCCAAGGTGGATATTAAATCCGGCCAGGTTAAAGGCGTGGAGGCCTTGATCCGCTGGCTGCATCCGCAGCGCGGCATGGTACCGCCGTTGGAGTTTCTACCGGTGATTGCCTCCACCGATCTGGAAATCCGCATCGGCAATTGGGTCATTGCGCAAGCTTGCGAGCAGCTGGCGGGCTGGCATGCGCGCGGCTTGCCGTTGGAGGTCAGCGTCAACATCTCCTCCTATCATTTACTGTGGTCCGGGATTGGCGCTTATATCGAAGACACTTTACGCCTTCATCCGGAACTGGATGCCCGCTACCTGCAATTGGAAATTCTGGAAAGTACCGCATTGGATGATTTGTCGGCAGTAAACCGAATTATCACCAGCTGCCGCGAGCAACTGGGCATCAGCGTGGCCCTAGACGATTTCGGTACCGGCTACTCCTCGTTGACTCATTTGCGGCATCTGTCGGTAGATACCGTGAAAATCGATCAGACCTTTGTCCGTGACATGCTCGACGATCCCGACGACTACGCCATCATCGACAGCGTGATCGATCTCAGTCAGGCTTTTAGCCGGGAAGTCGTGGCGGAAGGCGTGGAAAGTCAGGAACAAGGTATCGTGCTGTTGCTGCTGGGCTGCCATCTGCTGCAAGGTTATGCGATTGCCCGGCCGATGCCGGCAGCGGCGATTGCCGACTGGGTGATTGCTTACCGGCCTTTCGACGACTGGCAAATTTATGCGGATGCCGAGCTGTCGGCGGAACAGGTTGACATAGCGATTCGCCGCTTCGACACCCGGCAGTGGTTGCAGCGGGTCCAGGCCTGCCTGTTCGCAGAGCCGCAAGCTGCCGTGAAAAGCTGGCCCATCATGGACCAGCGTCGTACCCATCTGGGCCGCTGGCTGAAGCAAGTACAACACGACCGACAGTATGCCCAGGATTGGCTGGAACATATCGAACAATTACAGCGGCAATTGCATGTCCTGGCCGAAAGTTTGCTGAAACGCTGCGAGGCCGGCCAGCGCGATGCCGCGCAGGCGGGTTTTAACGATCTGCGGGCTATTCAGCAGCAAATCGACGACATGTTGATTTTGTATACCCCACTCCCCAATTTGGACGCGATGTAGATATTCAATATGGAACCATTGCCCTTAAAAGATATTCATTTGCCCGATTCCGTGGCTTTTTGGCCGCCGGCGCCGGGCTGGTGGTTGTTAGCGGTATTGCTGCCGTTGTTGATTTTTTTGTGCCGGTATTTTTG
This sequence comes from Methylomonas defluvii, assembly GCF_033949435.1. Lineage (NCBI taxonomy): Bacteria > Pseudomonadati > Pseudomonadota > Gammaproteobacteria > Methylococcales > Methylococcaceae > Methylomonas > Methylomonas defluvii. Next base: position 63,954 of record NZ_JAXARY010000024.1, on the reverse strand, counting down.
CAAACGCATCCGCCGGCAGACAGCGGTGAAAACCGCCGGCAAATTGTTATTAGCGCTTCGCCGGGACGGCGGTGCCGACGCCAGACAGACCTTGGTGGCTTTATCGGCTCTGTTGCGGCGCGTAGCCATCAGTACTGCGCCGCGCAGCGATGCGGCCAGCTTACGCGGCGAGGCCTGGCTTAGCTATTTGGATCAGTCATTGCCGGATGCACCGTTTAGCCAAGGCCCCGGCCGTTGCCTGGCCGACGGCCATTACCGGCAAACGCCGCCCGCCGATACCGAACTGGAGGCCTTGTTTGAATTGTGCGAACGCTGGTTGAAACAACAGGCGAAAAAACGATGATCGAATTGTACTGGCCCTGGTTGCTATCTCTATTGCCACTACCGCTGCTATTGCGTTGGCTGTTGCCGGCGCGTGCCGTGGCCCAGCAGGCAGCATTGAAAGTACCGTTTCTGGACGATCTTGGCCCCAGCGAAACGCGGGTGGTCAGCAGCGAACGGCGTTGGCCTTTATGGCTGGCAGCTTTTGCCTGGGCCTGTTTACTGTTGGCCACCGCGCGTCCGCAATGGCTGGGCGAACCCATCGAGCAAGCGGTCAGCGGCCGTGATTTGATGCTGGCGGTGGATGTGTCCGGCAGTATGCAGGAGGAAGATTTCATCATCGGCAAACAGCGCGTGGACCGCTTAACCGCGATTAAACAAGTGGCCGGCGAGTTTATTCAGCGCCGGGTCGGCGACCGCCTGGGCTTAATCCTGTTCGGCACGCAAGCTTACTTGCACGTGCCGTTAACCTTTGATCGCAAGACCGTGCAAACCTTGTTGCACGAGGCGTTTATCGGCATCACCGAGGATGATCCGAAAACCTCCATCGGCGACGCCATCGGCTTGGCGATCAAGCGCCTGCAACAACAGCAAGATGCCAGCCGCGTGTTGATTTTATTGACCGACGGCGCCAATACCGCCGGCGAATTAACGCCGCTAAAAGCCGCCGAACTGGCGGCGGAGCATCACCTAAAAATTTACACAATAGGCATAGGTGCCGACGAAGTGTTGGTGCGCAGCCTGTTCGGCACCCGCCGCGTCAATCCGTCCGCCGATCTGGACGAAAAAACCCTGACTGCGATTGCCGATACGACCGGCGGCCATTATTTCCGGGCGCGTAATACCGAAGAACTGGAAAAAATCTACCGGATGCTGGATCAGCTGGAGCCGGTTGAAAAAGACAAACAATATTTTCGGCCGCGCAGCGAGTTGTTTTATTGGCCGCTGGGTCTGGCTTTGCTATTGACGGGATGCTTAACCTTGGCCCGCTTGAGGTGGTCATGAATTTTGCCGATTTTCATTTCCTGCGGCCCTGGTGGTTGCTGGCATTATTGCCGGCCGCGCTGTTTTTGATTTTGCTGGTGCGGCATCGACAAGGACGCGGCAACTGGAGCGAGGTGTGCGATGCCGAGTTGCTGCCCTTTATTTTGCAAGACAAACCGTTGCAAGCATCGCGTGGCCCTTTGTTCGGTGCCGGCTTTGCCGCGTTGCTAACCATAATCGCCCTGGCCGGCCCCACTTGGCAGCGCTTGCCCGGCCCGGCCTTTAGAAACGATGCCGCGCTGGTGATTGCGCTGGATTTGTCCAAGTCCATGGATGCCGCCGACATCAAACCCAGCCGTATCGCCAAGGCCCGTTACAAAATTGCCGATTTATTAAAACAGCGCAAAGACGGCCAAACTGCATTACTGGTCTACGGCGGCGATGCGTTTACCGTCACACCATTGACCAACGATACCGCGACCATTGATAGCCAGCTAAGCGCCCTGACCACCGACATCATGCCCAGTCCGGGCAGCAACACCAGTGCGGCATTGAATGCGGCGGTGGCATTGCTGCGCCAGGCCGGCTTGGTCAAGGGGCATATCCTGCTGGTCACCGACGGCGTTGATAGCGATGTCGCCGAGCAGGCCGAACACTGGTTGGGCGATTACCGGCTCTCGGTACTGGCGATGGGCACGCCGGAAGGTGCGCCTATCCAGCTACAAGGCGCAGGATTTTTAAAAGATAGCAATGGTGCCATCGTGGTCGCCAAGTTGGACGAAGCGGCCCTGAGCACGTTGGCGCAACACGGTCGCGGCATTTACCAGCCGGTGACGGCAAACGATGCGGATGTCGAGAATTTGGGGCGTTTATTCAATAGCGCCGAAACCGGTAAAGAAAACTTGGATAGCAATCTGTTGCTGCAACAATGGGATGAAAAGGGGCCCTGGCTGTTATTGCTTGTGTTACCGTGGGCGGCTTTGCAATTTAGAAAAGGTTTGTTATTGGCCTTGCTGTGCCTGTTGCCGTTGCCGAAAAACAGCTACGCGCTGGACTGGCAGAGCTTGTGGCAAACGCCGGATCAACGCGCCAAGCAGGCTTTCGAGCAACAGCAATATCAACAAGCCGCCGAGCAGTTCGACAATCCGGATTGGCGCGCCGCCGCCCAATACAAGGCCGGTAAATTCCAAGAAGCCGCCGAGACCTTGAAAAACACCCAAAGCGCGGAAGGCCATTACAACCGCGGCAATGCCTTGGCTCAGGCCGGCCAGTTGCAAGAAGCCGTGCAAGCCTATCAGCAGGCGCTGCAACTTGATCCTAAGCATCAGGATGCGAAATACAATAAGGAGCTGGTCGAGAAGAAGCTGAAAGAACAGGAACAGCAGCAGGAGAATCAACAGCAAGACCAGCAAAAGCAGGACAAACAGGATTCGTCCGAGCAACAGCAAGAACAGCAACAACAGGATGGCAAGTCCGATCAAGCCGACAAAGATGCGCAGCAGGAGCAAAAACCGCAAGACCAGCAAAAAGCCGACGCCAAGCAGGACGCGGAACAAAATAAGGCGAAAGAAGACCAACAATCCGAAGCCGAGGCCAAACAGCAAGCTGAGCCGCAGCCGCCCAAGCAAGAGCCGACAGACCATGAACAAGCCGCGCAAGCCACGGAAAAAAACGAAACCGAGCGCGCCAACGAGCAATTGTTGAAGCGCATACCCGACGAGCCGACGGGCTTACTAAAGCGTAAATTCAAATATCAATACGGTCAGCGCAATCGAGCTAACCCGACCGGTCCGGCCTGGTAAATTGACGGATCGGGAATCCGGAATGAATTAGCCTAAGACCGACACATTTTAATTTTGGACGCGATGAAACGATGGATATTGGCCTGATACTGATTTTAATCCTGATCAACGGTGTGTTTGCAATGTCGGAAATGTCGCTGGTCTCTTCCGGACTGGCGCGCTTGCAGAAATTGGCCGGCGAAAAACGCGGGGGGGCGCGCACCGCGCTGAAATTGCACCAGGATCCGTCGCGGTTTTTGTCTACCGTGCAGGTTGGCATTACCTCGGTCGGCATTCTCAGCGGCGCGCTGGGCGAGGATGCCTTGACCGAGCCGCTGTATCGGCAACTGCTGAACATTCCCCTGCTGGCGCCCTATGCCCAGAGCATTGCATTAATCGCCACGGTATTTCTGATTACTTATTGTTCGGTAGTCATAGGTGAACTGGTGCCTAAGCGACTGGCCTTGCTACATCCGGAGCGGATTGCGGTGTTTATCGCCCGGCCCATGCACACCCTGTCACTGGTTGCCAGCCCTATCGTCTGGCTGCTGTCTTCATCCAGTACGCTGATACTGCGGCTATTTGGCGCGCATCGGCCGCCGCAGACCAGTGTCACCAACGAAGAAATCAAACTGCTGATGGAAATCGGTGCGGAGTCCGGGGTATTTCATGCCAGCGAAAGCCATTTGGTCGGTAACGTCTTGCAACTGGATGAACAAATGCTGGGTGCGGCCATGACGCCCCGGCAACAAATATACGCTATTGATTTAAGCGATCCGGAAGCGACAGTGCGCGCCGAAATCGCCGACTGTCCTTACGCCCGGGCAGTAATTTGCCGGGACGGTCTGGAAAATGTGGTCGGAATCTTGCAAAGAAGCGATCTGCTGAAACTGGCGATGGCCGGCGAGACCTTGGATATAGCGCCGATCCTGCATACGCCGCTATACGTGCCGGAAGCCATGACGCTAAGGCAATTACTGGAGTTTTTCCAGGAAAAGCGAGCCGATCTGGCGCTGGTCGTCGACGAATATGGCGATATTGAAGGCTTGGTCACGCTGAGTGATGTCCTAAAAGCCATCGTCGGCCATCTGCCCAGCCGCACCAATCTGGACGTCGATGTGGTGCAACGTAGCGACGGCTCATGGTTGGTGGATGGCGGCTTATCGATTCAGCGTTTGAAGAGGGTGATCGGTATAGACGGCAATTTGCCCGGCGAAGCCGACAACGCCTATCACACCGTCGGCGGCTTTATTTTGTTTTACCTGGAAAAAATTCCCCAAGTAACGGACAACTTCGAATATCGGCAGTGGCGTTTCGAGATCGTCGACATCGACGGTACTCGTATTGACAAGGTGTTGGTCAGCGCCAAGCCGCCCGAGGCCGCAATTTAACGCTTTGCCAAATTGGGTTTGTCGGCCTAAAGCGCAATAGGCGACACCTGAGTTATACGCCAACATTGCTTGCATCGGCATTCGCTTTACATCGTTAGATTACCTGACGACCTAGAAAATCACCTGGCAACGTAGAAATAGCCCGTGATTTGTTAGTTGTTTGAAAAGATTTTTTGCTTAAAGGAAATACCATGAAAGCCAAGCTCCATACGCCATTCCGCTCTTCGCCGCTTATGGCAGCGCTGTTTTTGCTGAGTTTTGCCCTGCCCGCCCTTGGCGCGGATCATAAACCGTTACTGGAAGCCTCGCCCGCCTTGCTAAAGCTGCTGAGCATCGCCGAGGTTAAACCCGGCGAAGTCGCCGAGTCGCTGAATCTTTCGGCCAGGGTGGAATTGGATCAACACAGAGTCGCGCGCATCGGCGCCTCGGTTACCGGGCGGATTACCGAAATCGATGCCATGCTCGGTCAAGCCGTAAAAAAGGGCGAACGTCTGGCGCTACTGAACAGTACCGAACTGGGTAAAGCACAGTCCGACTATTTAAAAGCCGCGTCGCAAGTCAATTTACGGCGGATTACCGTCAAGCGCGCCGAGCGCCTGCTGGAAAGCGGCGTGATCTCGGAAGCCGAGTTTCAGGAGCGGCAGAGCGTGTTGACTGAAGCGGATGTGGATTTACGCGCCGCCGCCGACCAGTTGCGGGTCATGGGCATGAGGGATGCCGATTTGCAGCGTATAGACAAACAGCGCAGCATTCACTCCTTTTCGCCGGTTACCGCCAGCATAGACGGCGTCGTCATCGAACGAAACGTCGCCATCGGCCAGGTGGTGCAGCCGGCAGACGCCTTGTATACCGTTGCGGACTTGTCGCAGCTGTGGCTGGTGGCGGAAATTCCCGAGCAACAAGCGCATTGGGCGCGGCAAGGCGATCAAGCGTTCGCCGAAGTGCCTGCACTGCCGGGGCAGGAAGTTAGCGGCAAACTGATTTACGTCGCCGATATGGTCGATTCGGACACCCGCACGGTGACGGTGCGCATGGCCCTGGCCAATCCGCAGCGTCTGTTTAAGCCGCAGATGCTGGCAACACTGAAAATCAGCAAGCCCGGTTCGCAATCTTTGATCGTGCCCAGCCAGGCCGTGGTCAGGGAAAATGATAAGGATTTTGTGTTTGTGGAAACCGCTGCCGCACGTTTTGAGTTGCGCCCGGTACGTTTGGGCCGCGAAGAAGCGCAGAAACGGCCCTTACTGGAAGGTTTGAAAGCGGGTGAAAAAATTGTCGTGGGCGGCGCGTTTCATTTAAATAACGAACGCCTGCGCAGCACTTTGGAGTAGAGCATGATTAATAGCCTAATAGCAGCCGCTCTGCATCAACGTGTTCTGGTGGCGGTGCTGGCAGTGGCGGTCACGCTGTTCGGCGTGCGCGCCGTGCAGCAGTTGTCGGTGGATGCATTTCCGGATGTCACCAATATCCAGGTTCAAATTGCCACCGAAGCGACCGGCAAATCGCCGGACGAAGTGGAACGCCTGGTCACCGTGCCCTTGGAAATAGCGATGGCCGGCCTGCCGGGTCTGGAAGAAATGCGTTCGATGAATAAGAACGGCTTGTCTTTGATCACGTTAATTTTTACCGATAAGACCGAGGTTTACTTTGCCCGGCAGTTGGTGATGGAGCGGCTGATAGAGGTGAAGCAGCAGATGCCGCAAGGCATCAATCCGGTGCTGGGGCCGGTGTCCACCGGCTTGGGCGAGGTGTATCAATACACCTTGGAACGCGACGACGACGGTCAGCGGGCCTTGACCCAGGAGGAATTGCAACAGCGCCGCGAAGCCCAGGACTGGGTGGTACGGCCGTTGCTGCGCGGGATTCCCGGCGTGGCGGAAATCAACTCCCAGGGCGGCTATGTCAAGCAATACCAGGTGTTGGTTGACCCCAACCGCTTGCATCATTACCGGATTTCATTGACTGAAGTATTCGAGGCGCTGGCCAGAAATAACGCCAACAGCGGCGGCGGCGTACTGCCGCATTATGCCGAGCAATATCTGATTCGCGGCGTCGGCTTGATCAACGACGTCAAGGACATCGGCAATATCGTCTTGAAGGAAGAAGACTCCGTACCGGTGCATATGCATGATGTCGCCGAAGTCAAAATCGGCCACGAAGTCCGGGCGGGTGCAGTGCTCAAGGACGGCTACACCGAATCCGTGGGCGGCATTGTCATGATGCTGCGCGGCGGCAACGCCAAGGAAGTGGTCAGTCGTATTAAGGCGCGAGTGGCGGAAATCAACGCGAAAGGCATGCTGCCGCATGACCTGAAAATTGTTTCCTATTACGACCGTAGCGATTTGGTGGATGCGGCTTTGCATACCGTGACCAAAGTTCTGCTGGAAGGCATTGTGTTGGTGGTGATCGTGTTGTTCCTGTTTCTGGGCGATGTCCGCTCCAGTCTGATCGTGGTCAGCACCTTGATCGTCACGCCCTTGGTGACGTTTATCGCGATGAATCAGCTGGGTCTGTCCGCCAATTTGATGTCGCTGGGCGGCTTGGCGATTGCCATTGGTTTAATGGTCGACGGTTCGGTGGTCGTGGTGGAAAACGCTTTTCGTTTGCTCGGCGAACGCAAGGGCCGCGCTACCAGCCGGGTGCGCGTGGTGCAGACCGCGGCACAGGAAGTGGCCACGCCGGTATTGTTCGGTGTCGGCATCATCGTGCTGGTATTTTTGCCGCTGATGACGCTGCAAGGCATGGAAGGCAAGATGTTCGCGCCGCTGGCTTATACCATTGCGATTGCCTTGCTGATTTCGTTGATCGTGTCGTTGACCTTATCGCCGGTACTCTGTGCCTTTTTACTGGAAGGTCACGACGGCGAACATGACACCCGGCTGATCGCTTTCATCAAGCGGATTTATTTACGGATGCTGGATTGGGCGATGGCCAATCGGCTGAAGGTGGTGGGCGGTGCGGTCGGTGTGTTTGCCGCGACTTTAGCCTTACTGCCCTTGCTGGGCACATCGTTCATTCCGGAAATGAAGGAAGGCTCCATCGTGCCGGGCATTAACCGGATGCCGAACATTTCGCTTGAGGAAAGCATCAATGTGGAGATGCAGGCGATGAAAATGGTGATGGCAATCCCCGGCGTAAAAACTGTGGTTAGCGGTGTGGGGCGCGGCGAAAGTCCCGCCGATCCGCAAGCGCAAAACGAGTCCACGCCTATCGTTACATTAAAACCGCGGGAAGAATGGCCGAAAGGCTGGACTCAGGACGACATTGCCGATGCGATGAGCACGAAACTCACCGAAAACTTGCCCGGCATGCAGGTGGTGATGGCCCAGCCGATTTCCGACCGGGTGGATGAAATGGTCACCGGCGTGCGTTCCGACGTGGCGGTGAAAGTCTTCGGTGACGATCTGGCTGAACTGAAACGCCTGGCAGACGCCATTGCCGGGGTGGCGAACGACGTGAACGGTGCCCGCGATATTCGGGTCGAGCGTTTGACCGGCCAGCAATATTTGAATATTACCGTCGATAGGCAGGCCATTGCGCGCCACGGTTTGAATGCCTCGGACATTCACGATGTCATAGAAACCGCGATAGCCGGCAAGGTGGCTACCGAGATTTATCAAGGCGAACGGCGCTTTTCGGCGGCGGTGCGTTTGCCGGAGCGATTTCGTAACAATATCGGTGCCATCGATGCGTTGATGCTGACGTCTGCGAACGGTGCCCGCGTGCCGCTGGGCGATGTCAGCAATATCACCTTAAACGATGGTCCGGCCTTGATCAGCCGGGAAATGGGTAAGCGCCGGATTGTCGTGGGGATTAACGTGCGCGACCGGGATTTGGGCGGCTTCGTCGCCGAGCTGCAAAAAGCCGTGGCGGACAAAGTGCAATTGCCGGAAGGCTATTATCTGCAATGGGGCGGCCAATTTCAGAATATGGAACGGGCTTTGGGGCATTTGCAGATGATTATTCCGGTCACTATCGCGGCGATTTTCTTTTTGCTGTTTATGTTGTTTAAATCGCTGCGCTTTGCCGCGTTGATTATTCTAGTGCTGCCGTTTGCGTCGATTGGCGGCATCATCACGCTGTTTCTCAGCGGCGAATACCTTTCGGTACCGGCGTCGGTGGGATTCATCGCCTTATGGGGCATCGCGGTGCTGAACGGCGTGGTGTTGGTCTCGTATATTCGCTCCCAGCGCGAAAGCGGCCTGAGTCTGGAGTATGCGATACGCCGCGGTTGCGAACAACGTTTTCGGCCGGTGATGATGACCGCCACGGTGGCCTTGCTGGGTCTGGTGCCGTTTTTATTCGCCATCGGCCCAGGTTCGGAAGTGCAAAAACCCCTGGCTATCGTGGTGATCGGCGGCTTGATTAGTTCGACGCTGCTGACCTTGGTGGTATTGCCGGTGTTATACGGCTGGTTTGATGACCGTCCTGATGTTCATAAACCTTTTTCAATGAAGTAAATGATCCATTGTATGCATAGACATAGTTACTCGTGGCTGCTGTATGGCCTGTTAATGCTGCTCAGCGCCGCGATACAGGCGGCGGAGATTCAAGTAGCGGTTGACCGCAACCCGGTTGGCATTAACGAATCGTTTCAAATTACCTTTACCGCCAGCGAAGAGCCGGACGGCAATCCGGAGTTTGCGCCCTTGCAGGAGAATTTTGAAATTCTCAGTCAGCAGCGCAGCACCAGCTCCTCTTGGGTCAACGGCAAAAGTAGCCGGACTGAACAATGGATAGTCCGGGCGATGGCCAAACAAGCCGGCGAGTTGTTTATCCCGCCGATTGCCTTCGGTGCCGATAGCAGCAAGCCGTTAAAACTGGTCGTCAACGAAAATACCGCCGCTCCGCAAGGCAACGACGACATATTTCTGGACGTGACCGCCACGCCCGAGCAACCTTACGTGCAGTCGCAGGTGCTGTACACGCTGAAGTTGTTCCGCAAAGTACAGATTACCCAGGCCAGCCTTAGCGAGCCGGAAATTAAGGATGCGCTGGTCGAAAAGCTGGGCGAGGACAGCACCTACGCCACCCAAGTCAAGGGCGTGGATTACTGGGTGACCGAGCGCAAATATGCCATTTTTCCGCAACAGAGCGGGGTATTTACCATTGCGCCGCTGATTCTGAATGCCGAATACCTGAGCAATCAACGCCAACCGCGTTTCAACGGCTTCTTCAATCGGCCGGATACCGAAACTCGGCGGGTGGCTTCAAAAGCCATCACTTTAAACGTGCAAGCGGTGCCGGCCAGCTTTAAAGGCCCGAACTGGTTGAGCGCCGAGTCATTAACACTCAGCGAAGCTTGGTCCGACGCCGGCTTGCAAACCAAAGTGGGCGAACCCTTGACCCGCACGCTGACGCTGAGCGCGAAAGGCACCACGGTCGGCCAGTTGCCGGAGCTGCTCGATAAAACCGCTATCGACGGCATCAAAACCTATCCCGACCAACCGCTGCTGAAGGAAGATAAGGAAAGCGACGGCTTAACCGCGCTGCGCGAGGAAAAAATCGCCTTCATCCCTTCCAAACCCGGCGAATATACCTTGCCGGCGCTGGACATCGTTTGGTTCAACACCAAAACTCAGAAAACGGAAACCGCGCACCTGCCTAGCGTCAAGCTCACGGCCTTAGCCGGCAGCACGGATGCCCAAAATTCCGCACCGCCCGCTACATCAAGCACGCCGCAAGAGCCGGTAACTAATCCAATGATCACGTCGCCGATTACCGTGACCAACAGCAGCGACACCCGCTTTTGGCAAGCGGTATCGGCGACCTTGGCGCTGGGCTGGCTGCTGACTATTGTTGTGTTTTATCGCCGCCCTTCCGGCAAAGTATCAACGAACAAGCCTGTTGAACGGGTGCCGGAAACCGCTATGGAAAAGACCCTGAAACGTGCTTGTTGGGAAAATAACCCGCAGGCCGCCAAACAGGCCTTGCTGCAATGGGGGAAGGCCGAGTTCGGCGCGGAGAGTCTGGGTGCAATTGCGGCGCATTGTCCCGAGGCACTTCGTGAAGAGATTTTGGCGTTGAATCGCTTGCTATATTCTGGGCGGAATCAAGATTGGCAAGGCCGGAATCTTTGGCAGGCGTTTTCCGCTAAACCCGCAGCGGTCAACAGTAAAGGGAAAAACGACGACGGTTTGGAGCCCTTATTCAAGATTTGAAGTTCGAAGTCGTAGAGGCGCAGAATCTTGCGTCTCTGCGACGATGATTTATAGCTTAGCCGCGCCCGTTCAGATGCGCCAACGCCATATACAAGGCAGCAATCGAGCGGGCTTCACTGCATTCGCCGCTGGCTAGCAAGGTATCGATACTATTCAAGGGCCAAGGTACCACTTGCAGTTCTTCAGGTTCGTCGCCGACCAATTTTTCCGGATACAGGTCTTCAGCAAGAATAATATCTATCGTGTGTTCCAGATAGGCCGGCGCCAGCGATACCCGGTGCAAATGGTGTAATTTGGCCGCGCCGTAACCGATTTCTTCTTTTAACTCACGGTTGGCGGCGTCCAGCATATCCTCGCCGGCATCCAGCTTGCCTTTCGGTAAACCCAGCTCGTAACGATGGATGCCGGCGGCGTATTCCCGAACCAGCAGCACAGTATCTGCATCCAGCATCGGCACCACCAGTACCGCGCCGTGCGAGGCGCTGCGGGCCAGGCGCTCGTATTGGCGGCGCTCGCCGTTACTAAACTCCAGGTCCAGCGCTTCGATGCAGAATTGCCGGGTTTGGGCGATGACGGTTTGTTTGAGGATTTTCGGTCTGTTGGGCATCGGCTCAGCTTCTAAAGCTTGGTTGTTGGTTGGTTTGCTGACGTGGGTTTGCTTTCAATGCCAAGATCGGCGTGAAAGCACTTTCAACTGTTCGCTAACTTAAAAAAACCCACCACGCTTTGCAGTTGTTCGGCTTGGCCGTTCAATTCCTCGGCGGTTGCGGCCATTTCTTCCGAGGCGGCTGCGTTTTGTTGCGTCACTCTGTCCAACTGCCGCATGGCCTCGCTGATTTGTTTGATACCGCTGGCTTGTTCTGCTGACGCGGCATTGATCTCTTGGACCAGGTCCGCTGTTTTCACGATGTCCGGCAGCACATGGCCGATGAGCACCCCGGCTTTTTCCGCAATCGAGACGCTGTTGGACGCCAACTCGTTGATTTCTGCCGCCGTCGTGCGGCTGCTTTCCGCCAATTTACGGACTTCCGCCGCCACCACCGCAAAACCTTTACCGTGTTCGCCGGCCGAGGCGGCCTCGATTGCCGCGTTTAAGGACAATAAATTGGTTTTGTAGGCAATGTCTTCGATCAGCCCGATTTTTTTGGCGATATGTTTCATGGCATTGACGGTTTCGATTACCGCTTCGCCGCCTTGCTTGGCCTCGCTGGCGGATTTGCCGGCCATCTGTTCGGTGACATGAGCATTTTCGGTATTTTGTTGCACCGAGGCGCTGAGTTGTTCGATGGAACTGGTGGTTTCTTCGACACTGGCCGCCTGCTCGGTGGTGGCTTGGCTGATCGATTGCGCGGTTGCGCTGACTTCCTTGGAGGCCGAACTTAACACGTCGGCATTACCCAGAACTTGCTGGACGACGTTACTAAGCTGGTCGCGCATGCCTTTTAAATCGTACAACAAACTGTTGGTGTCGCCTTCCCGCAGCTCTATAGCCACGGAAAGGTCGCCGGCGGCCATGGTATTGACCGCTTCAGCGGCATAGCCGGGTTCTCCGCCAAGTTGCGTCATTAAGCTTTTGGTGATCAGATAGCCGGCAACGCCACCAATCAGCACTGAAATTAGCGCCAGCGTGGTAATCAAATTCACGCTTTGATTGACCGTTTCCTTGGCTTCTAATCCGGATTGTTTCATTAGCTTGGTTTGGAAATCAATTAGCGCGTCCACCGAATCTATATACTCGGTTTGCAACTTCCTGACTTGGGACAGCAGAAAATCCGCCGCTTCCGCTTGCTTGCCATCGCCGGCCAATTTGATGAACTGATCCTGGGCATTTACGTAAGGTGTCCGGGCATCCAACACTTTTTTGAGTGCGGCTTTGCCTTCCGCGCTGCTAATACTCTCGTCGAGTTTATCCAGGTTTTCCTTGATAGCTCGCCGTGCGTCTTGAATACGGGCCAGTTCCTTATCGATGGTGGCTCGGTCTTTGATAATCAGGGTATTGCGCATCGAGCGGGCAATCACATTGATGTTGCCGATGACGTCATTGGCCCAGACTGTTTTCGGAAATTTATCGTTGACCATGTTGTCGATGTTGGACAATAGGTCATTCATGCTGTTGATGCTGATGCCGGCAATCATGGCCAGCAGCAGCAAGACTCCGCTAAAACCCAAGCCTAAACGGGTTCTCACTTTCATGGTACTCATGAATTTAACTCCTTTCGACGGTTGATGCCGTGACAGAACAGATATAAAAGCTTTTAATCCTTTTTCTAGTAGACATCAAGCCTAGCTGAACTTAGGGATTTTCCGGTTAGAATAAAAAACTAATTTAGGCCGTGTTTGGGAATGACAAGCGCTATTGAATGATAGGGATAAACTAAAATGCTCGACTGGAAACAAATCGATACCGTACTGCTGGACATGGACGGCACTTTGCTGGATTTGAATTTCGATAATCATTTTTGGCAGGAATTTGTGCCCTTGCGCTTTGCCGAACTGCACAGCCTGACGCTTGAGGACGCCAAACAGCAGTTGGCGCCGCGTTTCAAGGCCATGGAGGGCAAGCTGGAATGGTATTGTCTGGATTATTGGACCCAGGAATTGGCTTTGAATATCGCCGGATTGAAGCAGGAGTTGGCCGGTTTGATTGCGGTGCATCCACATGTCACCGAGTTTTTGGATGCGGTGCGAGCCAGCGGCAAGCGGCTATTGCTGGTAACGAATGCGCATCGCGATAGCTTGAATCTGAAAATGGAAAAAACCTGTCTGCATGGGTTTTTCGACGAAATCGTCTCGTCGCACGATTTTGGTTTTGCCAAGGAGCAGCAAGGTTTTTGGCAGATCCTGCAAGACCAGCATTTGTTCACAAAGGATAGAACGCTGCTGGTAGACGATAGCGTTGCGGTGCTGACGTCCGCCCGGACGTTCGGCATTGCTCATCTGCTATCGATCAGCAAGCCGGATAGCCGACGGCCGGTTAAGCAGGTTGCTGAGTTTGTGGCGGTGGAGGATTTTCGGGCGTTGATGCCTGGTTTGTAGTGGGAGCGGGGCGGGGCGGCCGGTGCTCTCTGGGCTTGTGCTCCGAGCGCGGCGGGCGTTTGTCGCGCGGCATGACCCGTTCGCGCGGCTCGCGGCGTTGGGGCTTGATCACTTCTTCCACCATCAATTCCGGCGTGATGCTTTGCACCGGCACCTTCTCACCGATGTAATCCTCGATGTCCGGCATTGAGTAAGCGTATTCCTCGCAAATAAAACTGATCGCCTCGCCGCTGGCGCCGAAACGGGCAGTACGGCCAATCCGATGTACGTAATCCTCGACGTCTTGCGGCAAGTCGTAGTTGAACACGTGCGAGACGTCCGGAATGTGCAGGCCGCGGGCCGCCACGTCGGTCGCGATCAGCAGCGTGACCCGGTTTTCCTGGAAATCGTTAAGCAGGCGCTGACGCTTTTCCTGGGGCACGTCGCCGCTGAGCATGGCCACTTTATGGCCGTTGGCAGCCAGGTAATCGTCCAGTTGCTCGGCACAGCGTTTGGTGTTGACGAAGACGATGCTGCGCTGCGGTTGGTGATGTTTCAGCAAACCCAGTAATAGCGGGATTTTTTGCTCGTTGGCCGGGCAATACGCCACCTGATTGATGGCTTTGGAAGTCACTTCCTCGGATTCGATGCGTATCAGCACCGGATTGTTCATGTGCTCGTAAGCCAGTTCGGTGACTTTATAAGACAGTGTGGCCGAAAACAGCATGTTCAAACGTTTTTCCGCCGGCGGCATGCGGCGCAGCAGGAAGCGGATGTCTTTAATAAAGCCCAAATCGAACATGCGGTCGGCTTCGTCCATCACGGTGACCTGGATGTTATCCAAAGTGAAGGCGCCTTGCCGGTAAAAATCGATAATGCGGCCCGGTGTGCCGATAATAATGTCGACATTGCCTTTGATTTTATCCAACTGCTTTTGATAGTCGGTACCGCCGTAGATCAATGCAAATTTCAGATTCAGATACTTGCTGAGAGCCACCGCGTCTTTGTGAATCTGGATCGCCAGCTCGCGGGTTGGAGCGAGAATCAGCGCGCGCGGGTTCTTGATTTTTTCGCTTTCGTCGTTGATCAGGTGCTGAAAGGTCGCCAGCAAAAATGTGGCAGTTTTGCCGGTGCCGGTTTGGGCTTGGCCGGCAATGTCCTTGCCGCGTAAAGACAAGGGCAAGGATTTATCCTGAATGGGTGTGCAGTTGATGAATCCTGCTTCTTTCAGACCTTTAATGATGGAGTCGGACAGCTCCAAATTGCTAAAACGTGTTTCCGTCAAATGTGTTTTCTTCATAGCCCGATAGAATAAACTAAAAAGCCGCGCGGTTGAAATCGATTGACAATTAAAGCGCCGCGAAACTATAGTCTTGACTTTGTAAACTAATGGAGAATGGCGTGAGCGACCTAGTCCTTCATGTATCAGACGCTGATTTTAATGAAACTGTGTTGAAAGCCGGTGCGCCGGTGTTGGTCGATTATTGGGCAGAATGGTGTGGTCCATGCAAAATGATTGCCCCGGTTTTGGATGAAATTGCATCCGAATATCAAGGCAAACTCACCGTTGCCAAGCTGAATATCGACGAAAACCCCAAAACCCCGCAGCACTACGGTGTGCGCGGCATCCCGACCTTGATGCTTTTTAAAGGCGGTGAAGTGGAAGCGACTAAAGTTGGCGCCTTAACCAAATCCCAATTGGCTGCGTTTATCGATAGCAACATATAAATCAAGCCGAATCACCGGATTTATTAAAAATGTTTTTGATAAGTCCGGTTATTGCGCTAGAATTTTCCCCGCTTGCTTCTTCGCATTCTGAACGTCCTTAACAAATCCAACAACTACCTGCCGCTGTAAACAGCACTCTGCTGTTTTGCATTTCTTTCATTTCCCTTAATCAACATGAATCTTACCGAGTTAAAACTTAAACAAGCCACTGAAATTATTGCAATCGCTGAATCCTTGGGTCTCGAAAACATCGACAGAGCCCGAAAGCAGGAATTGATTTTTGCGATTTTGAAGAAACAGGCGAAGAGTGGGGAAGATATTTTTGGCGATGGGGTTTTGGAGATATTGGCGGACGGATTCGGTTTTTTAAGAACACCGGGTTGCTCCTATTTGGCGGGCCCCGACGACATTTATGTATCGCCCAGCCAGATCAGACGTTTCGGTTTACGCACCGGTGACACCGTTAGCGGCAAAATCCGCCCGCCGAAGGAAGGCGAACGCTACTTCGCGATGTTGAAGGTCGAAAGCATCAACTTCGAATCGCCAGAACAATCCAAAAACAAAATCTCCTTTTCCAACCTGACACCGCTGTTTGCCAATAAACGTTTCCGTTTGGAGCAAGGCAACGGCACCAGTGAAGATTTAACCGCCCGTATCATCGACTTGATTGCCCCTATCGGTAAAGGTCAGCGCGGCCTGATCGTCTCGCCGCCGAAAGCCGGTAAAACCATGATTATGCAAAGCATCGCCCATGCGATTGCCGAGAACAATCCCGAGTGTTATCTGATCGTACTACTGATCGACGAGCGCCCGGAAGAGGTGACTGAGATGGAGCGTTGCGTGCGCGGCGAAGTAGTGTCCAGTACCTTCGACGAACCCGCTACCCGCCACGTACAAGTGGCTGATATGGTCATCGAGAAAGCCCGGCGCATGGTTGAACACAAGCACGACGTGGTTATCCTGTTAGACTCGATTACCCGTCTGGCCCGTGCTTACAACATGGTAGTGCCGTCTTCCGGCAAATTGTTGTCCGGTGGTGTCGACGCCAATGCGCTGGAAAAACCCAAACGTTTTTTCGGTGCGGCGCGGAATATCGAAGAAGGCGGCAGCTTGACCATCATCGCAACCGCGCTGGTGGAAACCGGCTCGCGGATGGACGAGGTGATCTTTGAGGAATTCAAAGGCACCGGTAACATGGAGTTGCACCTTGAGCGGAAAATCGCTGAAAAACGTATCTATCCAGCGATTAACATCAACCGCTCCGGCACGCGCCGCGAAGAATATCTGGTCGATCCGGACGAACTGCAAAAAACCTGGATTTTGCGCAAAATCCTGCAGCCAATGGACGAATTGGCGGCATCCGAGTTTTTGCTGGGCAAACTCAAGGACTTTAAAACCAACGCCGCATTTTTCGATTCGATGAAGCGCTGAGCGCAAAACCTCTGTACCGACGAGCGCTACAGCGCTCGTCACAAACTCGTCAAACATCCCCACCGCTGTTTTTCTCTTTTTTGTCATAAAACACAGAAGCCTAGACTCATTCTGATGCGCAGCCAGCAGCGCGCCAGCACATTTGATGGTTGTCGATGCGATTAATTTTGTTATATTGCGCGACGACCTTAAACGAGGAGTATGGCCTTGCGAACAACCAGCAAATTTTTTATGCAATTCGTCCGATTAGCCGGCCCCTTCTGGTGCTCGGAAAATAAGACAACCATTCGGACCTTATCGGCGTTTTTGGTCGCGTTAACAGTGGCGCAAATTGCGGTGTCGGTCATTATTACCGAATGGAGCGCGGATTTATTCGATGCCTTGGAGCAGCGCTCTATGTCGAGGCTGTTTACCCAAGTTGGGTTGATCGTCTTGATTTTTATCGCGAATATGGCAATCACGGCGACCCATTTGGTCGTCAAACGTCGCTTGCAACTGAGCTGGCGGGGTTGGTTAACCGATAAATTGATCGGGCAATGGATGCGCGACGGCCGGCATTATCTGGTTACCCACTTACCGGGTCAGCACGATAATCCTGACGGACGCATCGCCGAAGATGTACGCATTTCCACTGAATACGCCATCGATCTGTTACACACTTTCTTTTACTGCGTGCTGTTGTTGACCAGTTTTACCGAGATCCTGTGGACCTTGTCTGGGACCGTTACGCTAAATCTAGGTTTGGTCGAAATCCCGGTTCAAGGCCATTTGGTCTGGTTGGCGCTGATTTACGCCGCTAGCGCATCCACGCTGGGTTGGTGGATAGGTAAGCCGCTCACCATGGCTACAGACAATAGACAGACCGTGGAAGCCAATTTCCGCTTCGCGCTGGTCAAAGCCCGGGAGAATGCGCAAGCCATTGCCTTGATCCACGGTGAGCGCCATGAGAATCCGCATTTTCATCATTTATTCGGAAACATTGTCGATGCCTGGAATCAACAAACCCATGCCTGGCAGCGGATCACCATGTTCAGCTCCGGTTATTCGATATTGTCCATGGCATTTCCTATCTTGGTTTCGGCGCCGCGCTTTATTCTGGGTACGATCAGCCTGGGAGCGTTGATGCAATCCGCACAGGCTTTCCAACAAATGGTCGCGGCTTTGTCCTGGCCGGTTGACAATATGGGTAAGGTTGCGGAATGGCGGGCCTCTGTCGAGCGAGTTTTGGGATTGAGCAAGGCCCTGGAGCAATTGGAACGCGAAATAGCCAAGCCCGACCCCTATCGGATTCGCTTGGTGAAAAGCGACAAATCCGTATTGGCGTTTCGCGATTTATGCATTTCGCGGTTGGACAGAATCGTCTGCGTGTCCACTCTCAATGAAGAAATCAAGGCCGGAGAGCGGGTGTTGATTGCCGGTAACGCCTTTTCCGGTAACAAGCTGTTCAAAGCCATAGCAGGTCTGTGGCCATGGGGCGAAGGCATAATTGAATTGCCGGATGATGAAACCATGTTTTTTATGCCGCCGCGTCCTTATCTGCCTACCGGCACCTTGCGCGCATCAATTTGCTACCCATCCAACCCCTCCACTTTCGATCAGCAGATACTTGAAAATGCCCTTCAACTGGCCGGAGTGAAAGAGTTGGAGGAACAGCTCGACCAGGTTGCGGATTGGGAAAAGAATCTTGAGCGCGAACAACAACAACGCTTGGGCTTGGTGCGGCTGTTGTTGCACAAACCCAAATGGATATTGATGCAGGAAGCCTTTGATTCGCTCGACCCTGAAAGCGAAGTGGACATGGTCAATTTAATCCATAAAAGGCTCACGGATTCCGCTGTCCTGACCATCACCAAGGTGCCCAATATACAGGCCTTGTACAAGCGGCGGATTACGCTCTGCTAACGGGAAGCGTGCTCTAAGGCGCTTTGTACCGGGGCTATCCGGATGTCTGCCAATAAACTGCGCGGGGTCAATCTGGGCGGATGGTTGGTTTTAGAAAAATGGATGACGCCCAGTTTGTTTGCCGGGTTGAATGCCAAGGACGAGACCAGTTGGTGCGTCGAATTGGGCCGCAAAGCCGAAACCCGTTTGCAGCAACATTGGCAAACCTTCATCACCCGCGCCGACTTTGCCTGGTTGGCGCAAGTCGGGATCAATGCGATACGCATCCCGGTTGGCTATTGGCTGTTCGCAGCCGATTATCCCTATCATCATAGTTTCGGCGCCGTGCGATTTCCTTTTGTCGGCGGCGGCATGGAGGTGCTTGACCGGGCTTTCGATTGGGCTGAAGAATTTGGCTTAAAGGTTGTTGTCGATCTCCATGCCGCGCCCGGCTGTCAGAACGGTTTCGATAATGGCGGCATCCAGGACGTTTGCGAGTGGCATACTCAAAACAGCTATATCGACTATTCCCTGGAGACCCTGGAGCGATTGGCCCAGCGTTACGGCAAACGCGCGGCATTGCACGGAATTGAGATCTTAAACGAGCCGCGCTGGGATGTGGATACTGAACTGTTGAAACGTTACACCGAAGCCGCTTATTGGCGCATTCGCCGCCATTGTCCGGCCGAACAGGTGGCGGTGATATTTCATGATGGTTTCCGGTCGTTTCGCGAATACGCCGGTTTTTTACAGCCGCCCAATTATGGCAATGTGATCTTCGGTATACATCGTTATCAATGTTTTGTGCAAGACGATATCGACAGGGATATTTATCGGCATCTGCAAAAAGTTGTTTGCGACTGGAAAACCGAAGCCGACGAGATCATCGGCGGCCTGAGTTTGCCGACCTACGTCGGCGAATGGAGTTTGGGGTTGGATGCAAAACTGGCGGCGCTTTGGGCCGAGGGGCTTTTCGATCATGTCCATACGGAAATGGACGACATGCAGTTCGATATCGCTTGTCGCGGCTACGCGGCCGCCCAACTGGCCGTGTTCGAAAAGTATCTGGGCTGGTTTTTCTGGAGTTATAAAACCGAGAATATGCCGCAATGGAATTTTCGGGAATGCGTCGAGCGTGGCTGGTTACCGGGTAAGTATGCTTGACGCTTGGGGCTATTGCTAAAATATTTGGTATTTTAAGTGGGGGATTTGCGTTCTGGAACGTCTTACTATTAACAGCATCATAGCAATCATGCCGCATGGGTATGCTTTAGCCGATAATGATGATTAGGTGTAATATGAAAACAAGACGATCTCGAACCAAATTGGACAAAATGTCGCCGGAAGCCTTGGATGCCTGCTTCCCGTCTGCGCGCTATTTTCAAGTTCACTTCGAATATCTGCATGAAACCATCAATGAACTGAAACAGCAGCTTACTCAATCCAACCAGCAAATTGCCGAACTGCAACAGCAGCTGCAAGCCCAGTCATTGGGCGAAATGCCAACGGTAAATTATGCTGCCGATACAAAGTCTACGGGTAATTTGCGCCAGTCTTGACAGCATCACGGTTGCTTTAGATAGCCGTTACTGTTCTTTTCGACCCAGCGTGTTTGTCCGGATTCCAAGGTTTCCCGTTTCCAGAACGGTGCCTGGCTTTTCAAGTTTTCCATAATGAAGCGGCTGGCGTCAAAAGCGTCGCCGCGATGCGCGGACCACACAGCCACCAGCACCAGCGTATCGTTGGGTGATACGTGGCCGATGCGGTGGATCAGCAACACATCCAACAATTGCCACTGACTTTGGGCTTGTTCGACAATACGCTGTAATTGTTTTTCGGTCATCCCTGGATAATGCTCCAGGTACATACCGCGTACCTCGTCGCCTTGATTAAAGTCACGCATGGTGCCGACGAAAACGCCGGTGGCGCCGTATTTGCCGGCCATGTCGACCGCCTGAGCTTGAAAATCGGCCAGTTCTTGCCAGGGGTCGAAAATCTCGGCGCTAAGTTTGATGGTACTCATTTCAACCTCCGGTCACCGGTGGAAAAAACGCCACGTCGTCGCCGTCGCTAACTTCGGCATCCAGACCGACATACTCCATATTGATCGACGCCAATACCGTGCCCGGCATGTCCATGTGCGGATTAGCGCGATGCCAGACCTCTAGCACTGTCAACGGCGCATCGATTGTCAGCTCGTCGTAGCTGCGGCCGACGCGATCCTTCAAGCTTGCAAAGTAAAGCACTTTAATCGACATCTTTATTCACCCGGTAATACAATGCTTGGCTGATTCCACTTGCCTAGTATGCCATGTCCCATTCGCCGCTCACTCATTTTAATGCCGCCGGAGAAGCCCATATGGTGGATGTCGGGGATAAGGCCATCACCCAACGTCAGGCGGTTTGCGAGGGGTACATAGAGATGCAGCCGGAAACCTTGGCGTTGATTGTGTCCGGCACCCACAAGAAGGGCGACGTACTGGGCATCGCCCGCATTGCCGGCATCATGGCCAGTAAAAAAACCGCCGACCTGATCCCCTTATGCCACCCATTGCCGATCAGCCATGTCGAGCTTAGCCTGCAAGCGCAAACCGACCTGCATCGCGTGTATTGTCAAACCACCGTGAAGACTACCGGCCAAACCGGCGTGGAAATGGAAGCCCTCACCGCGACGCAAATTGCTTTGCTGACTATTTACGATATGTGCAAAGCCGTGGACCGCGGCATGACGATTCAAGGAGTGCGCTTGCTGGAAAAAAGCGGCGGCAAATCCGGGCACTGGCGACGGGACGACGCTTAAATCAAGCCTTGCCGCTTACTCGTCGGCCTTCTTGTCAGGCGGGCGGTTGATGATTTTTTCGTTTATGGCTTTGTGTAGCAAACGAATCAGTTCCGCCGAGCCATCTTCGCCAAACTCCAAATCTTGCGGTTTTGTCAGGCTGACGTTGACGGTTAAGCCTCGCCGCTCTTCTTTCAACTTGATGGTGTATTCGGCTTCGTCGTAATCATTATTCAATAAAGCGCGCAACAAGCCGACATCTTTGCCGCTGGTGTCGGGGTCATAACGCACCTGAAAGCGTTGATCTTCCTGGCTTTTATCCAGCACTTCGATATTGCTGATTTTCAGCGCCGTGGCGACCATTTCCCAAGCCCGGTCGGGGCGGGTTTTCAAGGTAAGCACTGGCTTGCCCCCTTCGTCGGTAAACGCCATCAAATCGGCCAGAGCTGACTTGGGCTTTAAATCGTCGGCAGCCACAGCCGGTTGCGGATTGGTATGTTCTATCGGTAAAACCGGCGGCAGTTCCAGGTGGTGGGTGTCGCGGTATTTGTCCGGCGCATCCGCGCAAGCCGTCAGCAACAGGCAAGGCAGGCTGTAAGTCAGCGTTCTTAACAACATAAGGCTCACTCGCAAAAAAAGCGTCTATGTTCCAGCACCGGGAAAGACAGGCGGGTTTTTTCCAGGCGGCTTTTATCGACTTCGGCGCTGACAAAGCCCGGGCCGGTTTTGTAACAATCCAGTACCACGCCCCAAGGATCGATCACCATGCTGTGGCCGTAGGTTTGCCGGCCATTCATATGAAAGCCGCCTTGGTTTGGCGCGATGACGTAGCAGAGGTTTTCGATGGCGCGGGCCCGCAACAATACTTCCCAGTGCGCGGCGCCGGTTTTGGCGGTAAACGCGGAAGGGATCACCAATATATCCAGGCCTTGCCGGGTCATCGGCCGGAAAAATTCCGGAAAGCGTAAGTCGTAGCAAACCGCCACACCCAGCCGGCCGAACGGCGTATCGATCACGCAGGAGGCGTCGCCGGCTTCGACGGAGTCGGATTCGCGGTATTCCTCGGCGGTATCCGGTACGCTGACGTCGAATAAATGCACTTTGTCGTAACGGGCGACTCGCTCGCCCTGCTCGTTGTAGATCAAACAAGCCGCGCGGACTTTATTGGGAGCAGTGGCTTGCATGGGCATCGTGCCGCCTATCACCCATATGCCGTATTTTTTGGCGGTGGCGGCCAGAAAATCCTGAATCGGGCCGTTTCCATCCTGCTCGCTGACTTTAACCTTGTCGTATTCGTTCATACCCATGATGGCAAAGTTTTCCGGCAAGGCTACCAGTTTCGCGCCGGCTTTCACGGCTTCGGCGATCTGTTTCTCGGCTTCAAGCAAATTGGCGCTGACTTGCGGTCCGGAGGCCATCTGGATGGCGGCACATATGGTCATGAGGTGTCCCTGATTTTAATTGTTTTCGATAGTTTTAACTGTTGGGGAGCCGTTTATTCGGCAGAGCCGTTCATTTGCTCAGCGACTCCAGCCAGCCGCCGGTTAAGCCGCGCCAGGCTTTTTGCACCAAGCCGTCTTGATCGTGTAACGGCGTGACCTCGACATTGCCCCAGGGCCCGGCGAGTTTGTATTGCGAGCCGAAAAAATAACCTTCTTTGTAATCGTCAGTCACCACTTGGGTAATGACGGCAGCGATACCGCCCACGATTGTACCAGCAATCGGCACGGCCCCGGAACTCTTGGGCACGACGGCAACGCGGTGGTCCATGGTCTTTTTCACCAGGTCGGCGGTGCCGGCTATGCTGAGTTTCGCCGATACCGCGTCGATTAATAAATTGTCGGTATAGGCCAAGCCGTTGCTGATTTTGAAGTCGCCGGTAATTTGATCAAAGGCCAAGCCTTGCCGGTAGACGTCGGTAAAATCCAGGCTCAAGCGCTTGGCCCATTGTTCCATCGCGATCAAGCCCAGCAAGCGGCCAAAGCCGGGCTCTATGCTGGAAATACGGCCGTCGCTGAACTTCAACTGCATTTGCCCGGTCAGGTTGGCCGCTGAAAATTGCTGCGGGGCGCCGCGCCAGCCGCCGTTAAAATTGATTTCGGCGTGCGTGCCTCTTAAGTCGTCGGTAAAACCTAGCTGCGACAGGAATAAGCCGAAACCGTTCATGTTCAGCTTGCCGGTCAATTGCGTCGAACTGCCGCCGACCAGTTTGATCCAGTCCGCACTGAAATCTATCGTACCGGCCACGCTGGCCAGTTGCACGTGTTTGAAATGAATGCCGTTGATCAGCCGCTCGGTATTCAGCTTCAAGCTACCCAAATCCACGCCGCGCCATAGCAGTTGCTTGCTGTCGATGTCGATCAAGGGCAAGTCGGTAACGACTTCTTCCGCCGCGTCGAAATTCAGGCTATCCATCGCCGACAAATTCAGATAATCCATTTGCAGCTTGATGATGTTGGTGCCGCCGCGCTGGTCGGGGATCGTCAATTTGCCGCGTGCCATCGCGCTGTCCAACGTGGCTTGCCAAGCTTGATTGATATGCTGCAACCGGCATTTTAGTGCGCCGATGTTCTGGCCTTGCCAGATCAGTTGCTCGGTATCCAGAATAACTTCTTTTAACGCCGGCAAACGTTGCTGGGTTTCGTTGTCGGAGAATGCGGCAAGCGCGTCGGACAATTTGAATTGCGGCTGCTTGATTTCCAGCTTCAACCCCGCCGGTTCGTAAAAGTCCGCCGAGTTCCGGCCGAACACTATATGCCCGGAATGGAGTTGATTTTGTTTGCCGTCGATCAACAGCGCAGCGTTCAACTCCTTACCGTAAGTAATTTTTAGTGGCAAGTATGGGCTGTTGTTAAAAATAAAGCTTAGATTCAATGCTTGCTCTTGATCGGCCGATTTGGCCAGAGCATCCTGGGTGTTGATCGTTACGCCCTGTAAGTTGCTGTTAATGCTCAGGGTGGACGGCTTAGCCGCATCGTAAGGCAGCGTCAATACGGTTTGATAATTCAAGCTGCCGTCGGCAACCTGGTTTTTCAGGAAACTGAATTGCTTTTCCAGGCGCTGGATGTCGGTGGTACCGTCTATCAGGATTTGCGTGGCGCTGGCGTCGCTTTGCAGGATGGCATGTATCGGATAGCCCAGGGTATTGCCTTCCAGCCGGGTGCTGCTGACCCTGTCTTCAGTAAAGCGCAGCACGCCGCTGATGTCGTTGACGGCCAGATCGACGGGTTTGACCTGCAAGCGGGCCTTATCCAGATGCGCATCCACTTTAACGGTGGTCGGCAGCGTTTCGTAGTAAGCGATTTTCAGATCCAGGTCGACTTGGGTATTGCCATCCGGGGCCAACACTTTGGCCAGCGGATCGATTTTGGCGCGTAACGGGGTTTTTTGCAGATACTGCAAGCTTTGCGGCAGCTTGCTCTGCACCTGGCCCAACACGTAAACATAATCGCTATTGGCCAGATCAGGAATCGAGACCACGGCTTGATTGATGTCGACATTTTCGCTATGGCCGCCGTTAATCGCCACTTTCAGATCCGCGCCGAGGAATTGCACATCGGCATGCACCGCGCGCAAATGCGGCCACAGGGCGTTGAACTGAATTTCGCCGTCGTCTATCTCAAACACTACTTCAAATAGGCCGGGACCGTTAGTGAACGGGAAGTCCGCTAACCTTCCGTTCAAGCGCATTTCGCCCTTGTCGATATGCCCGCTGATAAAAGCATCGTCCAGCCAGGCGACCGCATCCTTACCCATGATTTTGGCCGGCAGGTATTGCGGTACATTACTGATGTCTTTGAAATTGTCGAAACGGGTGCGCATGTCAATGACAGCGCTGTCGTTATTCTTGGGGATGCTGAGTTGTAGGTAGGTTTGCGTGTGGAAGGCCGCGCTGTCCAGTTGCAGATTTTCGCTGGCGATTTGCCAGTCGCTGTCGGTTTGCCGCCAGTTGATTCGGCCTTGTAAACGTGGGACGTCCAGGCTACTCCTAAACATTTGCGGCGCATTGAATTTGGCGTTTGTACTGTCGAATATCAGTTGCCCGCCCTGGTCGCCGGCAATGATCGAGCCGCTTAGCTCTTGTAATTGCGGCACGTCGCCTTGCGCATCGTTGCCCAGTTGGCTGAAATGGCCGTTGAGCGCATAGCGTTGCTGATTGCTCTCAGCGTAAAACGACAGATCGCGCAAAGTGCCGCGTGGATTGAGTGACAGCCATTTAGCCCAATCGGTTTGCTCTGCCGGTAGAAACGGCGGTATCAGATGCATCAAGGCTTGCAAATTCAACTGTTTGATCACGCCGCTGAGGTTGCCTTGCGCATCTTGCTGTAGATAGAGCTCGGCATCCCGCCAGCGCTGATGATTGGCGAAAACGTTGACATCGTAGGCGCTCCAGCGTTGCCGGCCGTTTTGCTCGGTCCAGGCCAGATTGCCTTCGAAGGTGTCGAGTTGCAGCGGTTTGCCTTGCTGTCTGCCGAGTTTAATCTGTTGGCCTTGCAGATAACCGCTGACTTGGTAGGGCATCGAATCGCGCCATTGGCTCCAGATCCGCATATCGCCGGAGCCGGATTCCAAATGCAAACCCAGCGGTAAATCCTCGATCAGCCAAGCCGGCCCTTGCAGATTGCTGCCTTCCACATAAATTTGGCCGTTGATGCCATTGGCCTGAAAGATATTCCCGTCAAGTCGGGCGGAAATGCGCAAGCTGTCGCCGTATTGCTCCGGCAAACTGCTGACTAGATGGATCTCGTGGCTTTGATCCATATAGTGGTTTTTGATCAGCAAATCGAAGTGTTCGACCGTCACCGGCGGCCGATGCCGCTTCAGATCCTGCCAGGTCACCTGGCTTTGCAGAATCTCGTATTTGCCGCCCTGTAACAGCCACAGCGGTTGTTCGTCGCTGCTTTGCAGGCCTTTGATGCTGAGGCTGCCGTCCTCATTACGCAGAATATCCAGTTTGGCGCCCACCAGCGTCACCCAACTGGCGGCCATAGGGTCCTGGGTCAATAGCCATTCCAGTAAATCGATACCAATCCGAACTTCTTGCAAACGGATAGCCGGTTTCGCCCCGGCTTCGGCGCCTTCGATAGCGATTTCCCGCAACAATAATTCCGGGCTGAAGCCGCGCATATTCGCGCCCAGTTTGCCGATATGCAGCGGAATGCCGGTGGTCTCGCGGACTTTTTGTTCCAGCGTGATGCGGTAATCGGCAATGTCGATCAAAAAAACCCGTACCGCGCTCAAGAGGAGGGCAATCGTGATCAGCGACCAGAACAACAGGTGTCGGGTCGCCCGGGTAACGTGGTGAATAACCAAAATAGCCGCCTATAACAACACCACGTCGTAGTGCTCCTGGTTATATTCGGCCTCGGCGCGGATTTTAATGCCGACTTTCAAGAACATTTCCAGCTCTGCCAGCATATCGGCTTCTTCGTCGAGCAGCATTTCCACGACCTGTTCGGAAGCCAGTACCAGGATTTGCTGGACATTGTATTGCCTGACCACGCGAATGATTTCCCGAAAAATTTCCAGGCAGATCGATTCGGCGGTTTTCAAGACGCCGCGACCGCCGCAGGTCGAGCAAGGCTCGCAGAGGATATGTTCCAAACTCTCGCGGGTACGTTTGCGGGTCATTTCCACTAGACCCAACGCGGAGACTTCGGTGATCTTGGTCTTGGCGTGGTCCTTGTCCAGGTTGCGCTGCAAGGCCTGCAATACCTGCTTTTTATGGTCTTCGCTCTGCATATCGATGAAATCGATAATGATGATACCGCCCAAATTCCGCAGCCGTAATTGCCGGGAAATGGTTTGAGCCGCTTCCAGATTGGTCTTAAAGATGGTTTCTTCCAGATTGCGGCCGCCGACATAGCCGCCGGTATTGACGTCGACAGTAGTCATCGACTCGGTCTGGTCGAATACCAGATGGCCGCCGGATTTGAGTTTAACCTTGCGGTCCAGGGCCTTGCTGATTTCGTCTTCCACGTTGTAAATATCGAACACCGGCCGCTCGCCCGAATAATGCTCGATCACAGAAACGATTTCCGGCACGAAGGTTTCGGCGAATTCGACCAAGCGCAGAAAGGTTTCCTTGGAATCCACGCGGATTTTTTCGATACCGTCTTTGTACAAATCCCGCAAGGTGCGGATGCTGAGCGGCAGGTCTTCGTGGATCAGGGTTTTGACTTTGGCCTTGCTGCTTTTTTCCAGGATGGATTCCCAGAGTTTGTGCAAAAAAGTCATGTCGGAATACAAAATTACATCTTCCACGCATTCGGCGGCGGTGCGAGCAATAAAGCCGCCCGGTACCTGGTGCTTTAGCTGATAGGCTTCGATGCAAGCCCGCAAACGAGTGCGTTCGGATTCGCATTCTATGCGTTGCGACACGCCGGAGTTACCGGCATAGGGCATGTAAACTTGGTAGCGGGACGGGATGGAAATATCGGTGGTCAGTCGCGCGCCCTTGTTGCCGAGCGGATCTTTGGTGACTTGCACCACCAATTTTTGGCCTTCCTTTAAATAGTGTTCGATATTTTCCGAGGCTTTTTCGGCCAGTTCCTTGCTGCTGAAATCGGAGAGATGCAAAAACGCCGCCTTTTCCAAACCAATGTCCACAAAAGCCGCCTGCATGCCCGGCAGCACGCGGCACACCTCGCCTTTGTAGATGTTGCCAACCAAACCTTTTTGCCGGACCCGTTCGATAATCAGTTCTTGCAGCACACCGTTTTCGATCACTGCGACTCGGGTTTCCGGCGGCGTGACGTTGATTAATATTTCTTCGCTCATTGAATAATGTCTATGCCTGCTAGGCTTAATAATTGCGCGGTTTCGAACAGCGGTAAGCCCATCACGCCGGAAAAACTGCCGGTGATCGATTCGATAAATACGCTGGCCAAGCCTTGAATCGCATAGGCGCCAGCCTTGTCGTGCGGTTCCCCGGTTTGCCAGTAAGCGACGATTTCCTGGTGGCTCAAGGGCCTAAAGCGCACTTCGCTAACGCTAAGCGCCTGCCAGTGTTGCTCACCGCGTAAGGATACCGCGCTATACACTTGATGCTTGCGTCCCGACAAATGACTGAGCATTTCAATGGCGTGCTGCAAATCCTCGGGTTTACCGAGGATGCGGCCGTCGCAAATCACGCTGGTATCCGCAGCCAGTACCGGTAAATCGGTAGCGGCCGTTGCCAGACAGAGTGCGGATTTTTCCGCGGCTACCCGCTCGACGTAAGCAGCGGGCGCTTCGCCCGGCCACGGCGTTTCGTCGATGTCGACCGCCATGATACTGTGACGGATGCCGATTTGCTTGAGCAATTCGCTGCGGCGCGGCGAGGCGGACGCCAGGATCAGTTGTGGGTGCATGCGCTTAACGATGGTAAGGGTGGTTATTCAACAGACTCCAGGCCCGGTAGATTTGTTCAGCGACAATCACTCGAACCAAGGGATGCGGGAAGGTCAGCGGCGAAAGACTCCAGGATTCCTGAGCCAGATCGCGCACTTGCTGAGACAAGCCTTCCGGTCCGCCTATCATCAGCGCGACCGGCTGGCCGTTACCCAGCCAGCGTTGCAAGGCTTGCGCCAGATTCGGCGTGGTCCAGGGTTTGCCCGGTATGTCCAGCGTCACCACGTGCGCCCGGCTGGGCAATGCCGCTATCATGCGTTCTCCTTCGTCCTTGGTAATGCGGGCAATGTCGCCGCTGCGGCGTTTGTCCGGGGCAATTTCCTTTAGCAGCAACTCGCATTCGCGCGGCAGCCGCTTGGCATATTCATTATAACCTTGCTGTACCCAGTCCGGCATTTTGTTGCCGACGGCTATCATGTGGATTTGCATAGTTGTTACAGGCTATCAATTCGCGGGAAAACGGGGTAAAGAACGGGTGGCATTCATGCGCACAGCGTTTACAAACGTCGCCGAGCTATTGGCGCTAATCGCTAGCGTGACCATGTTTGGCATGCGCAGGATCCCCAAATCCCGATATTTTTTGCTGCGCTTAGGTTACACGAAGCGCCGGGCTTTGCGAAATCGGCTCTACCGTCCGATAGTGCAAGCCCTAAACGGCCATCTGGTTTATTTAAACCAATTCTTGGTCGGATTGGCTTTTTTCAACCAAATGTCGTTAGAATGTTTGCTGTATTGGACTTAGACGATAACAATGGTGATGCTAAGCGCGCTGTTATGGACCCCGGCGCTGGGGGCAATATTGCTGGTACTGGTCTCCGGCCGGAATAGCCGATTGATCAGAATTGTAGCTAATGTATTCAGCTTGGCGGCTTTGTTGCTGGCTGGTTTGCTATTGCTCCAGTTTGACGCCGACGACACCGCGCTGCAATTTAGCGAGTTCTATCCGCTTAACCCCAAACTGGGCAGTGCTTATGCTTTGGGTGTGGACGGCCTGTCCATGCCGATGCTGGTGCTGGCTGCGCTGTTGACTTGCATTGCCCTGCTGGCTTCCTTTTCTTTGGCCGATAGCATCAAGGGCTATCATATTTCCGTGCTGTTGTTGGAATTCGGCATGCTCGGCGTGTTTATGGCGCAAGACTGGGCGCTGTTTTACATCTTCTGGGAAGTGACCTTGATCCCACTGTTTTTCCTGATCGACCGCTGGGGCGGCAAACGCCGGCATGCCGCCAGTTTGAATTTCGTGCTGTATACCATGGGTGGCTCGGTGTTCATGTTGCTGAGTTTGCTGGCGATCAGTCAATACGATCTGGAAAACCAGGGCTCTTTGATGGCATCGATGGGCCAAGCCGCGCAAAACATGCCGGAGATCGAACAGGTGCTAGTTCTGTTGGGCTTCCTGATCGGCTTTGGCGTGAAAATGCCGATTTTTCCGCTGCATGGCTGGCTACCGTTGGCGCACGTCGAAGCGCCTAGTCCAATCAGCATTTTACTCTCGGGCATTCTCTTAAAAATGGGCGCCTACGGCTTGCTGCGCTGCGTGGTGATGCTGCCGGTCGCCGCCAAATTGATTCAACCGCTGCTGGTGTTTCTGGCCTTGTTCGGCATGCTTTACGGCGGTTTGCTGGCCTGGCGGCAGCGTGATCTGAAAGCCATGGTGGCTTACTCCTCTTTGAGTCATATGGGCGTGGTCCTGTTGGGCATTGCCGCGCTGAATCAAACAGGCTTCACCGGTGCAATTCTACAAATGACCGCGCACGGCCTGATCGCCGGCGCGTTGTTTTTATTGGTTGGTCTGCTTTACGAACGCACGCATACCCGTAACATTCAAGATTACAGTTCGCTGGTGCAGGTCATGCCGCGCTTCGCCACCTTAACCACCTTGACCTTGCTGGCGGCCATGGGCTTGCCCGGCTCCGTGGGTTTTATCGCGGAACTGCATACCCTAATCGGCGGCTTTCAAGAATGGGGAGGTTTGATGGTGTTTTTTAGCCTCAGTATTCTGATCAGCGCCGCCTATGCGATGCGCACCATCGGCTTGCTGTTTACCGGTCCGGTGAAACCGCAGATGCGGGACATCGCGGATTTGAAGTCGGTGGAGCTGATGGCATCGGGGGTGCTGGTTGGAGGGATTGTGTTGTTTGGCTTGTTGCCAGCGCCTTTGATTGATTTGTCTACCGCGACGGTGGGGAAGATGTTGTTGGTGATGGGGGAGAGGTTGCCTTAGGGTTTTATGCTTATGTCTGGGTTACTGAAACTTTGTGTCGCTAATGCGACGGCTTATTTGATGTCGGTGCTCGGACCGACAGCCGAGCTACTTTCTTTTGCTCCGCCAAAAGAAAGTAGCCAAAGAAAAGGCGGCCCGGATACCGCTCGTTTCCTGCGCTCCTCGCTTTTGGCAGCGGTTGCCGAAAGGGGCTTCCTGCCCCTTCGGCAACGCGATGCATCCCTGCATCGCCCCTTCGGGCTAATCCCGCCAAAAGCTCCGGTGCTCGGCGCGGTATACGGGGTAACCCCCCCGCCCAATTTCAAGATTTTTGCAGACACTAAAGCAGTAAGCTTTTTGCTCTGCGCGTCAATGAATATGGCGGCGATTTGATCATGCACGATTACGCAAATGGCAACGCCTCTGCCCAACAAATTATCCTCGACGCAATCCAGCACCTGGATCACGTATTACCGGGACAGGCGCCGATTCACGATTTCGTGCATCACAATACCTTGCATGGCTTTCAGCATTTGCCGTTCGAGCAAGCGCTGGAGGAATTTACCGAACTAACGGGTATCAGTTGTTATCTGCCCGCCGCTCAGTTCCGGGAGTTTTATGCACAGGGCCGGATAGCCGATCAAGATATTGATGGCGCATTGGCGCAGCAATTTGGAGAAGCGCTGGACACTGAGATTTGCAAGGTCAATGGCAAACCCATTACTCAGCAGATGCTTTACCGGCTGGCCTTGCTGCACGAGTTGCAGGCGCTGACACCCGGGCAATTCGATTGGCAGGTGCGCGAGCTCGGAGTGCTGGATAAGCCGGCCGCCGCTGGCGAAACGGCTCGTGAATTGTGGGATGCCTTGCTCGCCAAGCTTGAGCTGCAAACACCGAATTTGCATCCGGAAGATTTGCTGGATTTGTCCGCCGAGCAAATCCGGCAATGGCTGCCGGATGCGGCGAATGCCGGTGCGGAACAGCAGATGCGCCAATCTTGCATGGAGAGCATGGAAAGCCTTTTTGCACGGGTCGGCGACAGTTTGACCTTGCGCGGCTTGCTGTTGGCGTTGACCGGCGAGGATATTCTGGACTCGGTGCGTCCGCAATTGATTCGTTTATGCGCATCGTTATTGGACGAAGGCCTGGCGGCATGGCGATTGCCCAAGCGCCAAGAACTGGGTTTGTACGAAGCCTGGCGTGAGAGTTTGATCTACGATGCCCAGCCGGTTTTTCAGGAACTACATAATTGGCAAACGGTTACGGGAGCATTACCTGCCGAACCCATAGATGCGATTGCGCAAGAGCTGATAGCACTGAAAATCCCAGAATCCCGCTGGGTTGGCTATCTGCAAAGGCTAGCCCTCGAACTACCGGGTTGGTCGGGTTTGATCAACTGGCGGCAAACTCATCCCGATTATCAAGCGGATGACGCCACCCAGCCCCTATTGGCCGATTATCTGGCGATACGCTTGATTCTGGATCGGCTGTACGCAGAACAGTTATGCAGGCAGCAATGGGGTTGCGAGGCGCAACTGGACAAACTGCGCGGTTATTTTTCGAAAAACCTGGCCGAGTTTTCGGTCAGGCATTCTTTGTTTCAAGGCCAATTGCCGGAGTATCTGGCGCTTGCGTCGCAGGCTTTACTGAAAGATTCGGCGCGGGACAAACAGGTCTGGCAGACGGTGGCCGAACGGATTTGGACCTGGCAACTTAGTCCGTTGGCTCCCTCTGCCCTCAGTATTTATAACCAGGGTTGGCGCTTGTTTCGCCTTTGCCAATTGCTTGGATTAACCGCCAGCGACGTGCAGCGTTCAGAGCAGGCCCCGCTGTTGGATTGCTTGGCCGTCATCGACACTTTCAGCGAGGCGGATCGCAGCAATATTTGGCTGAACGCCTACGAACGCCACTATCAACAAGCGCTGCTGCAAGCCCTGCACGCCAATCATAATCGCGGGCGCTGGGCGCAACGAGACAACCGCCCCGCAGCACAAATCGTGTTTTGCATGGATGATCGCGAGGAAGGCATCCGCCGTCACTTGGAAGAACTCAATCCGGCTATCGAAACGCTGGGAGCCGCCGGTTTTTTTGGCGTACCGATGAATTATCAAGGCCTCGACGATAGCAAATTGACGGCCC
This sequence comes from Methylomonas defluvii, assembly GCF_033949435.1. Classification (NCBI taxonomy): domain Bacteria; kingdom Pseudomonadati; phylum Pseudomonadota; class Gammaproteobacteria; order Methylococcales; family Methylococcaceae; genus Methylomonas; species Methylomonas defluvii. Next base: position 30,751 of record NZ_JAXARY010000024.1, on the reverse strand, counting down.
TTTGTCCGGTGGTGGTCGTACCGGCACATAACGTTCAGGAATGCAGTCAACCCGGCCAGGAAAAAGCCTTGGCCCGGCGCCGGCAAGGCCGCAATCTAAAGCAACGGCTTGCCGATTTGCTTCAGCACGGTTTGCGCCGCGATGCGCTGCTTGCCTATCCGGTGATTAATACCATGGCGCCGTTTACTTTGCTCGGTTTGCTAGCGAAAAGTTTCATTCCCAAAACGCAGCAGCAGTTGCTGGCTGCGGTGGCGAAAGGCATCGCACCCGACGTGCCATCGCAATTGCATTTTACCGCTGGTAACCCTGAGACACCGGCCTCGCCCCAACAACCTAGATGGGGCTTTACCGACCAGGAGCAAGCCGACCGGATCGCCGGATTTTTGCGTAATACCGGTCTGACTTACGGCTTTGCCGAATTGGTCGTATTGATGGGCCATGGTTCGATGAGCCAAAACAATCCGCATTTGTCCGCATACGATTGCGGCGCCTGCAGCGGCCGGCACGGCGGACCCAATGCCCGGCTGTTCGCGGCGATGGCGAACCGACCTGAAGTGCGGCAATTGCTGGCCAAGCGAGGCATCGTCATTCCAGCCGACACGTGGTTCATCGGCGCCGAACACAATACCTGCGACGAAGACATCATTTGGTATGACAGCACCGCCGTGCCGCAGGAGCGCCAACCGACCCTCAACAAATTTATGCAGCAGATGCAACACGCGCAGCGCATGTCGGCGCATGAGCGCTGCCGGCGTTTGGCGTCCGCGCCGCGCCGGCCGCAGCCCCAGCAGGCATTACGGCATTTTCTAAACCGCGCCGCCGATTTTTCCCAGGCTCGGCCGGAGTTGGGCCATGCCACCAATGCGGCTGCGCTGGTCGGTAGACGCTCGTTAACGCAAGGGGCGTTTTTTGACCGCCGCCTGTTTTTGATTTCCTACGATCCGAGCCAAGACCCGGAAGGCACGGTGTTGGAAGGCATCCTGTTGGCGGTCGGTCCGGTCGGGGCCGGCATCAATCTGGAATATTATTTTTCCACCGTGAATAACGAACGGCTGGGTTGCGGCTCGAAAGTGCCGCACAATCTGACCGGCTTCTGTGCGGTGATGGAAGGTGCCAGCAGCGACTTGCGCACCGGCTTACCAAGGCAGATGATCGAGATTCACGAGGCCATGCGTTTGCAAATCGTCGTTGAAGCCAAAACCGTGGTGTTGGAGCAAATTTACGGCCGGCAGGAAAGCCTGCGAGAACTGATCGGCGGCGGCTGGGTGCATCTCAGTGCCAAAGACCCGGACAGCGGCGAGATATTTGTGTTTCAACGCGGTCTCGGCTTCGTGCGTTGGCAACCGGACAACAGCGAGCTGCCGCTACGGGACAATTCGCCGGATTGCTATCGCGATGAAACTCAGCCGGTGGCGCCTATGCTGATCAAGCAGCCCGATTTAATGGGAGTTGTCTGAGTATGGCGGCCTACGCAAACCTGATTCCTTTGTTTCCGTTGCTGGCGGCGCTGTTGATTGGCGGCCTGCACTTTTTCCGGATTATCGATGGCGAGACCGGCGAGAAAACAACGGCCCGGCTGGGCGTGACGGCTATCGGCCTATCGGTACTGACGGCTTTGGCTTTATTAGCCGGCGACTTGTCCGGCCAACTGGCCGACTCGGTGTCGTACGGCACCTGGCTGCGTAGCGGCTCGCTGAGCATAGACTACACACTCAGCACCGGCGGTTTTAATCTGGCCTTCGCCGGTTTGTTCTCGCTGTTACTGCTGGTCGTGATGCGCTTTTCGGTGAATTACCTGCACCGCGAGGCCGGCTTCCACCGCTTTTTTTTCATCCTGAATTTATTCGCGGCGGCCATGCTGCTGTTGGTGTTGTCCGGCAACGCGGTGTTTACCTTTATCGCCTGGGAAATCGCCGGGGTTTGTTCTTACTGGCTGATTGCTTATGCCTACGATAGACCCGTCGCCGCGCATAACGCCACCCGCGTATTTGTGACCAACCGCATCGGCGACGGCGGTTTTATTCTGGCAATCGGTCTGGCCCTGGCCTGGCTGGAAAATGCCGATTGGCAAACCATCAACAGTAGCGCGGCGGATCTGGAGGCGGGCGACGCTACCTTGCTGGCCCTGAGTTTTGCCATGGCGGCATGCGCCAAATCCGCGCAGATTCCGTTCACGCCTTGGCTGGCGAGAGCAATGGAAGGTCCAACGCCGTCCAGCGCTATTTTCTACGGCGGGGCGATGATTCATGCCGGCGTGTTTTTAGTGATTCAATTGCAGCCCCTGTTCATGCAGGCACCGCTGGCCATGCTGGTGCTGACGGTGGTCGGCGCACTGACGGCAATTTACAGTTATTGGGTAGGCTTGAGCCAGACCGACATCAAAAGCTCGCAAATCTTCGCCACCTCCGCGCAACTGGGTTTGATGTTTTTGGAATGCGGGCTGGGGTTTTGGACTTTAGCGGCTTGGCATCTGTGCGCACATGCGGTGGTGCGTTGCTATTTACTGCTAACTGCACCCTCCATCTTGCACAACACCCACGGACAACCGATTCGACCGGTGGCGCCGGCGCTGGCAAATTGCCGCTGGGCCTTTATCGCCTCTTTGCAGCGCGGTTGGCTAGAGCCGGCCATGGATTGGTTGCTGGTCAAACCGGTTTTGCGCTTGGCCAAGGATGCTCGCTTTATCGACGAACACATTGTCGATAAAGCCTTGGGCGCGCCGGCACCGGCTATCAAAGCGGTGTCGTCGTTCGCGCAATGGGAAGAGCAAAAAATGGGCGCCAACCTGGATAGCCAGGAAGACAGCTTCGCTCAAGGCAGCGGTCTGGCCGGCAAATTGGCGCAATGGACCGCAGCCTTGCTGAACTGGTTTGAATATCACTTCATTCTGCGCGGCATCGGCCGCGATTCGATTCGATTTGGCCGGCGCCTGGGCCAGGCTGCCAACCGTTTCGAACAATTATTGTTACAGCCGCGCTATCTGGCGTTGTTTGTGTTGATCACCTTGATGGTAGCGCTGGGATACCGATGAATACCCCTATTGTTTTCTGGCAGGCAGTGGCGGCGGTACCGCTATTGACCTTGATGACGCTGGTGCCTTTGCTGGCCATGTTAGCGGTGGTGTTTGCCAAGCCGATTTATAGCGTGCGGCTGGCTTTTGCCGGCGCATTGCTGAACGTATTGCTGAGTATTTATCTGTTGCTGATATTCGACTCGGAAACCCCCGGGCTACATCTTGCCGAACATTTTCAACTATTTGGCATGAACTATCGGGTCGGGGTGGACGGTACCAATATTCTGTTCATTCCACTGACGGCAATTTTAGGCTTGCTGGCACTGATCTATACCTTGATCACCCGGCATCGTAATGATCGCCTGTTTATCGCCTGCCTGCTGGCCTATCAAGGTATATTAATCGGCGCGTTTGCGGCATTGAATACCCTGCAATTCTGGTTTTGGTGTTTGCTGGAACTGGTGCCGGTGGTGTTATTAACTGTATTTGCCGGTACCGGTAAGCAGCGCAATCAGGTGGTAAAATCGGTCTTGCAATACTGGCTGTCCGGTTTGGCGATGAGTCTGGCCGGCTTTGTGTTGCTGAGCTATGGTTTGGCGCAAAATGGTTTGGATTTGAGCTTTGATTGGTTGACCTTAAAGCACCATAATCTGGCGATTCCCAACGAAACCCTGATCTTTATCCTGTTGTTTTTCGGCTTTGCCATCCGCATGCCGCTGTTTCCGTTCCATGCCTGGTTACCGTTGCTGGCGGAACATGGCACCGCCGCCAGCGCGGCGATTTTTCTCACCGGTTTGAAGCTGGGTATCTACGCCTTGATCCGCTTCATCCTACCGTTAGTGCCGGGTGCGGCCGAGCAATGGGTGCATTTTGTCGTCGATTTAGGCTTGATCGGGATTTTTTACGGCGCCCTGCTGGCACTGATGCAAATCAATATGCGCCGGCTGTTGGCGTTTGCGGTGATCAGTCACACCGGCATGTTGGCAATAGGCGTATTCTCCTTCAACGACTTTGCCTTGGAAGGCAGCATTCTGCTGTCGATAGCTTATGGGTTGGCGACAGCCGGCATGCTGTTCAGCATCGGCTTGATTTACGAACGTACCCGTACCTCGTTCCTGCCGCGCCTGGGCGGGTTGTTCGAGACTAATTCGACGATAGCCTTGCTGTTTTTGATTTCCGCGCTCAGCACCATGGTCATGCCCGGCACACCGGGTTTCGATGCCGCGCACTTATTAATCGAAGGCACCATAGAGGAACACGGCTGGTACATCGCCATCGCAATTTTGCTGGGTAACGTGCTGGGGGCAGCCTTTCTGTTGTGGGCGTTTCAGCGTCTGTTTATTGCTCATGCCAAACGCATTGTTCAGCCTTACGGCAGCGTCCACCATCCGGTGGTTAAGGAGCGGATTATCGCTGTGACCATCTGCGGCCTGCTGATCGGCACCGGTTTTTACACCACGCCCTGGCTGAAATATATCGATCAGGAAGCCAAGGAGATTGGCGAACATTATCCTGAACATCATAGTCATCACATGAACGGCCCGCACCATGACTGATAGTTTTCCTTTGCTGTCCCTCTGTCTGGTCTGGCCATTGTTGGGGGCCTTATCGCTGGCTTTCATTCAGGATACCCAGTTAGCCAAGCGCGGCGCTTTGTTAGTAGCCGTTGTGGAATTACTGTTTACCGTCGCGGCGGCTGGGGTTTTTGATAGCGCACGCGGCGATTTTCAGTTGCTGGAAGACTATGCCTGGATACCGGACCTGAATATTCACTATCAACTCGGTGTGGACGGCATCTCGATCCTGTTTTTGCCGATGACGGCCTTGCTGACCCTGATGGCTTTGTTGGCCGGCTGGAACAGCGTGCGGCAATTAAACCGCTTTCAGTTGGCGTTGATGTTGGCATTGGAAAGCGTGACTATCGGTGTGTTTACCGCATTGGACCTGGCCTTGTTCTTCCTGTTTTGGGAGCTGACCTTGCCGCCGATTTTTTTCTTGATCGGGTTATGGGGCGTAGGCGCAGAGCGACGGTACGCGGCGATGAAATATACCTTGTATATGTTATTCGGCGGCGTGCCCTTGTTGTTCGGGATTATTTTGCTGGCGATTAATCACGCGCAGGCTAACGGCGGGACCATTCCGCAGGATTTGGCTTTCAGTTTGCCGGTTTTACTCAACACGCCGATACCCGAGTCGGCGCAGGGTCTGATTTTTTTATTGCTATTTTTGGGGTTTGCGGTGAAAGCGCCGCTGCTGCCGTTTCATACCTGGCTGCCGACTACGGCCATTGAGGCGCCGACTTTTCTCAGCGCCCTGCTGGTCGGTTTGAAACTGGGCGTTTACGGCATCATTCGTTTTGCGATACCGCTGGCGCCGCAAGTCGCCTTGGAACATCGCTGGCTGTTGGCGATACTCGGTGCGGTGACGCTGATTTACGGCGCCTTGATCGCGTTGCAGCAAACCAATCTGCGCCGTTTGCTGGCTTATTCCAGTATTAGCCACGTCGGCCTGGTCATCGTCGGCATCGCCGCTTTTAATTTGCAAGGTTTACAAGGTGCGGTCATGCAGTTGCTGAATTTCGGTATAGTCGCCGGCAGCCTGATGTTGATCGCCGGCATGATTCAGCAACGCTTGGGTAGTAACGATCTGGTTCATCTCGGCGGCTTGGCTAAACCGCTGCCGCGCTTAACGACGCTATTTTTCGTGTTTGCGCTATCCAGTATCGGCGTGCCCGGCACCAATGGCTTCCCCGCGGAATTGCTGATGATACTCGGCGCATTGCAGGCTTATCCGGCACTGGCGATGGTGGCTTTGTTCGGTGCGGTATTGGGCGCGGCGTATCTGTTGGGTTTTGTCAGACGGGCATTCTTCGGCCCGGTTGTGCACGACAGCATAGCCAAAGTACAGGATCTGCGCCCACGCGAGTTGGCATTGCTGGTCGTGCCGGCGCTGCTGGTATTGGTGATAGGTCTGTATCCGCAATGGCTGTTGTCCTGGCAAGAAACCAGTGTGCAGTCCTGGTGGCAGCGGTTAAGTGTGGCGGCTCCGCAGGCGGCACCAACATCCATACTCACGCAGAGAACCACAATTTCAGGCGCGCTGAGCGATGGTTCAATATAACTTTTGATTTAGCCCAGATTTAGAGCCTAAAGCAATTGCTATATAGTTTCGATTCGATATAGTATTACCGGTAAAGACACATTCTTTTGAACAACCCGTTCCGGATCCGCTCCAGGACGCATAGTGATAGAAAATAAGGACACCCATTATGATTACACCCACGAAATTACTGCTGGAAAACAAAGCCTGGTCGGAAGAAGTCAGTAGGAAAGACCCGGAATTTTTCGTCCAGTTGGCCAAAGAACAAAAGCCCGACTTTTTGTGGATAGGCTGCTCGGATAGCCGGGTGCCCGCGGAGACAGTCGTCAACGCCAAGCCCGGCGAAATTTTTGTGCATCGCAATATTGCCAATCAGGTCATCGTCACCGATTTCAATTGCCTGAGCGTCTTGCAATACGCCATTTCGGTCTTAAAAGTTAAGCACGTTATCGTTTGCGGCCATTACGGCTGTGGCGGCGTGAGAGCGGCCTTGCAGCCGCAAAAATCGGATCTGGTTATCACCAATAAATGGTTGCTGCATATTAAAGATGTCTACCGTTTGCATCAGGAAGAGCTTGAGTCTATTGCGCCGGAGAAAAAAACCGATCGCCTGATCGAGCTGAATATCATCGAGCAAGTTTATCGTCTGGCGCATACCTCGATTATTCAGTCGGCTTGGAAACACGGGCACAAACCCACTTTACATGGCTGGGTATACGGCCTGAACGACGGCTTGATCAATGAATTGATCAAGCTCGACCATAACACGCAAATCAATCCGATTTACCGCTATGCCGACTAGCATCCGGATTTTCGCAACGACTGGGTAAACCAATGACATCGCAATTGAATTCTTATATGAAACATCTGCACCAGGACTTACCGGCCGGTATCGTGGTCTTTCTGGTGGCTTTACCGTTATGCCTGGGGGTTGCGCTAGCCTCCGGTGCGCCGTTGTTCTCCGGCATTATCGCCGGCTTGGTGGGCGGCATTCTGGTTTCCTGGGCCAGCGGCTCGCAATTAAGCGTTTCCGGACCGGCAGCCGGATTGACGGTTATCGTCTTCGAAGCCATCGAAACCTTGGGCGGCTTTGGTGGTTTTTTACTGAGCGTGGTGCTGGCCGGCGGCTTGCAAATAATTCTGGGCTATTTAAAAGCCGGGGTAATTGGCGCATTTTTTCCGGCTTCGGTGATTAAAGGCATGCTGGCGGCGATTGGCTTGATTTTGATTATCAAGCAAACGCCGCATGCCACCGGTTACGATACCAGCTTCGAAGGCGATGAAAGTTATATGCAGGAGAGCGCTGAATCCAGCTTCTTTGAATTGTCCGAAGCCTTGGAAGCGATTACCCCCGGCGTTACCATCGTCAGTGCCGTGGCACTATTGATTTTGGTGATCTGGGATTCCGGGTTTATCAAGCAGTTCAAGCTTTTAAAGTTAATTCCCGGTCCGTTGCTGGCGGTGATTTGGGGTGTCGGTTTCAACGCTCTGGCAGTGCGTTTTGCCCCGGAAATGATGATTGGCGAAAAGCACTTGGTGTCGCTTCCCGAGTTGGGCAGTGCCGCCAACTTTATCAACCAATTGCGTCTACCGGATTTCAGTGCTTTCAGCAATCCGAAAATTTACAGCGTGGCGGTAACCATTGCGATTATCGCCAGCCTGGAAACCTTGCTGAGCATAGAGGCGGTCGATAAATTGGACCCGCACAAACGGGTTGCGCCGACCAATCGGGAGCTGAAAGCGCAGGGCCTGGGCAACATGGTCAGCGGCTTGATGGGTGGCCTGCCGATTACCGCCGTGATCGTACGTAGTTCGGCCAATATCAATGCCGGCGGCCAGACCAGAATCGCGTCATTCTTACACGGCGTTTTGTTATTGGTCAGTGTGCTGTTTTTTGCGAGATATTTGAATATGATCCCGTTGGCCTGTTTGGCGGCAATTCTGCTGCAAACCGGCTACAAACTGGCGAAGCCGGCACTGTTCGTGGAGTTTTATCGGAAGGGCTGGAATCAGTTCGCGCCTTTTGCGATTACCGTGGTGGCGATTTTATTCACTGACCTGTTGTTGGGTATCGCGATTGGTATGGCGGCTGGATTCTACTTCGTCTTGAAAGCCAACTTCCACGCGGCGATTACCTTGACTCAGCACGGCGATCATTATTTGTTGCGCTTACATAAAGATGTCTCCTTCTTGAATAAAGCCTTGCTACGTAAGCATCTATCTGCCGTAACCGATGACTGCGAATTGCTGATTGACGGCTCCAAAGCGTTGTTCATCGATCAAGACATCATTGAAACCATCGCGGATTTTCTGCTGGCCGCGCCGGACCGCGGTATTAATGTGGAAATCCAGGGCTTTAGCGTCTCTTGTGACGTGTCTTCGTCCGCTCACTGATGCAAAGTCAATTTCTTTAAGCTACTACCAATCGAAAGTTGTTAATCGGTTTCGGAAAACGCCGTGCCGAAACCGATTTTTTGACGCATGAATTTCGAATATTTTTGCTAGCGGAGTCTAATTGCTAAACTCCGCTTTGCTAAAAATCCGCTCAATCACCTTTTGAAATCTTAGCCCTATAATAGCCGGGGCAGTTGGCGACTTTCTCCGCGCCAATTTTTCCAATCTCCCCGAGGCTATATCAACCATGTCCAAAATGCGCGTTGCCTCCCTGTCGATTGCCGGTGTTATTGTCGGTGGAATTGCTTTGGTAATAGGGCTGTTGCTGGCATCGCTACCCGCCGAAAATGGCAAAGTAGTTTTACCCGGCCTTTCCAGTCAAGCCCGCGTCAAAAGCGATGCCTTCGGCGTGCCGGACATCGAAGCAACCCAGCGGGAAGACGCTTATCGCGTGCTGGGCTACCTGCATGCCCGCGACCGATTGTTTCAGATGGAATTGATGCGCCGCAAAAGCGCCGGACGCCTGGCCGAATTGTTCGGCGCCAAGGCACTGGACGCGGACCGCAAGCAACGTGTCTATCAAATGGATCGCGCCGCGCAACGCATCGTTGCCGATTTGCCCCCGGCTCAGCGTTTGACGCTGCAAGCTTATGTCGACGGCGTGAATCAATTCATCGGCACTGCCCGTGTTCTACCGCCGGAATTTCTGGCGCTGCGCCACCGTCCCGAGCCTTGGCGCCCTGAAGACAGCATCCTCGTCGAGTTGGCAATGTTTCAAACCCTGAACGGCCAGGAACAGGACGAGCGCATGGTCAGCGTCATGACTCGCGCGCTGCCTCAGGAGTTGGTGACTTTCTTGACGCCGGATACCGATCCCTACGCCAAGGAATTGGTCGGCGGCAACCTACCGCGCCGCTTTAATCCATCAATTCCGCTTGAGGCACTGGCCAGCCTACCCGGCACCGATTCAACGCTGGCGCTTAACCAAGCAGTGGATGCCGAAAACGTGGTGTCCGGGTCCAACAACTGGGTGGTTGCCGGCAGCAAAACCCGCGATGGCCGGGCGATGATCGCCAGCGATATGCACTTGGCGCTAAATGTGCCCAACATCTGGTACCGCGCCGATCTGAGTTATGGCAATCGCCATATTTACGGCGTGACCTTACCTGGTGCTCCTGCCGTAATCCTGGGTGGCAACGATGATGTGGCCTGGGGCTTTACCAATGTCACCGGCGATTTTCTGGATTTGATCCGCCTGGACGTCGATTCGGTCCATCCCGGCCAATATCGCACACCGCAAGGCTGGCAAGCGTTTACCGAGCACCAGGAAACCATTCGGGTTAAAGGCGAACCTGACGTGACGCTGACCTTACGCGACAGCGAGTGGGGGCCGGTATCCGACCAGGATTTACTGGGTCAACCCGTGGCCATCAAATGGATTGCGCTGGAGCCGCACTTTGTGGACCTGGGCCTGATGGATATGGACCAAGCCCGCAATACCCAACAAGCCGTGGCAGTGATGAATCGCTTCGGCGGGCCGCCGCAGAACGTGGTGATTGCTGATCGTGACGGCCATATCGCCTGGACTTACATGGGCCGCTTCCCCAAACGCCGCGGATTCGACGGCCTAATCAGCCAGTCATGGGCCGACGGCAACCTCGCTTGGGACGGCTCTATCCCTCCCGATGAATTGCCGCGCCTGTTCGATCCGGCGGACGGTTTTATCGTCACAGCCAACAATCGTACTCTGGGGCGGGATTACCCGTATGTGATCGGCCATAACTGGTCCTTGAGCTATCGGGCGCACCGCATTGAAGAGTTGCTGAAAAATCGCAGCGGCTTGACCGAGCAGGACTTGCTGGCAATTCAGTTGGATACCTGCAGTGAAATTCTGGCGTTTTACCAGCAATTGGCGCTGGACGCTCTGAGCAATCCGAGCGCGGCGGACGACAGTTTGCAAAAAGCCCGCAACGCCATCGCCGCCTGGGACGGCTACATGCAAACCGGCAGCATAGGCGCGCCAATCTTGAGTGAATTCCGCACCCGCCTGGCCGGCGCAGTGTTTGAAAAAGTGGTGGCGGCCGGCCAAACCCTGGACCCGCAGTTTCGTTACGCCTGGCGGGAAATGGAAACGCCGCTGCGGCAATTGCTAACGCAACGGCCCAAAGGCGTGCTGAACCCGCGTTATCAAGACGATTGGCAGGCCATGATCGTGGCGACCTTGCGGCAAACCGTGCAAGCGTTGCGCGAGAAATATCCCAATGTCGAGCCCGATCAATTGACTTGGGGCATGACCCACCCGGTTAATTTACGCCACCCGTTCAGCAAAGTGGCGTCTGCTCTGAGCGGCGTGCTGGACATGCCCGCCTTCGACAGCGACGGCTGCGCCAACGTTTGCGTCAAGGTCATGGACAACGCCCATGGCGCCAGCGAACGGCTGGTCTTGTCGCCGTCGCACCCGGAAAACGCCCTGTTCCACATGCCGGGCGGCCAGTCCGGCCATCCTTTATCGGCACACTACCGCGACCAGCAGAATTTTTGGCGGGATGGCGTGGCCTTGCCGTTGCTGTCGGCGGAGGCTGGGGATGTGTTGCATTTTGTGCCGAGGTGACGGTAGCCACGCATCGCGTTTCATCGAAAGTTTGAATATGAAATGACAGAAAAGGGCCAACAACCTTGTCGGTGCGATTCGCTTGCGTAATCGCACATTTTGAGGCCAGCATATCCTCCGCTATCGGAGCAGGCTCAATTTGATTCAATCACTTTAACTTCACTGGTCATACCTAGCTCTTACCAGAGACATGCAGATGAAAAAATTCGATGCTAGTCGATAAGTTAATATGTCACAGTTCGTTTCAAGGTCGATGGGCAGTTTATCTAGCTCATTGTTGGACGAACAGAAAGACGAGGATTGCAGAGGAATGAGATCGCACCGCTACTACCACTGGCTTGTTGTAGGGGCACTCGCGTTGTTACTGGCGATCTTGTTGCTGGACCGAGTTGTTTCCGCATCGATCTGCATGCAACTTCTTGGTTGGGACCTACAGGCGAAGCAGATACAAACTCGTGCCCTTTGGTCTTGGGTTATCGCGGTGGGCATTATTATCCCCAAGCGCCGGAACGATTCCCGGTGGGCAGTCTGCCGGCTACTGGGCAAAATACCAGTGTTTTTTCGCCTCACTATCGTGTGGTTGATTGTGCTTGTTCCATTCTACAATTCGGAGCGCCGCTTCTGGGAGACAGCGGCCTACGTCAAATTACACGACGAGAGCAGAATAGTAAGGCCAGGAGAGCTCGATGTGGATTTCGTCATTATCACACCCTCGCGATTTCCAGGGCGCATCTACTACGATGCCCGAGTGACCGCTAATCGAGAGGCCCTTTTACTCGCGCTTAAGAAGAAGGGCTTGGAGGCAATCCAACAAGTGGATGCGCCGGATGGTCCTTGAGCCATGTAAGCCATGATAAGCAAGAGGGTTTCCGGCAAACTTTAAATCCCCAGGAATGCCTATCGGCTTGTTTTAGATTTTGGCTAAATTGGAAATCAGCCTGGATACGCGGTGAGTACCCTACAACTACAAATGTTCTGATGGGACAATCGGCGTTCGGTATTTCCGAAATTCAAAAAAGCCAGACTATCCGTGTTTACACCCGGCAATCAATCCCTCCAACAAATCCTTCTGCCGCTCGATACTCCCGCATAAGGCGAATAGCGCCTGCGCCCTTTCCAGGTTTTGCCGCGGTGCGTTGACCTTGAAGTACTGGTTGCCGTCCAGGTAATCGCTGAAAAAGCGCAGGCCCAGCTCGAAGGGAATCAGCCAGATGGCGGGATAGAGATAGTCGTAGTCGTCGGCGGTGAAAAACTCGCCGGCTTCTTGCAGGTAGCTTTCCAGTATGGTCTGGCAACGGGCCAGGTCGAATTCGTTGTTGCTGGGGTTGTGGCAGCAGGAGCGCAGGCAGTCGCCGATGTCGTAGTGCACTAGGCCGGGTTTGACGGTGTCCAGATCGATCAGGCTGACGATGCGGTCGCTGCCGGGTTCGAATAGAAAGTTGTTCAGTTTCGGGTCGCCGTGGATCACCCGTTCGCGCAGTTCGCCGCGCTGCTTGGCCTGTTCCAGGACGGGGATTTGTTGCTGCATCCGGTCGATAAAATCCCGGCATTGGTTAAATGCCGCATCGACGGTGACTTGCAACGGCTGCGCCAGCCGTTGCCGATAAGTTTCAAAATAGCTTGGCGTGATATGAAAGCCCGGCAGAGTGTCGTGTAGTTCAGCGGCGGGCAGATTGGCGCATAGCTTGTGGAAGTGCGCCAGGGCAAAACCGACTTGGCTGGCTTCCGCCGGATTGCTGATGTGCTCGCGGCTCTCGGCGGGCTCGATTAACTGCAAGGCTCGCCAGACTTGGCCGCTGTCGTCTTGATAACTCGCTGCTCCAGCCACGGTGGAAAGCATGGCCGGGATTTGCAGATGCACATCGGCGGTACGCTGAGAGCCGATGTGCCGATTCAGTCGTTGCAGGTTGGCGATGATCTGTTCCGGTTGCGGAAATACCCGGCCGTTCAAACCTTGCAGCACAAAGCGGCTACCGTTGCTTGGGGTAACGAGATAAGTATCGTTGATCAGGCCGTTGCCGAGCGGGTTGATCCGCGGCTCGCTGCCGAGGCCGGTAAATTGTTCGGCTATCTGCTGTAGCCGACTCACAGCCCGGCAAGTTGTTGACTAAGCTCCCGCAAAGCTTGGCCGCGATGGCTGAGGGCGTTTTTTAATTCCGGAGCTAGTTGTGCCGACGAGCATTGATATTGTTCGACCCAGAACACCGGATCGTAGCCAAAGCCGTTTTCACCCACCGCCTGCCGCAGAATCCGGCCTTCCCAGACGCCTTGGGCGATGATGGGCGTCGGGTCCAACGCATGGCGCAGATAAACCATCACGCAGATGAATCGCGCGTTACGTTCTGCGTCCGGCACGTCGCGCATTTCTGCCAGCAACTTGTCCAGATTCGCTTGGTCCGAAGCGCCGATGCCGGCATAACGCGCCGAAATCACCCCCGGCGCGCCGCCCAACGCATCGACGGCCAGCCCGGAGTCGTCGGCGATGGCCGGCAAGTTGCAGTGCAATGCAGCGTTGCGGGCCTTGATGATGGCATTTTCGATGAAGGTCGCGCCGGTTTCTTCCGGCTCGACCACGTTGAATTGCGATTGCGGCAGGATTTTATCGTTTTGCAGGATGGCCTGAATTTCCCGAATCTTGCCGGCATTACCGCTGGCTAAAATGATCGAACTCATCCGCTTACAGCACGACCCGCAGCGGCGCGGGCTTTTTGGCTTCGCGCAACGCGGCTTGTTGCTTTTCGATCAATTGGTTGATGCCCAGTTCGGCCAATTCCAGCATCGCGTTTAATTCATCTTTTCTAAAGGCATGGCCTTCGGCGGTACCTTGCACTTCGATGAAGTGGCCGGCTTCGTTCATCACTACATTCATATCGGTTTCGGCTTGATGGTCTTCGGCGTAATCCAGATCCAGCACCGGCACGCCGTTGTAAATACCTACCGATACTGACGCGACCTGGCCGTGCAGCGGGTTTTTCTTGATTTTGTGGGTTTTTAACAGGTGCTCAATCGCAATCGACAAGGCGACAAAACCGCCGGTGATGGATGCGGTGCGGGTGCCGCCGTCGGCCTGGATCACGTCGCAATCAATGGTGATGGTGTTTTCGCCGAGGGCTTTTAAGTCGATGGCGGCGCGTAAGGAGCGGCCGATCAGGCGTTGAATTTCCAGCGTGCGGCCGCCTTGTTTGCCGCGGCCGGCTTCGCGGTCCATCCGGCTGTGAGTGGACCGCGGCAGCATGCCGTATTCAGCGGTGACCCAACCTTCGCCTTTGCCTTTTAGAAAACGCGGGACACTATTGTCAACGCTGGCGGTGCACAGAACCCGAGTATCGCCAAATTCCACTAACACCGAACCTTCGGCGTGTTTGGTGTAATTGCAGGTGAAGCGTATTTCGCGCAGTTGATCGGGGTTGCGTCCGCTTGGTCTCATATTCATCTCGCTGGTCTATAAATTGCCGGCATTATACCGGCTTTACCGGGCGGATTTTTAACTATTGCCGGGACTGAGAGCCTGCTGTAACTCCGCCACGCTTTGCGGCCGATTCTCCGGAAAAACCGCCATGGCCCAATCGATGGCTTTCAGTAAATACTCGGGAAAATGCCGTTTATGCGCCTTCACGGCCGGCGCTAAATCGTCCTGTTTGATGCGATCCGGCGAGGGCTGGGGGATTTTATAATCCAGACAGGCGCGCATACTGGCGCCCACCGCATAAATATCGGACCAAGGCCCAAGATTGCCATTGTTGTCGTATTGCTCGATAGGCGAATAACCGTTGGTCAGCACCTTGGCACGATTGCGCTGCGGGTCCAGGGTGATTTTGCGGATGGCGCCGAAATCCAGCAGCAAGGGGTCGTTTTCACTGCGGATCAGAATATTGGCGGGTTTGATGTCCAGATGCACCAGGCCTTTTTGATGCACCGCTTCCACGCCGGTCAGCAACAGCTTGAATACGGTCAGCAGAAAGGCTTCGTTGATCGGTAGGCTGCGTTTATGCAGGATTTTGTCCAGCGTGATGCCATAATCGTAAGTCATCACCATATACACGGTGTCGTTGGCCTGGAAGAAATTAATCACATCGACGATATTGCGGTGCTTCAGCATCGCCAGCACTTTGGCTTCTTCAAAGAATAGCGAGCGGCCGCGCATGAACAGCGTCTTGGCCTCCTCATTATTGGGTACGACCAGATTATTCCAGGTGCGGTGCGCCAGCTTACGCGGTAGATATTCCTTAATCGCCACCTGAATTTGATCGGCCAGCTGTCTGGCCAGATACACCGAGCTGAAGCCGCCGTGCGCCAATTCCCGCTCGATCATGTACTGATCTATAATGGTTCCCGATTGAAGGTAATTCCATTCCTTGGGATAAGTTTCTGGATCGTAGTATTCGGCCATGTGCAAGCTGCGCGGGTTAAGCGTAACGATTATAGGTGAAAAATGATAAGAAGCATGACCGCTTTCGCGGACGGCGAAATAAGCGCCGACAATCTGACCATCCTTTGCGAATTACGTTCGGTCAACCATCGTTACAGCGATGTTAGCGTCAAGTTGCCGGAGCGACTGCGTTTTGTCGAAGCCGACGCCCGCCGCCTGATCAGCGACAAACTCAAGCGCGGCAAAATCGAATGCGCCTTGAGCTACAAAAAACAAGCCAGCGACAACAGCTTCAATATCAATCGGGAAATAGTCGAAAAACTGTTGTCCGCTACTGCCGGTATCGAAGCGTTGATGAACAACCCGCAGCCGTTTTCCGCGCTGGAGGTGTTGGGGTTCCCGGGGGTGCAACAAGAAACCGAAACCGACAAGGAAGCGCTACGCGATAAAATCGTCCGGTTGCTGGACTCAACCCTGGACAAAATGCTGGAAACCCGCGCCCGCGAAGGTGCACAACTGGCGCAACTTCTGGAAGACCGCTGTCAGAAGATTAATTTGCTGGTCGACGCGGCGCACAAACGTATGCCGGATGTGCTGCATAACCTGCGTAGCAAACTTACCAGCCGAGTGCTGGAGATGGTCGCCGAACCCAATTTTGATCGCTTGGAGCAGGAGTTGGTGTTGCTGGCGCAAAAGCTGGACGTAGCGGAAGAACTGGATCGCCTGGAAACCCATGTCGCCGAAGTACTGCGCACCCTAAAACAACCGGAACCCACCGGCCGCCGCCTGGATTTTTTAATGCAGGAAATGAACCGCGAGGCTAACACCCTGGGCTCCAAGTCCGCTGACCGGGAAATGACGCAGATTTCTATCGATTTAAAAGTGCTTATCGAACAGATGCGTGAGCAGATACAAAATATTGAATGAAGTCTCAACCAAGACAGGCGCTTAGACTTTTATCTTACTTCCCGTACCGCATATATTTTGTGATCCCTCTAATTTAAAGTTCAAACTGAGCTTGTCGGCGTTAGCAGCTCACTATTATCCGACAAGCTCAAGACCCATAATAAAGCTAAACAACACAGATAGCGTAAATTAAAGCGCTACTTATCAGCGCGCTGACAAAACAATATTGCGTCTCGCCAATCCAAACCTTTTCCCGTGGCATTTTGGAAGCACTCTACTGTGTTTTTGGCATTATTGGTGCCGGCGCAGAGATTAATAATATTTTGCCAATCCCAACTGATACCCTTGCCCCAGTTCACTCGGCCGTCCAGTACGCTTAGAAAGCATGCGCCAGGCTCTGCGGGTTTGGTGGTTCCGGCGCAGAGTTGCTTGACGTTTTTGGGCTCCCAATTCATATTTTTCTCGTCATTCCAGGGGATTTTGCCTTGCACCGAGTTAAAGCATTCTGACTCGTGATCGGAGGCTTGAACTGTCACAGGATTAAAAAACAATGCAATTGAGCCGATGGCAATTGAGGTGCGGATAAAACGGTAAATACTATTTGATGTTTTCATGAGTAAATCCCCACTATTTAATATTGATGTTTAATATAATTTAATCACTAAAACTATATTTTTGGTTCGCTAATAAATTACTCGGAGGTTAGAGTATTTAGTTACCAGCTTACGCTCACTCACTATTCCATGAAAAATAGGTTTGTCGAATATTTACAAATCAACTGAAAATATATAAAAACTCAATAAAAATAATCGGCAAAATAAGACCCGTCTCTGGATTAACTCCTCTATTAATAATAACTAGAATTTACAAGCTGTTTTTCTTCAGTGCATTGGACTGCCAATACTGGGATATATCGTTATTCGAAAACCTATCTATGGAAAACTCTGCAATATCAATAGACTTTGCAGTCACATTGCCTTCAATAATTAAGTCGGCAATGATCTCTCCGAAAATTGGCGCATATTTCAAAGCCTGGCCGGCGCCCAAACAGTGGTAGAGATTAGTCAACTGGGTGTCCGGACCTAAGATAAATTTCAAATCGGGGGTAATATCGAAAAACGAATGATAGCCGCCGGCATAAACAGGCTTACCAATTTTGGGGAAACGATTAATCACTTTACCCAGATAATTGTCGAGCTGTTGATGGGTAACATTGAAACTCAGCGCGTCATAAATAACGTTGGCGCCCTCCGGATTCATCACGGCCCGGCTAAACGAGCGGGCAATATCTTTGGCGTTGCGGCTGCGAGGTTGATGCATGTGCAAAATGCTGCCGCGCCAGCGCCGAAAATAGGCTTGATTGACGTAATCGGCGATGATGGGCATCCCTTCGGGAATGTCATCGACGCTTACTAAAAAGTTGGCGGCATACACGGGTTCCAACGCCACCGGTATGCTTAGGCCGATACCAGCAAATAATTCCGCGCTCCAAGCCCCGGCGGCGTTGATCACATGTTCGGCAAAAATTTTGCCCTGGCTAGTATTGATGGCGCTGATGCCTTGCTCGGCATGTGCAAAGTCTATGACTTCGCAATGCTCCAGCACATCAATGCGGTTCTTTTTAGCCGCCGTTTGCATGGCATTTAATATCTGCGGCGAGTCCAACTGCAGAACGTCCGGTTCGTAGTAATAAATTTCGTCCGGCACGGTTTTTAGGGCTTGGCGGCTCAGATCCATCACGTCGCGATGAGCAAGCATCGCAAAGCCTATGCCTTCCTGTTGCAGCATATGCTCCAGCGCCGTCCAACTTTCGGCACGGCTGTCGGGGGTATTTTCTGCAATCCAGATTGCGCCCGGTTGCTCGTAGGGGATGTTAACGCCCCAAAGGGGTTTGAGATTTTTCCAGTATTGGGTGGCCATTTTAGCCATCCTGGTCGCCATCGGCGACGCATTGGCGGAGCGGACGATGGCGCTATGCCGGGAGCTCAGACCGGCACCCAAAACTTTTTTCTCGATAATGGCGACTTTATGTCTGTTATTGCCCAGCCGGCGTTGTACCGAAAAAGCGCATGCCGCGCCGAGGCAGCCACCACCAATCACCACGGTATGATAGAGCTTATTCATCAAGTCTCCACGCAGCCTGGCGCTGCAAAGCAGTTTTCAGCGGCTATCAAGTCTTGATAGCAGACATTCCCCCATCGACATGCATGACTTGCCCGGTAATCCAGGCAGCATTTTCAGACAGTAAAAACCAGGCCATCTGGGCAATATCCTCTGCTTTGCCTAGACGTTTCAAAGGGTGCCGCGCTGCCGCAGCCTGTTTTTTGCTGTCTTCGCGCAAGAGACTTTCCGCTAATGGCGTGTCGGTCAATGACGGCGCGATAGCGTTTACCCGGATTTTTGGCGCCCATTCCGCCGCCAAGGCGCGGGTCAAACCCTCTATCGCACCCTTGGATGCAGAGACCGTGGCATGGAAAGGAAACCCGGTTTGCACGGCCACCGTGCTGAACAGCACCACCGAAGCACCCTCTGCCGCTTGTAGATTGCGCTGATAGTGCTGCAGGCAGCGCACGGCACCGATCAAATTAAGTTGAAAATCCGCAATAAACTCCTCGGGTTTGATCCTGGCGAAAGGCTTTAAATTGATAGTGCCGGGGCAATACACCAAACCTTGCAAGGGTTCATCAATGGCCGGCAATGCGTCGCTTGCTACATCGCAACTAAAATGTTTGAACACGTTCGGCACCGCAGCAGAACGGCTTAACGAGTAAATTTGACAGTGCGGCTGAGCCAAACCGGCAAGTGCCGCCCCAATCCCGCTACTGGCTCCTACAATCAAAACATTACCCATGTTGTCCTCTGTCAGCCGATCAATCCAAACAAAATCTGTCGTTTGCGGTGGGGGTGCTAATGATTTCTTCTTGTATGCGCCGTAACAGACTGAGTTTTGCACCACTAGCCCCCCGTGGTCTGAAGGCTACCTTGCGGATGCAGTTAGTCAATGCACTACGCACGGCTAAGCTGGACGGGATAAACTAGTGCTTTTACGTGACGAGATTTGCGGATGAATCCAGGCCGATTTGGCATCTTTAGCGGCATCGCGGCACCGGTCATATGGCTGTCGCTGATTGGTTTGGCCGGTGCCATGCGCCCGGAGTTCAGCCACAGCTACCAGTACATCAGCGAGTTGGGCGAACGCGGCAGTATTACGGAAATACCGATGCGCTATATCGGCTTCGGATTCGCCGGATTATTGTATGTGTGCTTTGCATTAGCAGTCCCGGCCACTTTGCGCGAAGGTTGGCGTTCGGCGCTGCTCGCCATGCTGATTGGTCTGGACGGCATTGGGCGGATTGGGGCCGGCGTATTCGCCTGCGACCCTGGCTGCGATGGTTTGTCGTCCAGCCAAGAATTACATCGGCTGTTTGCGATGACCGGGTTTTCCGCGGCTATTCTGGCAACGCTTGTTTGCGGTGTGGTATTCCGACGCCATGCGTGGCTGGGCATACTTAGCGCTTACTCGATTGGTAGCGGCTTGCTGGCGACGACTTTGCTGCTGCTGATGACTTGGGAGGCCAATCCTATCCAAACCCCCGGCCTGTTCGAACACTGGGCAACCGGCGTGCTTTCCATCTGGACATTGGTGTTGGCGTTGCGTTTACGGCGCACTCCCGTAGCGACGGATGAATAGCGCTGTTGCTAAAAACTTTAGTTATATTGCCCGGCCCTTGTAACGACACTTCGGCACAGGCAAGTGTGGAGTGCAGTGGAGTATGAAATTTAAGGGTCTGCTTGATGGCAGGAACTTTCCAGGATTTCAATCACCGAAATTTCAACACCAAAACCGCGGGAGAATAATGTGATCAGTGCCGTATATGCCGCTTTGGCGGCCTTGCTAATAGCCGGGTTGTCACAGAGAGTTATCAAATTGCGCCGGGCAAAAAAAGTGATTTTCGGCGATGGCGGCGAGACCGATTTGCAAATCGCCATCCGCGCCCAAGGCAACGCTACGGAATACATACCGATATTGTTGATTTTATTGGCGCTGCTGGAATTAAGCGGCGGACATGCCGCGCTGCTGCATATCGGCGGTTTTGCGATCATCCTGGGTCGAATAGTCCACGCCCGGGGTTTGCTGCGCGCGAATCTGGATCAACGAGTGCTTGGCATGCAAATCACTATTTTTACTCTGATCGGCCTGGCCGTCGCCAATCTGGGCTACGCCGTTTATGCCGCATTCGGTTAGCTGAATCTGCGGAATGGCTGGATAGCTTAAGGCCGTTTGAGCAGGGCTAAAATGCCCGTTGCCAAGATGATTTCTCTAAGAAAACACAAAAGACCGGCTATCAGCGCCAGCATTGATGCCACAAACAAAAGAGAGACGGCATCCGAGAGATCGATGGCCAATTCCACGCCGACAAACATGACGACGATGGACAGGCAAACCAGTAAGGCACAACTGGTACAGAGGATGATGGACCATTGATTCCAGCGTGCCCGCCGCGTCAAGATTTGCAACTCCGGATGATGTTGCTCGGCTTGCGCGCCATCAAGCTCACTGAGCAAACGAAACCGGTCCACGGTGCGTCCCAGGCGGTTGGTCAATACCGCCAAAATACCGGCAACGCCGGACAGCAGAAAAACCGGAGCGACCGCTTGTTGAATCACATGAGCAACTGTCGGTATGTTGGCTATGGCATCCATAATGACTATCCGCAAAATTAAAATTAACGCATTTATCCACCCAAGCTTTAAATGCCCCGGATTCCTGATTCCCGCGACATTCAAACGCCGGGTTTAATCGGACAAGTTAAACTCGCACCTTGCCCACTGTCGAAAAATTTTACAATGAGTGTTGCATTTAATGTGTGTCCGGTTAAAGTGACCGATCCGATAAATTCGACCGCCAACCTCACGGAGTAACGTGTGTCTCCCGTTAAGTCATGCAAATTTGCCCTGCTCGGGCTTATCCTCAGCCAGCTGCTTTGCTCGCCCACATTGGCCGCCCCGGTCTCGCCGATGTACCGGCCTTCCTCGGCGCTGACCGGCCAAGATCTGGCCGTCATCGTCAACGACGCCGATCCCTCGAGCGTCCAAATCGCCGATTATTACCAAAAGCAGCGGCAAATTCCGGCTGATCAGATGATACATGTGCGTTTTGCACCGAATCAGGCCGTGTTGTCCAAACAACAATTTGAGCAAGTGAAGCAGGAAGTCGATCAAAAAACGCCGGCACATGTGCAGGCCTACGCGCTGACCTGGCTGCAACCGTTTCGCGTCGATTGCATGTCCATCACCACAGCCTTCGCAGCGGGTTTTAGCGAATCCTTTTGTGCCAGAGGCTGCGTACAAACCCATAACAGCCCTTATTTCACCTCCGAAACCGATAAACCGTTTAAAACCCACGGCTGGCGGCCCACCATGGCCGTGGCCGGCAAGACCTTTGCGGAAGCGAAAAAACTGATCGATACCGGTGTCGCCTCGGATTATTCGCATCCGCAAGGCTCGGCATATTTGTTGAAAACCTCGGACCAGGCCCGCAGCTCCCGAGCCGCGCTGTTTCCGAAAGTGGCCGAATCGCTGACCAGCTTTTGGCCTGTGCATTATCTGGAGCAAGAGTATATTGAGGGACGACAGGATGTGATGTTTTATTTCACCGGACTGACCAAAGTGCCGCATCTGGCGGATAACCGCTATTTACCGGGCGCTGTTGCCGACCATCTCACCTCTTCGGGTGGCGTGATGTCGGGTAGCGACCAAATGAATATCATCGAATGGCTGCGTGCCGGCGCTACCGCCAGTTATGGCGCGGTGGTGGAACCGTGTAATTTTCCGGCCAAGTTTCCCAATCCGGGCGTATTGATGTATTTCTACTTGCGCGGCAGCACTGTGATTGAAGCTTACTGGAAAAGCGTCGCCCAACCTGGCCAGGGGATTTTTGTCGGCGAACCGTTGGCAAAACCGTTTGCCTATCAGCCGCACCAAGCGCCGGCGCCTTAGTAGGCATCCATAAAATCCCTGCTCACCCAAGAAGATGGGATTTTAGACGTCACCCCGGATCCGCTTCTTCGTCCGCGACGACAAGCCGATTGCGGCCGGCTTCCTTGGCGACGTAAAGCGCTTGGTCGGCACGAGTTAACAGATCGAGCCGATTGCCGCCATGGACCGGATAAATCGCCACACCTATCGATACCGTCACCTGCGGCAACTGATGATTACCGAATTTCAGCGATAAGCTTTCGATAGCCACGCGCAAAGCGTCCAGACGTTGCAAGATTTTGTCCGGCTGGATTTCCGTGGTGACCACCACGAATTCTTCGCCGCCGAAACGGCAAACCATATCGCTGCCTTCCCGAAAGCCATTCATCAATTGCGCGGTTTTTTTCAAAACTTCGTCACCGGCATCGTGGCCGTAGTTATCGTTAAAAATTTTAAAATGATCGATGTCTACCATCGCTACAGCCAGCATTTTGCCGCAGCGGCTCATCCGCAATAATTCCCGGTCCAACACTTCTTCCAGAAAACGCCGATTGAACAAACCGGTGAGCGGATCGCGTATCGATAACTCGTGCAATTCCTCGCGCAAGCTCAAATTCGCCAAGGCCAGCCGGGCGCTATCCGCGGCGGCTTCAGCTATCGATAGCTCGCGTTGAATATCTTCCGGGTGGCCACTAGTAAACCGATGCTCGATGTAAATCAAACCCAAAGCGCGCGAATGTGCTAACAGCGGAATGCACAGATAAGGGCTGGTTCCCGGTTTTACGTGGCTGCAAACCGGATTGATACTCTGGCCGACGCGCGCCATATGAATGCAGCCGCGCCGCATGCCCCAGCATTCGTCCGGGGTAAACACGGCTTCCAGTTCGCTTTCGCCACAGCCCCAAGCATCGGCCAGTACCAGCGAATTACTGGCGGCGTCCAGCATATACAGACCGCCGACGGAATCGGCAAACAAACGTACCAATGCCGCTTTGATAATCGGATAAGCTTCGTCCATTTTTTGGCAGCTCTGTAAAAGATCAGTCATCTCGCGGATTAATTGCATATGCAAAATCGCCGCTTCCAATTCGGTTTGGGCTTTTTTTAACGCGGTAACGTCCCGCGCCGCAGCAAAAATCCCGGCGACGTCGCCTTTGTCATCCCGATAAACCGAGGCGTTGTACATCACCTCGGTGATCTGGCCGGAGGTATGGCAGATAGCCAGCGGATAATCCGTGACTTTGCCTTGCGAAAACGCCAGGCGATAACCGTCGCGGGCTTTTTGCGGATCGGTAAAGTAAGTGGAAAAATCGCTGCCGATCAATTGCTGGCGCGGTACGCCGGTGACTTTTTCGGTAGCGCTGTTTACGTCCATGATCTTACCTTCCGCGCTGATAGTCACCAGCGGATCGAGACTGGCCTCGATCAGGCTGCGCGCATAGGAGGTTTTAAGATTTTTCATCGGCGCGACTCAAGGCAATCGCAGTTCATGAATATCGGCGACGCTTATTTAAATGCCTCGCCCCATTGTCCGAGATAAAACCGTTGCTCCAGGGCCGCACGGCTGCGTTCCGCCTGCTCGCCGGCTTGAAACTCTTCGGCTAAGTTATCCGCCTCGGCTTGATAGCCTAACGCCAACATCGCCATCGGCGTACAGTCGTCCGGTAAATTCAGCACTTGCCGGGCTTTATCGGCATCGAAACCGCCCATTTGATGGGTAATCAAGCCTAAGGCGTTGGCTTGCAAGCATAAGCTCAGCGTGGCGGCGCCGGTGTCGTAAGCGGCAAAGCGGTTGGTTTTGCCGTTGTGATTGAAATTCTGCATCGCCACCGTCAAGATCAACACTGGGGCGTTTTTGGCCCACAGCTGATTTTTTTCGACAATCACCGATAGCGCGGTTTCCCAGGCTGCGAGATTGCTGGATTTGTCGCAAACCACAAAGCGCCAAGGCTGGTCGTTAAAACAAGACGGCGCCCAGCGCGCCGCTTCCAGACACGCGGTTAAATCCGGGTGGCTGACCATTTTATCCACGGCAAAAGCCCGCGGGCTCCAACGGCTGGCGATCAAGTCGTGAATCTGAACCTGGGTGGTGGCGCGTTTATGTTGCATGGTTGAGCCCCTTGTGTGTGCTTAAGTAATTTTTAGTGCATGCCGGACCAGTAGTTTGCCGACCCTGTGCCACGCATAAACCCGCCGGTAAATTTCCTAAATCAGCAAACCGGATACGCTAACCGATGGTAACTCGCCGACGCCGTCCCGTCTATTTTTAGCACGGTTCAAGGTCCAGCGCCGAGTAGGCTTTATGCCACTTGGCACTTGGTGCTAAAATCGCGCGTTTACTATCATCCTTAGACTCATTCGGCTAATCGGCGCAACCGTTATTTTCAGCGGCCTAAGTCCGCACCCAGCCGCTGGAATGCAACGCAGACAACATCATGACCATGGATTACAAACAAACCCTGAACCTCCCCAAGACCGAGTTTGCGATGAAAGCCAATCTGGCGCAACGCGAACCGGAGATGCTGAAAAAATGGAACGAAAATCAGCTGTACCAAAAAATTCGCGAGGTTTGCGCCGGCCGACCTAAATTTGTGCTGCATGACGGCCCTCCCTACGCCAACGGTGCGATTCACATCGGCCACGCCGTCAACAAAGTGTTGAAGGACATCATCGTCAAATCCAAAACCCTCAGCGGTTTCGATGCGCCTTATGTGCCGGGCTGGGATTGCCACGGCTTGCCGATTGAGTTGATGGTGGAAAAATCGGTCGGCAAGGCCGGCGTCAAAGTCACTCCGGCCGAATTCCGTAAAGAGTGCCGAGCCTACGCCAAGAAACAAGTCAATATCCAGAAAGAAGAATTCATCCGCCTGGGTGTCTTGGGCGATTGGGACAACCCTTACTTAACCATGGATTTTGCCTTCGAAGCCGACATCGTCCGCGCTTTGGGCAAAATCGCCGCCAACGGCCATCTTAGCAAGGGCGCCAAACCGGTGCATTGGTGTACCGATTGCGGCTCGGCGCTCGCCGAGGCGGAAGTGGAATATGAAGACAAACATTCGCCGGCCATTGATGTGCGCTTCGCCGTCGTTGATGAACACGCTTTCATGGCCAAGTGCCATCACGCCGGTGACCGCGAAGGCAAAGGACCGCTGTCGGTGGTGATCTGGACCACCACGCCCTGGACACTGCCAGCCAACCAGGCCGTGGCTTTGAATCCGGATCTGGAATACGCGGTCGTGCAATGCGAGATCGACGGCCAAACCGAGCGCTTGGTCATCGCCGAAGCGTTGTTGAAAGACGCGGTACTCCGTTACGGTATCGGCGAGCATCACATCGTTGGCTACTGCAAAGGCGCAGCATTGGAAAATCAACTGCTGCAACACCCGTTTTACGACCGGCAAGTGCCCGTCATCTTGGGCGACCACGTCACCACCGATGCCGGTACCGGCGCGGTCCACACCGCTCCCGGCCACGGTCAGGAAGACTATGTGGTAGGGATGAAATACGGCTTGCCGGTGGACAATCCGGTCGGCAGCAACGGCGTGTTTTTGCCTAGCACCGAATTGTTCGCCGGCCTGCATGTGTTTACCGCCAACGAAAAAGTGCTGGAAGTGTTGCGCGAACGCGGCAAACTGCTGCATCACCACGCCTTGCTGCACAGCTATCCGCATTGCTGGCGCCACAAAACCCCGATCATTTTCCGCGCCACCCCGCAATGGTTCATCTCCATGGAGAAAAACGGCCTGCGCGATACCGCCTTGAATGAAGTGAAGCGGGTAGAGTGGATACCGGATTGGGGCCAGGCCCGTATCGAAGCCATGCTGAATAACCGTCCGGACTGGTGTATCTCTCGCCAGCGTACCTGGGGCGTGCCAATTGCCTTTTTCGTGCATAAAGAAACCGGCGAACTGCATCCACGTACCGGCGAATTGATCGAACAAGTGGCCAAACGCATCGAACAACAAGGCATAGACGCCTGGTTTGAACTGGACGCGGCGGAACTGATCGGCGCCGATGCCGAGCATTACCAAAAAATGACCGACACCCTGGATGTCTGGTTTGATTCCGGTGTGACCCATGCCGCCGTGTTGGAGCGCCGCGAGCAACTGCGCTTCCCGGCTGACCTGTATCTGGAAGGCTCGGATCAGCATCGCGGCTGGTTCCAATCTTCCTTATTGGCGTCGGTAGCGATGAACGACGTCGCGCCTTACAAACAAGTCTTGACCCACGGCTTTACTGTCGATGCCGAGGGCAAGAAAATGTCCAAATCCAAAGGCAACGTGGTGCTGCCGCAAACCGTGATGAAATCGCTGGGCGCGGATGTGTTGCGCTTGTGGGTGGCCGGCACCGATTATCGCGGCGAAATGTCGGTGTCGGACGAGATTCTGAAGCGCACTTCCGACGGTTACCGCCGCTTGCGCAATACCGCCCGCTTTCTGCTCTCCAACCTGGACGGCTTCGACCCCGCACAACATCTGGTCGCCAAGGACGATTTGCTGGCGCTGGACCGCTGGGCCGTCGATAAAGCCTGGCAATTGCAGGAAGAGATCAAAGCCGCTTACAGCGCCTATCAATTCCAAAGCATCTACCAAAAAGTGCTGACCTTCTGCAGCATCGATTTGGGTGGCTTTTACCTGGACATCATCAAAGACCGCCAATACACCGCCAAGGAAGATTGCCTGGCCCGGCGTTCCGCGCAAACCGCGATGTACCATGTCATCGAAGCGCTGACCCGCTGGCTGGCACCTATCACCAGCTACACCGCCGACGAATTATGGCAATTCATTCCCGGTGAGCGTGGCGAATCGGTGTTTCTGGAAACCTGGTACGAAGGTTTGTTCCCGCTAGACGCCAACGCCGCTATCAGTCGCGACACCTGGGACAAAGTCATGGCAGTGCGCACCGTGGTCTCCAAGGAACTGGAGCAACTACGCGGCAAGGGCGCCATCGGCGCGTCTTTGAATGCGGAAGTGGAATTGTATTGTGATGACGCTTACGGCGCGGAATTGAACAAACTGGCCAGCGAGCTGCATTTCGTGTTCATCACTTCCAACGCCGGCGTCGCCGACATGCAATTCTGCCCGGACGATGCGGTAGCGACCGAATTGGACGGCGTGAAATTGAAAGTGACGGTATCCGAGCATCCAAAATGCGTGCGCTGCTGGCACCAACGTTACGACATCGGCGAAAACCCTGAGCATCCGGAATTGTGCGGCCGCTGTGTAGAAAACGTCGCCGGCAATGGCGAGACCCGTCGTTATGCTTAAGTGGTTGTGGATTTCCGCCGTAACGCTGGTGCTGGATCAGGCCAGCAAGTTGGCGGTCGACGGTTCGATGCAGCTATTTGAGTCGATCCCCTTGCTTCCGTATTTCAACCTGACCTACGTACATAATACCGGCGCGGCCTTCAGCTTCCTGGCCCAGGCCGGCGGCTGGCAGCGCTGGCTATTCGCCGGTTTGGCGGTGGTGATGAGCAGCATCATCGCCGTCTGGCTATATCGTTTAAAAAAACACGAGACTTTGATGGCCGTGGCTTTATCGTTGGTATTGGGCGGTGCCATCGGCAATCTGATTGATCGGGTGGCTTACGGCTATGTCATCGACTTTTTAGATGTCTATTACCGAAACTGGCATTGGCCGGCGTTCAATATTGCTGATTCGGCGATTTGCGTGGGCGTGGGGTTGATGTTGTTGGAGAGTTTTGGGGTTGGGCGCAAAACCGTGGACGTTTTGGAATAGTCCATCGTTTTCTCCTGAGCTAGTGCTTAGTTGCGTTATTAAGCGCTAATAATGTAATCTTGGAGGGATGTCACGAGTAGCCCCAAAAATTGAGTGTTCCGCGGAAGTGCGGGCAGAGTTAGAGCGGCGCGCAGCGAGCCGAACGGAAGAAGCTCGAATGGTCGAGCGAGCCCGAATGATTCTGGGCTGCCTGGATGGCGCGCAAGTCCAAGCGGTTGCAGCGCAATGCCAAACGCGGGCCAATACGGTCATCAAGTGGCGAAACCGCTTTATGGCTCAGGGGCTTTTGGGGCTGTCAGACGAACCTCGGCCGGGCGCACCGAAGACGTATGATGAGCATTTTCGACAGCGTGTCTTGGCAATCCTTGAGCTACCACCGCCAAAGGGACAAGCCGTCTGGGATGGTCCCGCTGTAGCTAGGGCCCTGGATAGTTCGGTTTACGCGGTTTGGCGCGTGCTCCGCAAGGAAGGGATTTGTCTGCAACGACAACGCTCCTGGTGCGTCAGTACCGACAAAGAATTTGCGGCAAAGGCGGCGGACATTGTTGGCTTGTATTTGAGTCCGCCCGAGAATGCCTTAGTCATCAGTGTCGACGAAAAACCCAGTATCCAAGCGCTGGAACGAATGACCGGGTACGTTGAAACCGACAGTGGCAAGATTGCGCGCGGATTCCAGAGCACCTATAAGCGTCATGGAACACTGAATTTGTTTGCGGCCCTGCAGGTTGCGACCGGTAACATCATCGCCCAGATAACCAAAACGAAGCGGCGTGAAGATTTTCTCGGGTTCATGGACACGATTGTTGCCGAGACGCCGGTGGGCAAAGAGTTGCATGTGATTCTGGACAATTACTGTACCCACAAAAAATGCGACGCCTGGCTGGCTCAGCATCCAAATGTCCATTTCCACTTTACGCCCACCTCAGCCAGTTGGCTGAATCAGGTGGAAATCTGGTTTGGCATCCTGTCGCGCAAAGCTTTACGCGGCGCCAGTTTCCAAAACATCGCAGCCCTGCGGCAAGCGATTGAAGACTTTATTGCCGCTTACAATCCAACGGCTACACCTTTTCGATGGCGGAAACGCGAGGTCCGCGGTGCGCAATTACGAAATACTATCGCTAACTTACGGAATTAAGCACTAGCTTTGCGGGCTTAAATTTGTGTCGCTATCGCGACGGCTGGTTTTTAATGTCGGGTCTCGGCCCGACAGCCGAGTAACTTTTCTTTATTTGGCCAAAGAAAAGTCACCAAAAGAAACGCCACCCGGATACCGCTTATTCCCTGCGCTCCTCGCTTTTGAACGGGGTCGCCGAAAGGGGCTTCCTGCCCCTTCGGCAACGCGATGCATCCTTGCATCGCCCCTGCGGGCTGATCCCTTCAAAAGCTCCGGTGCTCGGCGCGGCATACGGGAAAACCCCGCGCCAAATCCGCGGCTTATTGTTTACGACCCTTTGTAGGGTGCATTAGCGATAGCGTAATGCGCCGAATGATTTAAGACCAACATACGGCGCAATACGGTTACGCCTATTGACGCCCTACCAATTGCGCCTTATCGGGTTGACAGAGGAGAAAAAAATTGGAATTACCGAAGTTCAATGACACATTCCTTCCAATAATTGACATTCTGCGTGATGGTAGGATCGTTCCAGGACGGGAGTTGTTACGGCTTGTCGAAGAGAAATACTACTCAAAGCTTCCGCCAGAATTGCTGAATCAGACAACAAAGAGTGGTGATCGACTTCTGGAAAACAGAATCGCCTGGGGAAAGTCCTATCTCAAGAAAGGTGGTCTAGTCCACTATCCTCAACGCGGTTATGTCCAGATTACCGAGAAAGGTAAGTCCGCAAAGGTCGAAACGATTTCAATAGATCAACTGGCGTCTGACGTTATCGGCTTCTACAAACCGGAGGGAGCGATTTCTGAAAAGCAAGAAATTGCCAACTCAAGTCCACAGGACCTTATTGATTCTGGCATTGAACAGATTGAAGACAATGTCAAAATTGAGCTTTTACAGAAACTGAAGCTGATTGATCCATTCGCTTTCGAAAGAGTTATTCTTATCTTGCTGAATCGAATGGGCTATGGCGAATTCATTGAAACTTCCAAATCCCGTGATGGCGGAATTGACGGAATCATAAATGAAGATCAACTTGGTTTGGAGAAGATCTACATTCAGGCCAAACGGTATACTGACAACAAGGTCCGTGAACCCGATATTCGAAATTTCATCGGGGCCATGAGTGGTGACACAGCCAAGGGAATTTTTGTCACAACCTCCGATTTTGACGAAAATGCAAAGAAGAAGGCTAAGGCAGCCCATCACACAATCGTTCTAGTTAACGGACTGCGATTGGTTGAGTTGATGTACAAATTCGGGGTAGGGGTTCAAGTGAAAAACTCATATGAGGTCAAAGCGTTAGATAATGATTTCTTTGAAAATGAGGATATCTAACATCTAGTTAAATCTGAAAATTGCGTACCGAAATCACATGTTCTCAGCGTGGGAACGAGATAAAGCGCAGTAGATACTGTTATCCAAGTCAAGCCAAATGAATAGCCGAATCGAAGGGTTTGGCGGATTTTAAGACGCCGAACGCCACATGAATCAATTTTCGCATCATGGCGCCGATAATGAGTTTAT
>NZ_JAXARY010000023.1:0-91757 GCF_033949435.1 Methylomonas defluvii | reverse complement strand
CTAATAAACCGGGCGACATTGCTAAGGCTATCGGCATTACAGTAAAACAACTGCTTTGGTTCCTTAATGGCCAGATGGCGTTACCTGAGACTGAAAGGGAAGATTTGTCAAAACTGCTAGGAATTGAAGCAAGTGCTAGATTTGTTGATTACGATGCAATCGGCCCCTGTGTGTTAATTGCAGAAGGTCCGAAAAAGTGCTCTATTGCTTATGAAGAACTGAGTAATGGCGGGGACCTGGAGTATTCGGTGGAGGTACTTCCTGAAAAGGGAACTCCAGACCCGAGTTGGCGTTATGTTGTTTTTTCTGCCTATGGCAGACTCCCCAATATATTCATGTTCCAAAGGGGTAGTAAAACAACTGATCAATTAGGCGGAAAGCTCTTAATGAATTATCAGGGAGAAAGAAAGGTTCCGGCATCAATCTATAGAGATGTTGTTTCTACATGCGCACAGTGCAGCACACATCCGTTGTTAAACCGGAAGCTAATGACTGAATTCGGCGAACGGTATAAACATTTCTTCCAGGAAATGGGGACGAAGTTCTACACATAGCGATAAATTACACCAAATCTTGAATCTGCTGCCTAACGTCTCGGCCTTGATTATCTTGCTCGACAGCCATGATAAATAAACAACGCCCTTGGCTGGATTTCGCCCACAACTCGCCTACCGCACGTTTTTCGGCTGAATCGTCGTTACTGGCATAGGCTTCGCCCTTGTACTCGACGACCAACATCCGGCCGTCCGTCAGTTCGCAGACAAAATCAGGGTAAAAGCGGTTATGAGCCAACGGCAGCCAAAACGAGGCATGATCCCGGCGAACCAGGTTCCGAATCCAATATTTCACTTCCGGTAAACTATCAATCGCCTTGGCACACTCATACTCTTCACCTTGGGCCTTCAAATCCTCGATGATAGGGAAAAAGTGCTTTTGAAATTTGTAACGGCCGGCGTAATACGGCGGTCGTGCCGGGTAGTGTTCCGGCGAGAAGCCGTAGCAATGGCACAACCCTAAATGGCGTTCGATTTTGGCCAGTTCTTGTTTGTCTCTAGCGCCGTAAAACAGTTCGGCTTTGGTGATATGACGCTGACGGCGATATTAGCCGATCCTATGGTTCTGAGAGTTTGGATGATAGCTGGATTGCCTTTGTAGAATTCAATCAAGATATTGGTGTCGCAGAGAATCATCCACGCTGATCCGGCCAGGCTTTTACACGAATGGTAGTTTGGTCGATTTCTCGTGATTCCCAGATGCCGGCACAGTCAAAGAAATCGTCGCCGCTTGTAGGTTGTGCGATGACTTCCAATTCCTTGATCACGTCTTCATGCTCGATGACTTCGCCACGGTCAGCAGCGGCTATGCCCTGGGTAATTTTCTCAATTTTCCGGGCATGAGTTTTCAGGTATTCGCGCAAGGCTTGATTGACAAGGTAGTTACGCGAACGATCCAACGCCCCGGCCATGCTATCAAGCTGATGCACGATGTCTGATTCGGTTCTAACGGTAAATGCTTCTGTGGCCATGGCTACGCTCTGGTTATTTGTGGTTCACGTGTAATCATAAAGCAGATTGATCACGTGGGGGTAGAGTTTAAATCGGGAATGATCGATATTTGGTCAAGGGCTTGTTGGAGGAATACCGCGCGAAAATCCGCAAAGTTATGGACGGCCCCGCAGTCCCCGCCGAGGATGTTTTATTGTGAGCCAGGGGGACCCGCGACGACAACCACCATATGACCATGGGTGTGAAGTGATTCGTGTTCTTGGCCTTTAAAATCGGCCGGCACCAATTTACTGTCACTCGCTCATGGGGCGCTGGTAATCCCATTGGTGGTAATTGTTGAATAAAACCTGAAATCTCGTTGGTATCCCCTTGTAAATTGGCACCAAGTTCGTGAACAACAGATTTGACAAGGCCACTGCAGTCCGATTTATACACTTGTCAATGGGCGCACGTCACCCGTGTCCTGACACTCAATTCACATAACCTCCTTTAACTTTTGTACTGTAGTGTTGCCATACCTGCAATACAGGGAAGGCATCAAAAACAGATTCAACAAGGTCGAGGTCATCAAGCCACCGAGTATCACTACCGCCATGGGGTATTCGATTTCGTGGCCGGGTACGTTGCCTTTCAGGATCAACGGCAGCAAGGCCAATCCGGCGCAAGCCGCTGTCATCAGGATGGGTGCCAGACGTTCTTCGGCGCCGCGCTGCGCTAAGTCAGGTCCGAATAGGACAGCTTCTTCCTGTTCCAAATGTCGGTAATGGCTCAACAACATGATGCCGTTCCGCGCGGCGATACCCAGCACGGTGATAAAGCCGACCAGCGAGCCGAGCGACAGCACGCCGCCACTTAAAAACGCCCCCACAACGCCCCCGATCAACGCGAACGGCAAGGTTAATGCCACCAGACAGACCAAGCGTAGTGAGCGAAAATCGACCTGCAATAACACCAGGATACCCAGCAATGAAGCCAAACTCAGCCAGGTCAGCCGTTCGCTGGATGCTTGTCGTGCCGCGTATTCGCCTAGAAACTCCGGGTGATAGCCTTGCGCGAACGTTAGCCTCTTCACGCGGCTTTCAATTTCCCGCGCCACGCCGCCTAAATCGTTGCCACTGACGTTGCAGGTGACGTCGATTCGGCGCGATGCGTTTTCCCGTTTGATCTCGTTAGGTGTGGGCGCCATATCGATGTCGGCCACATCGCCCAACGGCACGCGCGCCCCGGATGGCGTATCGATAGTAAGCGATCTGAGCGCCGCAAGGTCATGGCGCACTCGTTCATGACCCCAAACCGTGACATCGACGATTTTTTGGTCACGGTAAATTTCGCCGACCTTGCTGCCTTTGATCAAGGTAGCAGCGGCCCGCCTCACGTGCCCGGCTGTCAAGCCGAAGTTGGCCGCCACGTCCGGCTTGAGTCGCATCTGTATCTGCGGCACCAGTATTTGCGGTTCCACCTTCAGGTTGGCGATGCCGGGTACATCAGCGATGGATTGACTGACTTCTGCGGCCTTATCTCGCAGGATTCCCAAATCTGGGCCATACAGCCTCACCACCACGGTCGCACTGGCACCGGTCAGCACTTCTTTGATCCGTTCGCGCAGGTACGTCAGCACATCCCGGTAAAGCCCCGGATAACCGTCGACGACGGCCTGGATTTTTGCCACGGTACTGTCGTAATCAACCACCGTGTCTAAACTAATCCATAACTCGGTAAAGTTCGGCCCTACCACTTCGTCGGCAACTTCGGCCCGGCCAATGTGGGAACCGAAATTGCGCACACCGGGGATCGCCCGCAGTTCCTTACTAACTTGTACCGTAATACGGCGCATGGCTTCCAGCGAGGTGCCAGGCTTTTCAACCCAATGCATCAAAAAATCGGTTTCCTTAAAGTTGGGTAGAAACGATTCGCCAAGTCGCGGTAACGCGATGATTGTCGATATAAACGCCACTAACAGAAAACCCGTCGCCCATTGCGGACGGCTGACGATTGCCGGTAACAGCTTGCGATAATGCCGTTTCAAAACCCGTGTCAGCGGTGCATCCCCCTGGCGCTGCTTCGCATTGGGTAACAGCATCAGGCACAAGGCGGGGGTCACCGTCAACGCGACCAGTAGCGAGGCCAAAATCGCCAACAGGTAGGAAAATGCCAACGGCCTGAAAAAGGTACCGGCCAAGCCGTCGAGGAAGAATACCGGCACAAACACCAGCGCCACGATCAGGCTGGCGAACACCACAGCGCTGCGCACTTCCAACGACGCCTTCAACACGACGCGGAAAGGCGACCGCGGACTGCCCGCCTCGCGATTAAGGCGCAGACGGCGCATGATATTCTCGACATCAATGATCGCGTCATCCACCACTTCACCGACCGCAATCACCAGACCGGCTAGCACCATGGTGTTAAGGGTGCCGCCACGCAGATACAGCACTAAGGCGGCTGCCAACAGCGACAGCGGAATCGCCGACAGGCTGATCACGGCGGTACGCCACTCGAACAAAAAAGCGATCAGAATCACTGCGACCAGTATGCAGCCCAAGATCAACGCGTCGCTTAAATTTTGCAGCGAGCGTTCGATGAAGGTTGCCGGACGGAAGATGGTTGGATCGATGTCGACGTCGTGCAGGCCAGGTTTTAGAGCTTCCAGGGTCGCTTCCACCTTGCGCGTCACATCCAAGGTGTTACCCCAGGGTTGTTTTTCGACAATCAGCAGTAATCCCGGACCATCATTGATCACTGCATCGCCAATCGGCGGCGGGTGGCTTTCGACAATGTCCGCCACATCGCCCAAGCGCAGTGGAACACCGCCGGTGAATTGCACCACGGTTCGCGCCAGATCATCCGGTGTTTGCAGCGGCGACACATGCGTCACTGGCAAACGCTGATTAGGCAAATCCACAAAGCCTCCGGCTGAAATGGTGGCTGCATCGCCAGTCGCACGCACCACCGCATCCAGCGTCACGCCGTTGGCGGCCAGCCGGTCCGGATCGACCAAAACCTGTAACTGCCGATCTCGCTGGCCCCAAATAGCCACGTTGGCCACACCCGGCACCGCCATCAAGCGTGGGCGAATGGTCCATAACGCCAATTCGGACAATTCCATCTGCGACAGTTTTTTCGATGAAATACCAATCTTCAGCGCCCGACTGGTGGACGATAACGGCGACAGCATCACCGGTGCGCGGGCCACAACCGGTAGGCGCGGCGCGATGGTGGCAACCCGTTCCTGCACCAGTTGCCTGGCTTGCATCAAATCCGTGCCGTCCTGGAAAATACAGACCACTGAAGACAGGCCCAGCACTGACTTGGAACGTAAGGTCTTCAACCAGGCCGTGCCATTGACCGCGTTTTCCAAGGGCACGGTGATCAGGTTTTCCACTTCTTCAGTCGATAGTCCCGGCGCTTCCGTTTGGATTTCCACCAGCGGCGGCGCAAATTCCGGGAACACATCCAGCGGCATTTGCCGGGCGGCTTGCAAGCCGAAAACCACCAACACCACAGCTAAAGCCAACACCAATAGTCGTTGGCGTAATGCAACGGAAATCAGCCAACGCATCATTTGCCGACACCGAATTCAGTACCGAACAATTCGGCCACGCCGGCGGTGACCACCTCGATACCGGCCGCGATGTCGCCCATCACGGCGGCTTGATCTTCAACCACCCGTAGTACCTGTACCCGCCGGCGCTGGTAGACATTGGCTTGCAGTGCTTGATAAATCCAGCTTCCGCCGTTTACGTCATACACAAGCGCCGACCACGGTACGACGAGATTTTCGTCATCGCTACGCAACGGGATGGACACGCCAACGCGCTGACCGGGACGTAGTGATGCATCCGAATTCTTGACTTCATAGAATAAGTCGACCGTGGCGGCAGCCGGATTAGCGGAAGGCGGCGCCGCCACCGGCAAGGCAAGACGAGTGGCATTCTCGGACGAATTTGTCAGCCCACCGACACGCGCCTGGGCGGCGGTATTCAATCCGGCTATATCATCGACATAGACCGGCACCCGCACCCAAAACGTGCTGCGGTTGTTGACGTCCAACAGCGCGGGGCCGAGCAAATCGCGGCGTTCGTGCGCGGTTTTCAGATTGGCCTCGGCCAAGCCTAGCTGCATTCGCGCATCATCGACCGAGCGTTCGGTGCCCACCTTGTCGCGGCGCATCTGTTCGGCGCGATTCAAGGCTATTTGCGCGGCTTGCACTTGTACTTTGGCTTGTTCCACTTGGCCGTCGGCGTCGATTTGCGATTGCGCCAAACGCACCAATTCCGCCGGTGCCAGCGAAGGCAGAATGGTATAAACCGATTGCTTGTTCGCTTTTCCTGAACCGTTCAAGGCAGGTAGCGTGATCTCGCCCCCGAACAAGCGGGTGCGCGTCAGCGGTCGTTTTTCAACTTTAGTGGTGACGATGCTCAGCCGCTTCGCGGCTTCGGGTGCCAAAACGACTTGGGTCAAATTGCTTTCCTTGACCGGGTTTTCGATTTTGGCAGGCGGCACAGTTGCTTCGGCAGCCAATAGGTTACCAATAACAAGCACTATAGCCGACAACAACAGTTTGTGGTTTGAAGACACGCGGTTCATACAGATTCTAGTCTTGAATTCCGGGAAATAATGAGTCAAGCAGGCTTTAGACGCTGGCCCACGCTGCGTTCCAGTTCCGCACGGGCGCGGCGCAAATCGGCGGCGGCTTGCGCGGTTTTTAA
This sequence comes from Methylomonas defluvii, assembly GCF_033949435.1. Lineage (NCBI taxonomy): Bacteria > Pseudomonadati > Pseudomonadota > Gammaproteobacteria > Methylococcales > Methylococcaceae > Methylomonas > Methylomonas defluvii. The sequence continues at coordinate 85,543 of NZ_JAXARY010000023.1, read as the reverse complement.
TTGCGCGTCCAGCCAGCGGCGTTGAGTTTCGAGTACGAACAGATAGGTGACATTACCGGCCGCATAAGCGTTTTCAGCGTCTTGTATGGCGGCTTGCAGCGGCGGCAAAATAGTTTGTTGCCACTGTTGCAGGCTTTGGCCGGCCTGTTGCAATCGGGCATGGGCTTCGCGGACATCCAGCGCAATCCGTTGCCGGGTGGCGACATATTGCCTGGCGGCTTTGTCGAAGCGCGCCTGGGCTTGCGCGATGCCACCTTGATTCTGATTGACGATAGGTAACGTCAGGTCCAAGCCCGGTCCTGCCAGCAAAGGCCCATTGATTTGTTTGGCGTTGAGGCTGGCGGTGATATTAAAGATTTCGGCTCGCGCCAAGCCAATGCGTTCGCCCGCGCCTTGTACATTGATTTCTGCGGCACGTAGATCGGGACGTGCCAGTAGCGCCTGTTCGACCAGCTTTTCGGTATCGAACCGGTCATCATGGGCTATCAGTTCCGCACTAACGTTTTTCGGCCACTGCTCCAGGCTCAATCCGACCAGGTGCCGCAAGCGCTCGTCGGCAATCTCGCAATCGCGTTGCAGGCGGCCTTTTTGTTCCAGGGCTTGCAGCGCATCGACTCGAGCATTGGTCACTTCCAGTTCGCTGGCATCGCCAGCTTTCAATCGGGCTTGCGTGAGTTCGGCGATAGCATGACTCAATGTGACAGCAGATTCAGCCAATTCCACGCGTCGCTTGGCTAAGCTCAATTCGGCGTGGGCGATGCGAACATCGCGAATCAAGTCCAATCCGGTTTGCACCAAACGTTGTGCAGTTTGTTCGACATCCAATTTTGCCAACTCGACCCGTTGCGGACGCAGCCAGAAAATTTCCAACGGGTAGCGCAGCGTCAGTTCCAAGGGTTTTGCGCCCCATGGCACCAACATCGAGAAGGTAGGGTTGGGCAGCATACCCGCCTGCACGAGATCGGCCCGGAACAAGCCCAAATCGGCCAAGGTCGCGCGAAAGGCCGCATTGTTCCACAGTGCCAAGCTGACTAATTCGTCTTCGGACAAGCCGGCATCCAAAGTTACATTGGCGGGCCATGCGGTTTCGTCGGCACGCGTTTCGGCAAAACGCTGTCCCGTGCGCTGTTCCAGATCGTTGGCAACGTCGATTAAACCCACGCCTTGCGGGGTACAGGCCGCCAGCGACAAAGCGAGAAGCGTTAACGGGAAACGACCGGAAACAAACGGTGTCATGCTCTGATCTCCGGGAATGTGACGATCACTTTCAAGCCCATCCCGCCATCCCCATCGCTCAGCGTAATATCAGCCTGATGTTGCTCGGCAATCCTCTTGGCAATAGCCAAGCCAAGACCACTGCCGGATTCGGCGTTATTCAAAACTCTATAAAATCGGTCAAATACGCGATCGCGTTCATTCAAGGCAATGCCGGGGCCGGTATCATTCACTTCCAGACGAACCGTTTTGGCATCGTTAATGACACTGACATCAATCCGTGCGTCAGCCGGTGAATAACGGATGGCGTTATCGATTAGATTGCCAAGCAGAATCCGCAGTGATTCGTCAATACCGGTAACCCTGACCCGATCTGCTCGTGAAAGGCCAAGATCGATATGGCGGTTGGCGGCGAGCGGGGCAAAGTCGGCCACTACGTTCCGTGCCAGATCATCCAGAAATAACGGTATAAGCGGAGAATCGCCGGCTTTCGGATCGAGGCGAGCCAGTGTCAGTAATTGCTGCACCAAATGACCGGCACGGGCTATACCTTGCCGCAAGGTTTGCAACGCCTGAGCACGCCGATCCGAGTCAGTGGCACGCTCGGCCAGTTGTACCTGCAAAGACAGTGCGGTGAGCGGACTACGCAACTCGTGGGCGGCATCGGCGGTGAATTGTCGCTGCGTAGCCAGTGCCTGATCCAATTGGCTCAGTAACCCGTTCAATGCGCCGACTAGAATGCTGACTTCTGCGGGCAAACCATTGTCTGGGATGGGGTCTAACGAATGAGGATTGCGATGCGCCACAGCAGCGGCGACTTGAGCCAGCGGCGCTAAACCACGACCAATCGCCCAACCCAGCCATAAGGTCAGTGCTGGCAATAAAATCAACAGCGGCGTCAATAAATGCAGGGTAATTTCGTTGGCGGTTTCACGGCGCTCTTGCAGCGCTTGAGCGACCTGAATCAAACCTTTATCGGTTTTTAAATTAACGACGCGCCACGCTTGGTTTTGCCAGTTCACGGTGTCGTAGCCCGGCTTTCCGCCTTGTGGAATGGGCGAGAACGGATGAGATTGAAATAGAATTCGCCCCTCTGGATCGCGAATCTGACTGACCAAATCAATACCATCACCGTGCAATGCGAGGCCGTTCGAATCCGGTTTGGCACCTTGCGCGTGGTTTGCATGAGACAGGGAATAAGCCGCCTCACGCAACACCTTGTCGAACAGTTCATCAATTTCTTCGTGAACGTTCAGCCAAGTCGGTACGGCAAACGCGGTGCCGGAAAGCAGCAAAACAGGCATTAACCAATAAGTTAGCCGTTGGCGGATAGAGGTGCTCATGGCTTCACCACTTTGAAGCCAACGCCACGCACATTAAATATGATGTCCGCACCGAGTTTGCGGCGCAGGTTGTGTAGGTGCACATCGATCGCATTGCTGGCCACTTCCTGACCCCACCCATAGAGACGCTCTTCCAATTGCGCGCGGGACAGCACAGCCCCCGGTTGCTCCAGCAACGCATGCAGCAAGGCAAATTCACGCGGGGATAAATCAATCAGGGCATTGCGCAACCAAACTTCGTGGTTCAACGGATTGATGCGCAACGCACCGTATTCAATGTCGGATGATCCGCGTCCGTTACTCCGGCGTATCAGCGCGTGAATACGGGCGACGAGTTCTTCCAAGGCAAATGGTTTGACCAGATAGTCGTCGGCACCGCTATTGAGGCCAGCGACTCGATCACTTAGTGCATCGCGCGCCGTTAAAATCAACACCGGAATGGTGTTGCCGGATTTGCGAAGTTCGACCAGTAGCTGCTGGCCGGATAGGCGGGGAAGCCCTAAGTCAAGCAGCAATAAAGCGTACTCGCTCGCCGCATGAGATAGGGCTTGTTTGGCTTGTTCCCCGTCTTGTACCCAATCGACCACGAAGCCATCCATCTGCAATCCATCCCGGATCGACTGGCCGATCATCGGATCGTCTTCCGCTAATATCAAACGCATGTTGACCTTTTAGTTTCTTCATCTGGCCAACAGTGTAAATGATTAAGATTTAAGTAATAGTTAAGGCTCTTCGGAATGTTCGGGAAGGTATCAATTCCGGTGATTAACAAGCAGCTATTCGGAATTCATCACTATTGCTTTGGATATGAGAATTGCGCTGCATTTCCGCAGTTGTTCTGGGTCATTGATGCCAAAACTGCGAAGCTTTATGCAGCAATTAATTTGGGTATTCGGATAATGGATCCAAGAAAAATTGGATGGGGTGGGTTATGAATTGGCAATATTTATTAAGTGGCGGATTGGCGCTTTATATAGTTGAGACTGCCGGTAGCAACCATTCGGATGTGGCTATTGCTATCGTGGCGTTTTTGGTTTGTCTAATTCCTGATATTATTTACGGGCTCTTATCGCTGGCCCGGCACGAATACAAACCTGCGAAGCACTTCTTTAACTGACACCAATACGAAATAATGGACCGATGGTATTTTACATATAAGGAAAAATCATGACCTATATGAATATTGGTTCTGCAACCACAAATCACGTACGGAGTAATGGGATGGTCAATACTCCTACAATTGCAAAACCGCAACAGCAGCAGGCTCAAGTCCAGCAGATAACACAGGTTGTGCATAGCCCATCATCTGATGGTGGAAAAGGTCGTATCATTGATGTTCATGCTTAGTTTAATTTCCGACCTCGATAGTGGTAAATTAGGCTCAGACTCGATCTGATTGCCAAAACTCAAACGGCATTTAGCGAGCCAGTTCGGCTTTTTTGCATAAATCGTATTTTGTGCAAGGAAAATCCACTGATCGTGAACAGGTATCCCCAAACCTAAGAAATATTGGCCTAAAACGGCACGACTTGCTTAGAGCCACTTACGCTGGCGGATGAAATGGCATTTGTCGCTGTAATTCCTAAGAGCTAGCCCCCAAAAAATTGACCAGTCGATTAAGTGAAAAACCCTGCTACTTGTGACCGTCCGCGAGGACAAAGCAATGGAGCAGAAGATGTCCAAAAAACCGAGAAGAAAACATTCGCCGGCCTTCAAAGCCAATGTTGCCCTGGCGGCCTTGGCGGGCGATAAAATTCTGGCCCAGTTGACCCTGGAATTCGAGGTTCATCAAAATCAAATTGTCGATTGGAAAAAGCAACTGGCCTAGCGGGCGGCCGATGTGTTTGGGAGGCCAACGGAGCCCGAATCACCGCCGGTCGATCTGCAAGCCCTGCATGCGAAAATCGGCCAACTGACCCTGGAAAACGATTTTTTAGAGGGCGCGCTCAACAAGGCGGGATGGATGAGCGCACAGCGACGATCGACCGTCAATCGAAGTTACCCAGCCGTAGTTCGGAACAGTTACCAGCCGGAGCGCGAAATTCAGACCGGCATCGGGCCGGTGTCGGTGAAAATACCCAAGAACGAAAGATGGCAAGACCTCGACATCCGTTTCTATGGCTGTCGTCCCAATCCGCATATCAATATGCTCTTAAAAAAGCATTCCCAACCAACAATGGAAATTGGATTTATATAGAAATCAAATGGATATTCGAGCAAGCAGAAAAATGTCTATTGAATTTTGACGTAGCGTCAAAAAATTCAAAGGCTGTTTTTCAGGGTATCGTGAGAGGGTGTAGACAAAATAAATCACCTGGCTAATCGGCAGGCCAGCATTCTAGCCTCCGCCAGCCAAACCCAGGCTTCAGATACTTTGGTCAAGCGATCATGGTGCATGACCGGGCGTCTGGCACGTTCGTTCCAGGCGTGGGTACGCTCGACGACCCAACGCTTCGGCAATACGGTGAAGCCGGTTGCCAATGTTTCGGGAAACAAGTCCTGTTGCCCAGCGTTCACCCAACGGCCGACATTCCGATTCGCCGGATGGCGCACCACTTCGACCGTCAGCCCGTGTTTCGCCTCAGTGGCGGCCGCCCATTGTCCGGCATAAGCACTGTCGACGTACAACCGTTGCACGGTGGGGTACTTTTTCCACCGCACTGGCTACGGCATCGCTGCCCGCATCGCGGTCTTGCAGGTTGGCCGCGCACACGCTGACGGCCAGCAGTAAACCCAAGGTATCCACAACAAGGTTGCGCTTGCGACCTTTGACCTTCTTACCCGCATTTATGCCCTTTGGGTATCGTAACCGGCCGGCCCGCCCTGCGGCGAACTCCGCGTGCTTTGCGCATCCAACACCGCCGCGCTGGGCATGGCATCGCGCTCTTCTCGGGCTCGCCACATCTGTCGCAAGCGGTCATGCATCGCTTCAAACCGGCCCTGGGCACTCCAACGGCGAAAGGTTTTGTAGACGTTATCCCAGTGCGGGAAGTCTTTCGGCAATAACCGCCATGCACAACCGGTGCGCACCACATAGCAGCAGGCGTCCACCAAGGCACGTCGTGGAATCTTGGCGGGGACACCACGCTCGCCTTCGCGCTCGAACAAGTCTTGCACCAAGTTCCATTCTGCGTCGGTCAGCGAACTGGGATAGTGTTTCCCTGGTTCAGGCGGACGATGACGATCTTGATAACCATAACGTTTGCTGGCCTGATCAGCCGTTGTGGTCGAGGGAGGTCTCAACGGCTTGACCCGGACCACCCCTACCAGTTACAGGGAACCGTGGGAATAACGGGAACTCTCAATGGTGCAAGTGCATTGGGAGATGTTTTGAACCTGGGGAGTACGGGGAGCTTTACCGATCGGCCGACGATCACCTACACCCCTCTGACAGGTGCTCATTTTCTGCAAGTCATGATGACGCCGATTCCGCCTCCGGCCCTATTCAGGCTCATTGAGGAGGGCTGGCCCGCGGACATGTTGCTGCAGATTGGGGTGCAAAGCATCAATGGGATATTGAACCGTAAAGGCGGCGCGCGAGGGCGTGCAGCGGATTCCGATTTTGGCGTGCTGTTGGCGGCCCTGGAACGTCTCCAGGCTTCCGGTGTGCTGGGGTTACGGGTGGAATTGTCCAAGGATACGAAGCAGGAAGGGACAATTCTGGTGATCAGTCAAACGGCTCTTCCTGCAGAGGTCGAGGCCGATAGATTGCTGGTCAGAAAACTGTTGGGTCTGCGGCCCGAGCTAAAAGAATTTAAAGTTGTTTATGGGACGTTGGCTGAAAAAGATGACGTTATCGCCGTGCAGACGCGTTCCGGTTTCCAGATCATGAATCTACTGGGTACCAATGTCGAAGTGCCATCTGAGCATATTGCCGAACAAAGGACTTATCCGCCGTTTCAGGAGCCGGAAGGTGCCCAGGCGCTACCGCCTCTGATCAGGATTCATGCGGAAAAGTCGCTGCCGTCAGATGTCTTTGCAGCGGTGAAATATCGCGACTATTGGTATTGGATAGATGATCGCGACTTCAGGTCGAAGGCCATCTTTACCTTCCTGATGATCATCATGACACTAGCGGAGAATGACGAGAAAGTCCAACCGCCGATCGTCACGATACAGGGGAATTAAACAGCGGCGCATGCAAGGTTGGGCATGCTATTCGCGCGGATTTTTTCCTGGGTTAATAGGATTTTTTCCCTACATTACATATGGCAACTAGGGTAAGCGCCTCGAATCCATCTACCAACAAAAAATCGCCGCACTCGACGACCTGAAAAATCCCTGCTTCACTAGGCTTTCAGCGGCCAGCTTTAAGGTGGCGGGAACCGTTAACGCTCAAGTTGACCTAATCGAACGATTTGGACTAAATTATCGGAACAAACTTCCCGTCTTAGGAGGGTGCCATGCAAACTTTCACCGCCAACGAAGCCAAAACCCATTTTGGCGAATTCCTCGACATCGTTCAGCGCGAACCGGTGCGGGTGACACGTCACGACCGCGTGGTTGGTGTAATGGTCAGCGCGGAAGACTACGAAGCCATGCGGGCCTTTTATGCCGACCGCTTGCGTAAAACCATGGACGAAACCGCCGATGCAGCCGAGAAGGCCGGTATGACACCGGAAATCCTCGAACAATTGCTGGCGGATGAAAGCTGAAAACTCAGGACTCATCGCTGTCGTCGACACCAACGTCTGGATCAGCAGTTTCCTGAGCAAAACCGGCGCACCGGCGTCAGTGATTCGCCAACTGGTCAGCCAAGGCAAGCCGGTGTTTTCAGTGGCCACTTATGCCGAGTTGCAGGATCGTTTGTGGCGACCCAAGTTCGATCGCTACCTGAGCATTGAACACCGCAAGCAATTGCTGCGCGATGTTGATGCGGTAGCGCACTGGGTAAGTGTTCCTCCTGAGATCGAACAACAAACCTTTTCCCGTGATCCGGACGACAACAAATTCATTCACACGGCTCTGGCCGCCAATGCGTCTTGGCTGGTGACGGGCGATCAGGATTTATTGGTGTTGGCCGAGGAATTGAAGCTCTTGGGTGTAACCATCCTGTCACCCGCCGATGCTTTGATACAGACCGATTTTTTAACCCGGCGGATTCTAAAGCGAAGTGCAATACCTCGATTTTAAAGAATACGAACGCCCGCAAAGATTACTTAAAGCGCGCCTTTGGAATGTTTCGACAAGCTATTGGCGAAGCTGAGCCGGAAGAGGAATTGACAGGCAAGATGCGGCTAAATCAAAGAGGCTACACCATGTCACCAGAGCGCGAATTCGAGTGGTAAAAATACCATGAAAACCATCGACATCAGTGATTTCCCGGTGATGGCTGGTAGATGCCCAACTTGCCCATTTCACGAGCAAAATGAGGGGCAGAGGGAAATTGCAAACATGGTTAGGGAGCGCTGTGTTACTGCTGCATCGCAAATTTGCCATCACCCGCGATTGCACGGAAAGGAGGAGACCCATTTATGCCGCGGTGCCAGAGATTTTCAATTGCAAATTTTCCATCGATTGGGGGTGATCGATGAACCGACCGATCAAGCCTGGGACAGAGCGAAGCCGGTCGATGTTCTTCAGCGAAGAGGAGATGACTGCGGCCGTATCTGACCTTAGAGCGATGGGATCAGCGGCGATCAAAATATTGGCCGAGTCCGTTGAGCGTGGGGAGATCAAAAGAAAATCACTATCTCAGGCAGTGAAAAAGTTGGAGTTGGAGGGATTTGTGAGGGTTTTTAGCGAAGGCCCATTTTCTGAGGAATTCATAATTCGACCGACCCTTATCGGCGAGGATGCGGTTGCGGAGGTGCTGGGATATGACTAATGCAGGCCGCGGAAGAAAATTGGTCACCTGTTTGGTAAGCTAGGGAAACGCTGAACAAATCTTAATGAGATGAATCTATCAGGCTTACTTGTTCATAGCCAGCTATTTAGCTTCCAGCCGCGCGAAAACATCCTCGGCGGGGACTGCGGGGCTTTCCATACCTTTGCGGATTTTCGCGCGGTATTCCTCCAGTTCGATTTCGCGTAATCGCTCGATAAAACCAATCTATTGGCTGATCTGAAGGGCAACTTTCCACAAGTGGCATTCTTCAAGCCGGTTGGCAGTAAAAACCAGCATCCAGGGTATTCCACCATTCAGGATGCCGATGCAGAAGTGCGGGAGGTTGTTGAAGTCATTCGCAACAGCAGCATCTGGCCTAGCACTGCCATCATTATCACCTATGACGAATACGGTGGCCTTTGGGATCACGTCGCGCCGCCGGTGATAGATCATTGGGGACCGGGCACGAGAATCCCAGCGATTGTTGTTTCGCCGTTTGCCAAGAAAGGCTATGTGGATCACACCGTCTATGACACCACCTCAATCCTCAAACTGATTGAGACTCGGTTTGATCTGGAGTCCTTGACGGATGGTGACGCTAAAGCCGATGATCTACGCAACGCCTTTAATTTTAAATAACCCACATTAGGAGTCACCGATGCCCATCTTTCCATTGATAGTGTTATTGGTTTTATCGATGCTGATGGTTGCCATGATTCAGGTGGAGTTTTTTGAAATCGCATTCGCCAAGCTGGGATTGACCCCACAGGGTACGCTGATGGTGTTGGTCGGAACTTTAATTGGCAGCGGGATCAATTTGCCAATCTTCAAGATAAGGACTCAGGAAAGTGGACATTTGGTCGAATTACCAGGCCGAAAACCAGTCTGGGAGTTATTCCAGCCAGCCAGAGAAGGCAATACTGTTATTGCGGTCAATGTCGGCGGCTGCGTAATTCCGGTTGGATTATGTCTCTACTTCATCTCATTGCAATTGATTGATCCTATCAAGCTGGGTATTGCATTTGCTGCTGTGACAGCATTGAGTTATCGAATGAGCCGGCCTGAGCCGGGCATTGGCTTTGGGATGCCTGTTTTTGTGGCGCCATTAGTTTCGGTCGCCATAGCGTTGATATTGGACTCAGAACATGCCGCACATCTGGCCTACATCAGCGGCGTGCTGGGCGTATTGATTGGTGCCGATGTCCTGCATCTCAAAAATGTTGGCAGCCTAGGTGTGCCCGTTGCGTCCATTGGCGGGGCCGGAACGTTTGACGGCATCTTCATGACTGGCATCATTGCGGCGCTTTTAGCCTAACTTGAATTTCTTCAAACGCTTTCGTATTCGCTATATCCTGCATCAACATGCGATTCCACATGCGCTATGGCAACAGACGACTGAAAAATTATCGGTACTGCAAAGACTGAGCGCGGTCGAAACAGCGCATCTGCGAGAATTAGCAACCCTGTTTGTGCACGAAAAAAACATTGTCGGCGCCCATGAGTTTTTAGTGACCGATATCATGCGCGTCAACATCGCCAGTCAAGCCTGTTTGCCTATATTACATTTAGGCTTGAACTGCTTATCAGGGTGGACGGATGTTATTGTCTATCCTGGTGCTTTTCGAGTCCGTCGCGATTCCGTCGATAGTGCTGGTGTTATACATCAGCAGGAAAGGATTTTAAGTGGCGAATGCTGGTCGCGAGGCCCAGTAATACTATCCTGGGCTGATGTCGAACAGGATATGCAAGAAAGCCATTGCGGTCGGAATGTCGTCATCCATGAGATTGCCCACAAGCTCGATGCACTGAATGGTAGTAACAATGGCTACCCCCCTTTGCATTATGAAATGCGCGTACCAGAGTGGACAGCAGCTTTAACGACTGCATATGAAGGATTGATTGAGCGCCTTCAACATCACCAGTACAGTTACATCAATTCATATGCCGCAACAAGTCCTGCTGAATTTTTTGCGGTCGTCAGTGAATATTTCTTCTCCCTTCCAGAGGTATTGCAAGCGCATTACCCTGACGTCTATCGGCAATTGAAGCTCTATTACCGACAGGACCCTTTAGAACGGCAGCAGTCAATTTCTTGAAGGGGTGGTGATCAAATTTATGATGTTGAGAAGTGACCCCATTCGTTTGAACAGCAAAACCGGAATTTAAAGTGAAATCCCTACCATGGTTTAGGCAGCCAACTTGAGGATTAGCAAGCCATCGTTTTACACCTGTTGTGGCGTTTTTCGTTCCAAACTGGAATGCGGTCGTTCGTGGTTGTACCACTTGAAATAATCCAAAATTGAGGCGCGGGCTTGACCGACTGAATCCTAAACGTGCAGGTAGACTCGCTCGTATTTGACGGATCGCCATAGCCTTTCCACTAAGACATTATCCCGCCAGGCGCTGCGACCGTGTTTTGAGGATCGACGTCCGGCAAATTGTCGTAAACCTGCTCGACGGTTTGGTTTTCGGTTAAGGCTTTGACAACGGCCGGCAAGGGCTCAGCCCGGATACCGGGCAAATCTTGTTCCAAAGGATTCACAATCGGGAACGCCAATTTCTCCAGCGGCGGGCAAAACTCCGCGTTCACGCCGCGCTTATTGCCACGCGCGTCGATCCGGTACCAGCCGTATTGCTGCAAGTAGACCGCATTCAATCCGTGCAGACAAAAAGAGGGTTGGTCGCCGTCTATCGTCAATCGCTGGTAACACAACCCGGCGGGAATGCCGTTGGCGCGTAGCAACGCGGCCAGCAAATGGCTTTTGGCATAACAATAGCCGGTGCCGTGGATTAACACCTCGGAGGCTTTGCAGGTCAAGGGATTCAGCCGGTAGTCCCAACTATGTTTGATCTGGTCGCGGACGAATTCGAAACAGCGCTTGGCGATCTCTTCCTCATCGGCGCAGCCCTCCGCCAATTTTGCCGCTTTCGCTACGATCAGCGGATGTTGGCTGTCGATATAGTGGCTACTGTCGAGGTAGGGATTCATTACCTCGCGTTGGATTTGTGCCAATACTCCGTTCAATAAAGCCGAGATCTCCGGCAAAGCCAACAAGTTCTCCTCTGTGACATTCGCGCTCGGCAACGGTAAAGTGATCGATGCCGCTTCGATCAGGTTGGCCGACATGGTGGTCAAGGTTTCCCGGAGCGCGGCGTCGGCGTGATGGGCCCGCGGCGTCGCGTTCAATACCACCACCGGTTTGTTAACAAAGCCTTCGAAGCCCACCAGCCAATCCAGTGCGTTTTTGATGGTACCGGTAACGCCGTGGGCATATTCCGGGCTTGCGATCAGCAAGGCATCCGCCGAGGCGACTTCGTTGCGTAATAGCTGTGCGGCGGCCGGTGGCGCGTTTTCCAAGTCCGGATTGTACAAGGGCAAATCGCCAAGCCTCGCGAACAAATAGACTTCCATAGAGACCGGCGCCAGAAGCCTCACCGTGCGCAACACGGCCGAATTGATGGACGCTGCCCGCAAGCTGCCGGATAAAGCCAGTATTTTCATTGCAGAGTTACGAGTTGCATGTCAGGGAAAAGTGGTGGCTGCTCAATTGAAAGCCCCGGTTAAGATACCATCAATGCGCATGATGGCGCCGATAAACGGAATCCAAAGTTACGCCACGGCAACCGTGCGCTTAACGCATGCTGGATCAGCCAATCGAACAAGGCGCTGGCAGAATCTTGCGAAGTATCGCCGCTTAACGTGGCCAAATCGTCGATATACAGTATTTTGCCCCAGGCCAAAAACTCGGAGAAACGAAAACCCGCCACGCTTTTAACGGCACCTTGTTGTCTAACAGCCAGAATTTGGTAGGACTGCGTTTGTTGGCGGCGCACCTAGGCTAAAAGCTGTTCCTGCGAAAGATGCGGGCGCAACTCGCTGAACACAGGAAAACAGGCTTCGAAAGTCATGGCTAGGGTTTAACAAATAAATCAAAAGGCCGGCTGTCGGCAACAACCAACATTTTTTGATTCAAACCAAGCCAGATTTTGAACGTCTTGGATCGGCAAAAGGCCAGTTACCAATCGCCACAATTAGACAGCAAACGATCAAATACCGGCCATTAAGCCGCTTTTTTGTTATTAACAGCCTCCTGATTAAGTTCTACGCCTGCAAAAACATGAAGCCTTGGACTCTCGCGGTCTTAACGAATAACCTTTCAACAGCGCATAAATGGCGGGGATTACGATAAGCGTCAGCAGCATTGAGGATATCATACCTCCCACCATGGGGGCGGCAATGCGGCGCATCACTTCCGATCCGGTTCCATTACTCCACATGATGGGTAATAGACCTGACATAATGGCAGCCACCGTCATCATCTTCGGTCGCAGCCGTTCTGCAGCACCTGTGACTACACAGTTATAGAGTTCGGTTAGCCCCATTTCCTTACCTTGTTGCCGGCATTCTTCGACTTTCGCTTGATAGGCATGATCTAAATAAATCAGCATGATGACACCGGTTTCGGCAGCCACCCCGGCCAGTGCGATAAAGCCGACACCCACTGCCACGCTGACGTTGTAGTTCAAAGCCCACGTCAAGTGATTCAACTGTTAACCGCAGAGAGGGCCATGACGGTGCGGCAGGCTTGTCAATTAGTGGGTGTCAGCCGTTCGGGCTTCTATGCCGCCAAGCAGCGCACCCGGCAAGCGCCGGTGGTGTGCGGCACACGCGTCCGGCTACGCAGTGTATTCGAGGCGACGGGGCGTAGCTATGGCAGTCGCCGCCTGCGCCAGGAACTGGCGGCAGAAGGTATCGAGCTCGGCAGGTATCGCGTGCGCCGTCTGATGAAGGAACTCCAGCTCAAGCCGATCTGGAAGCCCAAATTCATCCACACGACTGACAGTCATCATGCGTTGCCGGTATACAAAAATGTGCTGGATCGTCAGTTTGAGCAAGCCGAGGCTAATCGAGCTTGGGTCTCGGACATCAGTGTGCCGCAGCAAGCGGCGTAAGAGATGAGGGTAGGTCCCTCGCCATCGGCTTGCAGGAGTAGGTGGCAAACCACCGTAAGCGGCGTGCGTCAAAAGCGCGGGTCGTGAGCGTTACGGAAAAGGCGTCTTGAGGCGTCAGGTATGGATTAACGAAGGCGAACAACCGTGAACTGCCGTTCAAGTGTCGAAACCACTCAGATGACATCAAAACCGGGGAGTGATGTTGCTCCGGGATCAGTAAAGGCGAAACCTGCTTACGGCCTTTGCGGTGTCCGGCATAGAGGCAGCGCGAGCGTGATCCGGGCTCTTACGTTGAACTGCGGGAACCTTCGATGGCAATGCAAAGGGAAAGGCACAAGCTCGAAAGGCAAGGCCGATATTACCAATGTGCCGTCAAGGGACGGAGCGACTTGTAGTAGTGTTGAAGCCGCTGTAATGGCGGTGGAGCGAAGGAGTCGCGTCATCCGGTCATGGGGCTGGGCCAACTGCGTTAGCAGGAGGAGCTTAGTGTCATGAACAAGCCATATGACATTCCCAAATCATGGGTTTGGGAAGCTTATCAATGTGTGAAAGCTAATGGAGGATCAGCCGGCATCGACCGGGAAACTATCGAAATCTTCGAACAACGATTGGGAGACAACCTCTACAAACTTTGGAATCGGCTTTGCTCCGGCAGTTATTTTCCGCCGCCGGTCAAAGGCGTGCCGATCCCGAAGAAATCAGGAGGAACACGCTTGCTGGGGATTCCAACCGTTGCGGATCGCGTGGCGCAAACCGTGGTAAAACGAGTGCTGGAGCCGAAACTCGAGTCGGTGTTTCATCGTAATTCTTATGGGTATCGGCCAGGTCGTTCCGCTCACGACGCCATTGCTTTAGTCCGGCGACGTTGTTGGGACTATGACTGGGTGGTTGAGTTTGACATCAAGGGCTTGTTTGACAACATCGATCATGAACTATTGATGCGCGCAGTGCGTAAACATTGTCAGATTTCCTGGGTGTTGCTGTACATCGAGCGGTGGCTTAAAGCGCCGCTGATAACGGCGGAAGGTCAACGAATCGAACGTACCAAAGGCACGCCGCAAGGCGGTGTCGTCAGTCCGTTGTTGGCTAATCTGTTCTTACACTATGCCTTCGACCGGTGGATTAGCGAACATTTGTGTAGCGTGCGATTCTGCCGCTATGCCGATGATGGCGTGATTCATTGCAAGAGCTTAGTGCAAGCTCAGTTGGCGTTGCGGAAAGTCGCCGAGCGCTTTCGGGAATGTGGCTTAGAACTGCATCCCGATAAGACACGGATCGTGTACTGCAAGGACATTAACCGACAGGAAAACTATCCGATTACGGCGTTTACGTTTCTCGGCTATACCTTCAGGCCGCGTAAAGCGGTAGACAAGTATGGCCGCGTGTATGTGAACTTCGCGCCTGCGGTCAGTCGTGAGGCACTCAAAGCCATGCGGCAAACCATACGGGGATGGCATCTGCAGCTGAAATGCGACAAGACATTGCGGGATCTGTCTCTGATGTTCAATCCGGTTCTTCGAGGATGGCAGGGTTATTACGGTCGATTTTATGGTTCGGCCATGGCCTCTATTTGGCGGCACCTGAATGCTTACCTGGTGCGCTGGTTGATGCGTAAAAGCAAGCGACTGGCTCGGCATAAAACCCGAGCCTGGCGAACGCTGGGGCAGCTCGCAGCAAGTTTGCCACACGCATTCGTACATTGGGAGGCGGGCTATGCCCCGATGGCTGGATGATGGGAGCCGGATGAGCTGAGAGGTTCACGTCCGGTTCTGCGAGGGGCTGAGGGTGAAATTCCCTCGGTCTACTCACCCGTATATTCGCACGCTGAGCGGCTGGCTGTATCTTGCCGTGGTGCTGGATCTGTATTCGCGAAAAATCGTCGGTTGGGCCATGGCGCCCAATATGCCGGCGGAATTGGTCTGCACCGCCTTGCAGATTGCCATAGCCCAGCGAAGACCACCGCCGGGCCTGATCGTACACTCCGATCGGGGCAGTCAATACGCCAGTCACGAATACCGGGAGCTACTGGCGCGCCATGGCTTGCAAGGCAGTATGAGCCGTAAAGGCAACTGTTGGGACAATGCGGTGATGGAGCGATTCTTTCTGAATCTAAAAATGGAACGTGTCTGGCGTCGCCAGTATGCCAACCACGCCGAGGCCATCCGTGACGTGACAGACTACATCGTCAACTTCTACAACAGTCGGCGCTTGCATTCGTCATTGGGCTACCTGCCTCCCAATGCCTATGAATTGAAAATGGCAGCGCAACAACCTATTGGCGTGTCCGAAAAAAGTTGACCACTACATATTGACGACTCGGGCCTGCTGTCCGGTGGTCGGCAACTTTATGCCACCCGTGGCGTTGTCAACAATCGAGGAGTTGGCCAGCTCGAGGTCGTCCCCCTCGATCGTAGCGGCCTGCCCACTTTGTGCGGACAAAGTATTACGTACCATGAGGGCGTTTCCTAGTGCGACCTTTGCAGCTCCCCCCAGGATGGCGGGGGCTTCAGCGCGCGCTTGATTCTCAACGAAGACACCTCGTGCAAGTCCGAGTGATTGAGGCAGCTCCGTCGTCATCGCAATAAGCTCCGAGAAGGCCGATTGGAAGTGGGGTGGCAGCTTAATGGCACTCCAATGCGCGATCGCCGCACCGGCGTCAGCATGGTTCTGCGCGAAGAGCGCCGAGTCGCCTACGATTGCTCCTGACCAAGCAACCGCTCCTCCCCCGAACTGCGCGGTGTTCTGACGGAAGCGCACACGCGACAACGATAGGGCAGTGGAAGTGTTGGCGTTGGCCTGCGTACTCCAGATATTGTTCTTGACGGGTTGGCCCCAGGAGCAGACAGCGCCTCCAACCCGTGCCTGGTTCCCGGAGAATAGCGTCCTTACAAGCCTGATGTCTGTGCCGATGGCGAGGATGGCACCGCCGAAGCCAGAGGTCGAGAACAGCATTCGCCCCATAACCTTGGGCAAAAAGAATTGGCTGTTCGCTGGGTCGGAACGGGCAGGCCAACGAGCCGCCGTCATTCAAACCCTGCTAGGCACCGCCAAACTCAATGGCCTCGATCCGGCCGCCTGGCTAAAAGACACTCTGGAAAAACTCCCCACCTGGCCCAACAGCCGCATCGACGAGTTACTACCGTTCAGTAACACTGATTAAATCATAGGGCAACTGGCCAACGATATGGTGGGGCTGGGCGCTTAAGTTGCACGAGCTGTCTATTGATGTGCTTGGCGGCTTGGGCCTCAACCACAAACAGGGTCAAGCACATGCACCTGGCTACTTGGTAGATACTTGGCGGGTGTGGGAAGACCTTTTAACGGTGGCTGCACGATTGGGCTTTGGACGCAGAACCGTAGTGCCCCAGCGTGGCTACCCTTTGGGCACCAAGACCAAGATCAGCACAGGTGCTGTGAGCAAGCTTTCGGTGTACCCGGACTGCGTGATTGAGCCCGAGGGCACAAGGCCCAGGATGCTGCTGGATGCCAAGTACAAGGGCCACGTGGAGAAGGGGCATCTTCGCATCACAGAGGCTGAGATCTACGAGGCTCTGGCATTTTCCCGGGCCACAGGCTGCAACTTGGTGGTACTCGCGTATCCTGCCCAACCTAGAGACGCACCTCAGTCCGCTGGTACGTGCATAGTTTTTGAGCAGGCCAACGTGGAGGCGGTGAAAATCGTCGGTATCCAGATCGAGAGCCGCCTGATTTCCAAGTCGGGTGCGCTTCGGACTTTCTTCGCCAATCTTGCTACAGGGATTTCGGATGCTTTTCTTTGAATAGATTCCAAGTATCGTCCTCGCAACATATTACGCCTGACGATAGATATCATCGATCAACAGCAGCAAAGCATTAAGGCATTGGCTGACTTGAAGGTTAAAAGTATCAAGGAACAGGCCAATGCAACAGCATCCCAATAGAGAATTTTCTCAGTCTCGGTGAATAGCAATAAAATTACACCAAATCAATCGAAAAATCTCTGCCTGGTATTGGGCATCGCGCAGTGCATCGTGCGTACCAGTCAGCGTCGGCTTCAGGTGCTCTGCGATCTTACTGGACCGCGTATCGTGCCAAGAACAACCGGTTGCTCCCATATATAGCGCCTTGATATCGAGTGCCGTGAAACCGAATGGATTTTCGCCCAAAAAGCGGTGAAAATAATAGTTAACGAACGACCAGTCGAAAGGCGCGTTGAAGCCGACAAAAACGATAGAGTCATCGCGCTCAATCAAACTATCCAACCATTGAGAGAAGCCACTCATCGCCGATGGTGGCTCAAGTCCAAGCTTCGCTAGCTCTTCCATCGAAAGCCCTGCCACCTCCAACGCCTTCGGATCGAAGGCACTAGTGATAGGTTTTAGTTTGCAAGTAAACGTCTTTTCTGGATTGAAAACACTGCATGCTCCGATAGAGAGTAGGCTGAACTCGCCGGGGATCGGTCCAGACGTCTCTACATCGACTGACACAAACACCTCGCGCTTGTCGCTCATAAAATCAGTGGCTCCGTGGGAACAATCGTAGGGCGGTTGCGAATGGCGTACCAGTGTTCCCTAAAAGCTCTTCTGCGATCATCCGCACTGCCGTCGATTTTCCAGTGATGACCGGCGAAGGTCGTGATGTCGAAAGGCAAGTCCGCTCCATCTCTTGCAGTAACCATTGTGGGCAGACCTCGTCCAAGCGCATAGCCCAATTCCAGAAAGCAATTTGGGCGTGCTCCGGTGATATCGGCCAGAACCATACTACTACGATGTAGTTTGGCAAATATTTCCTGATCAATTCGCGCGTGCTCATAGGTCTGCCGTCCATCGATAACAATCAGGCGATAACCAAATTCGTCTTCAAGCACAGGCTTAGCCACAACGTCGAAGAAGTTTTGTACGTCGTCATAATCGTCATGGTCGGGATTTAGCAGGCGCACCGCAAAGGCTTTAGGGCGTTCCAACGCTTCAAGTAGCTCCACCAGCGCCGACACACGATCAATAATCGATTGCCGCTTAGGGAAACTAATTCGATTAATCCAATCATGGGCGTCTCCGTCGTCTGCGATCTGGAACATGCGACGGGTTTGGGAGCTAGCCAAACCGAAGTTATAGAGCCGCCGAGAACCCTTGCTTTCAGAGCAAAGAGGAAGATTGAGCGGCACAATGTGCTTGCCGGCATCGTGATAAAGGTTTGCTAAATATAGAACCCCTTCATCTCCGCCTAAAGTGATGAGAATATCGCCATAACGCGCCTGCACCTCCATGCGTTTGCTGTTCATGTTCCATTGTGCGGCGCTCTCAATCTTAACCAGTTGAGTGGTGCGTAACTCATCCCACATATCAACAAATGCTTCGGGGATTTGTTCTTCTGTCTTATGATGCTGAACCGCTACGGCAAGCGGTCCTGGAGCATTGGGAGGCCGAAAAGCGAGGTTGTCCCTCACAGCCTTCCAAACAAGCCAGTCGAAGCAAACCGGTAACTCGTCAACCTTGCGTAGCGGCTCAGCGTCTACAGGAATGACGAAGTTCGCTCCTCGCTTGACAAGTTCTTTGACCAAACATCCAACGAGAGTACGTGCGTCTTCGACGTCATTAGTCGGGGCGATCGTCAGGTCATTCACAACGCTACCTGAGATGTGGATTCGTCGTCCGAATAGGGGGGATTTTGCCATCACCGATCCTCCATGATGGGAGACGCCTGGAGCGTGGTTGTCGTTGAGAGTAGATCGTCAAACTGGAGTGCCCGATTGGGATAAGCTTTTGCGAGTGCGGCGGGATACAACCTGGTCCGAATGTCAGAATAGGTCCAAGAGGGGTGTGGTTGATGTGCACCGGTTGCACGAACTAATTCGCCAATCTGGGCCAGTGAAAGGTTGAGCCCTTCGAGGTCCATTTGAAAAAGCTGCTGGCGTTCATCATCTGAAGGCCGCTTGAATTCTTCAATAATCGCGGCACGACGGCGTAGCGCTGCATCAAGAACGGAAAGTCGATTTGTGCAGAGAATAACGACAATCCGGCCTCCATATTGCCTAAGGTCGTCTACACCCTGGATCAGCGTGTTTACTGCCACCTTATCTTCATGGTGGCTATGGGCTTGAGCCCTAGAAGCACCTAGGCTGTCGCCCTCATCTATAATGAGGATCGCTCTGCGGGTTTTTCCCACTGATTTCGTAATTCTTTGGAACGCTTCGGTGAGTAACGTTCCCATTTCGCCAACCATACCGCTGCCACGAACACGATTGGAGAGCTTGAACAGAATTGATTCTGAGCTTCTCGTCTCCGCCACCAGCCGATTCGCGATACACTCTGCCATCGCCGTTTTGCCGGTGCCGACATCGCCATGAAAGATGACAAGTGGATACTGTTCGGCGACAAGATCGCAAATCGCTAGCTTACCGCCGTGATTTTTTCGGTTCCAATCGCTTAGCGCACCGACATTCAACAGCAGGCGAAGTTGGTCGTGAACACGGGCATAGCGGCTGTCGAAACCAAGTAAGGTCTTTTCCCGTCGAGCCAAAGGATCATTCGGCAGTGGCGTTTCGCTATCAAAGATATTTGCTTGGTTCATGCTGCCCAATCCTTTCTTAGCATGCCATAGGCATTGCTCACATAGTTGCGTCCACCCGAGGAGTTGAGTCTCGAATGACTGGTATCGTCGTAGGATGTGGTCCAGCCGATTTTCAACTTTTTCCGAGTCGCCTCTTGGGCTTCGCTCGTATAGGCGTCGGTGTAGCTGATTACGATACGGAGGTTTGCACCCGACACACGTGGCCACAATACGCCGCCGGGACGGCTCGTGGTCAAAGCTCCTGCATCAGTATCAACATTGAAACGTACGGCTTTCAATTCGATACCAGACTGCAAGAGAGTTATATCCAGCCATGCGAGATAGCCGGCCTTCGCGAGCACCTCGATATCGTAGGCATAGTCCGCAGCTTGCTGTGCCGTCCACGCCCCCGTGCTGTCTGCGATCATAGCAAGGTCGGCTTTCATACGCCGGACAACGTTCTCAATGTCCGTCGTGGTGTAGGTCGTTGAGGCGGTTCGTGTCTGACTCATCTCAATCCTCCACCTTGAAGCCTGGACCGAAAATCTCCTTCCAGACCGAATTGTCGTTCTCAACCGATGCAAAGTTAGCCGTTTCCCAAGCTTCCTGGGCAGCTGCGACGATCTCTTGCCGCTCCGCCTCAGAAATCCGGCTTGTAACATTGTTGAGACTATAAACCGGATCAAGGATCACGACCGGATCAGAAAAAACTCCGAATGGAGTTGTGTTTTCGGGGAAGCTGATTTGATCTTTTAGGCCCGATTGCGCGATATAAAGGAGAAAGTTACGGAAGCGCTGCTCGATGCTGCCGTCTTTTCCCTGCGAGGCGAGCACATGCGCCATGATCAACTCGATGGCGAAAGATTTGAGCGGTTTAACCTCTGCGTAGTTTCGCCACTTCTTCGCCATCCGGACCAAAGTGCGGAAATCGCCATCCTGGTTCTTGCGGTCCTGTACAAACTGGATCTGGCAGGGCGCGCACGTCTGGATTTTCGAGCCATCATGGATGTCGTATTGCCAGCCATAGCCCGGTCGGGATTCGTCCTCGATCACTGGCACGATATCGACGCTCAATCCCGTTCCGACGAAAGTCACAGTCGCGGCTTTGCGCTGGATTTCGAAATCCTCAACTGACTTGGTCGGATAGATTTTGATCAGGAGATCGTAGATCATCGCGCTGAGACTATCGAAAGTTTCCTTGTTTGCATCGCGCCCGGAAATGTAGAAGACTACATCGACATCGACTGGATCGTAGGTGGTCTTCCTCAAAATCGTGTATTTTGCGAAGGACCCAGCCTTCACGACTTTGGTGATCTTGATCTCGGTCTTGTCCCTAACACTCTTACGGAGTGCGTCGATCAGTCGATCGACCTGGGCATGGTATTCTTTGCGCTTATCCGCCGATAGGCGGAGCACGTTACTGTCGTAGTAACGAAGCTCGGTGTTGGTTAGAGCCATTGTTTATCCCCGTGGGCCTGGTGTTGTTCTAAACGACCGGGAACGGGCCGGCCTCCTTGCTGCGATGAGGGCGAATATGTTTGCAAAATTACCAGAACACTCAGCTTTGCTTCCAAGGTGGTGCGCATTTACCCTACTTCAAGAGGGCTGGTTAACAAAAATGCTCCCAAAGTAGCCAAATTCTCAACCGGACAACGCTGTGAACGTTCAAAAGCAGCTAATTAAGCGAATGTCCGAGAAACGTTATTTGACAGCCAGCCTTAAAAATGACCTCTAAGGTAGGAATCGTAAGATTTCATACAACACATCATTGCTAGACCAAGAATAATTAAAGGTAGTAAATAAATTACCCAGCCATAGCTGTAAGCAAGTTGTCCTAAAAAGGGTGATGACAGTGCTTTAACATATTGTTCATCGACCCAGGTATAAGTATTGAATGAAACAAGTGTCAGAATGACGCTGGCAATCGCACCGATTTGCCAATACAAACCGGTCAATTCAAATAAAAGCTCTAACGCATCCTCAGTAGTAGATTGTCTTTTTCTGCGACCCATAATATTTATCCGATAAGTTTGATGATGTCATTTAAGAAAGCGGCTTCTGTCGATTAAGTAAAAAATACAGAAGCCGCTCGTGATTTACTTTTCTTTCGTTACACCTTTAAAGGGCTTTCCGTCGGATTTAACATCCATGAATCGTCCCGTATCGGTATCGCGCTTAACCCAATGTCCTGATGGAGTTTGAGTTTGTGAACGATCCCTTACTGCGCCATTGCGATGCCCATCGCCTTTCGGTGGATTTGTAGCCATGCGACCTCCATTGGGTATAAGTAATGATCTACGTATTTATAATACATAATCGTTTTGATTATGTCAATTGCTCAATAAGTTGCTTTGTCCTGCCAGATCTATAGAATACCCCTCCATGAATACCATTGCCCCTTATCCAGACACCATTGATACGCTTAGTCATGCCCAACGGGAGCGGCTCATCTTCATTGAGTTTCGGTTGTATTTTCTCGGGGATGTAGGGCGACAGGATTTGATTCAGCGCTTCGGAGTCGCCCCGGCAGTTGCGACAAGGGATTTTGCCCAATACCGAGAAATCTTTCCTGACAACATTAGCTTTGATAACAAAGCAAAATACTATGTGATAGGGAAGGGCTTCGTACCAGCCTTTAATCATGTACCCGAACGAGTCTTGACTGCTCTTTCTCAGGGATTCGGTGACGGCATTAGTGGCGGCGGCGGATCTTTGCTGTCCTGTGAATTACCCAGAATCTTAAACCAGCCGACAATGGCGATTCTTGCGCCCATTACTCGAGCCATTCATCAACAAAAAATAGTGAGCATCGAGTATTCATCGCATTCAAGCGGAGCATCAACCCGTGAGATTGCCCCGTTTGCCCTGGTCAACGATGGGCTGCGTTGGCACGTTCGTGCTTTTGATCGAAAATCAAACGAATTTCGTGATTTCGTTTTCACTCGGGTCCGGAAAAGCCAGTTCATTGAAGACAGCACTGTTCAGAGTGATGAGCTACCCTCTGCCGATATCCAGTGGAATCGCATTGTTGAATTAGATTTGGTACCACACCCCA
This sequence comes from Methylomonas defluvii, assembly GCF_033949435.1. Taxonomy (NCBI): domain Bacteria; kingdom Pseudomonadati; phylum Pseudomonadota; class Gammaproteobacteria; order Methylococcales; family Methylococcaceae; genus Methylomonas; species Methylomonas defluvii. Next base: position 62,622 of record NZ_JAXARY010000023.1, on the reverse strand, counting down.
ATCAGGAACACCCTGAAATTATTGAGTGCGATTACGGCATGACAAACGGTGTATTGCACCTTAAATTGAGAGCGGCAGTCGCCGGGTATGTACTTCGCCAATGGATCGTTGATTGTTCAGCCGATCATAAGCTAAAAGGAAAGGAATACCGACTTTGGCTTAAAAATCATCTCGCGTTATATGGCGTTTCCACTGCACTACTGGCGCCAGGTTATGAAATGCCGGATTAAAGTCAACCCAAAAACGCTAGACGCACCGATCCACAGGCTAGGGGGAGGGGTGACAGTAGCCAAGCTGATCCTTGGCGAGATGCACCGAGTCGATCACTAAAATCATAGGGCAACATATAATGACCGCATCAAATCACACCAGCCCACTGGATAGCGGTATTGCCGTGATTCATTCCAATCAACTGGAAGAACTCCGGGATGTCCTGGAATATTGGCTACGCCAACACCCGCTAGCCCCCTTGGAAAACGAGATTTTCCTGGTGCAGAGCAATGGCATGGGGCAGTGGTTGAAACAAAACTTGGCCCAAAACGCCTTATTAGGCATTGTCGCCGCGACTAAAGTGCAATTGCCCTCGTTGTTCATCTGGAGTGCCTATCGTGCGGTATTGGGCGAGCAAATTCCCAAAGAGCAACTCCTGGCCAAAGCCCCGCTGATTTGGCGTTTGTATCGTTTGTTGCCCAAGCTGATCACTCAATCTGGTTTTGAAACCCTGGCCGGCTTTTTGGCGGATGACAGCAACAGCCGTAAACGCTATCAATTGGCCGAACAACTCGCAGATCTGTTCGACCAATATCAGGTGTACCGTTCGGACTGGATTTCGGATTGGGCCGAAGGGAATGATGTGTTGCGCAACGCCCACGGTGAGATCAAGCCTCTGCCCGAACAACAGCACTGGCAAGCCCTTTTATGGCGGGCGGTGCTTGAGGATTTGGGCGAGGCGTCGATGCAGTTCGCCAGTCGAGCATCGGTGCATGCCCAGTTTATGACGCATATCGACACGCTGGATCAACGTCCAGCGGGGATTCCTCGGCGGATTATTTTGTTTGGGTTGTCGTCCCTGCCGCAACAATCGCTTGAAGTGTTGGCCAAGCTGGGCAAGTTTTGTCAGATTGTCTTATTTGTCCATAACCCTTGCCAGCACTACTGGGCCGATATTATCGAAGACAAGGAACTTCTCAAAGCCGAGCGGCGGCGGCAGTCCTATAAAGCGGGGATGACCTCCTCATTGACCGCCGAAGAACTGCACCTTCATGCGCCGCCGTTATTGGCCGCCTGGGGTAAACAGGGCCGTGATTACATTCGCTTGCTGGACCATTTTGATGAAACCCAGCACTATGAGCACTGGCATTGGCCGCAGAACAAAATCGATCTATTCAAAGACTATGGGGAACTCGGTCAACGCAGCTTATTGCAACATCTCCAGCAGTCCATTCTTGATCTGGAGCCTTTGCCGGAAGAGCCCATGCTCCTACCCGCAGCGGATGATTCCATCGCCTTTCATATTGCCCATAGCGCGCAGCGGGAAGTCGAAATTTTGCACGATCAATTGCTCGCCCGTTTTGCCGCCGCCAAACAAAACCGGGAACCGCTTTACCCGCGCGATGTGATTGTGATGGTGCCGGACATCAATCAATATGCGCCGCATATCCGCGCGGTGTTTGGCCAGATTCAAGCGGATGATCCGCGCTATATTCCCTACAGTTTGGCCGACCAACAGCAACGCGGTCAAAACCCCATGCTGGTGGCCGTCGAGGCCTTACTGAATTTACCGGAATCGCGTTTTGCCGTCAGCGAGTTTCTGGGCTTACTGGAAGTGCCGGCACTGCGGGCACGTTTTACTATCGATGAAGCGGCTATTCCCAAATTACACCAATGGATTGAAGAAGCCGGCATTCGTTGGGGCTTAAATGCCGAACAACGTACCCAGGCGGTGAGTATGCCGTCCCATCTGGAGGCCAATACCTGGCAGTTTGGTTTACGCCGAATGTTATTAGGTTATGCGGTGGGTGCCGGCGAAGCCTTTGCACAGATCGAGCCTTATCCCGAAATTGGTGGGCTGGAGGCGCAATGGGTGGGCGATTTGTCCTTTCTGTTGGAGACACTTGAGAAATTCGCCTTGTTACTCAAGCGTGAACAAAATACCAAAGATTGGCAACGGACCCTGTTAGCACTGCTGGACGACTTTTTTAGCGTCAGCAACGACCAGGAACGAAAAACCTTGGAAACGCTGACCAGTTCCTTAGCTAAGTGGGGCCAGTCCTGCGAGCAAGCAGGTTTAACGGAAACGGATACGATGCCGATTAATGTGGTGCGTGAGGCCTGGCTCTCCAGCGTGGATGAACCGTCCTTGCAGCAACGTTTCCTCAGCGGCCGCGTCAATTTCTGTACCTTGATGCCGATGCGCGCTATTCCATTCCGGCTGATTTGCCTGTTGGGCATGAACGACGGCGACTATCCGCGCAATCAACAAGCACCCAGCTTTGATCTGATGAGCCAACGAGGCCAATATCGTCCCGGCGACCGTTCGCGCCGGCAGGACGATCAGTACCTGTTTCTGGAGGCCTTATTGTCGGCGAGACAGCAGTTGTATATCAGCTGGGTAGGGCGCAGCATCCGCGATAACAGCGAGCGACCGCCTTCGGTGTTGATCAGTCAATTACGCGAAGTGTTAGCTCAGGGATGGCGGCTTGCGGATGAGGTTTCCTTACTGGCGTCCTTGACCGTCGAACATCCACTGCAACCGTTTAGTTTGGCCTATGTGCTGCAAAATCGTGATCCGCGGCTGTTTACCTATGCGCGGGAATGGTATGAGCCGGCAACGGATAGACATTTATCCGAGCGATCCGTACCCAATCTGGAAGCAAAAGGGTTCACGCTTTCTCTGGAGTCGCTGGCCCGCTTTTTAAAAGCCCCAGTCAAAGCCTTCTGCAATCATACCCTGAAGTTTGGCTTCGATGAGGAAACGGTCACCAGCGAAGATCATGAACCGTTTGGCTTTGACGCGTTGCAAGCCTATGTATTGAGTGAAGCCTTGCTGCAACGCTTAAACAGCGAACAGGCGAACGGCGCCGATCTCGATGACACCGCGGCGTTTTTTACCCAGCAACAATCCGCCATGGCCCAGCAGGGCCTGCTGCCTTTAGGCGGATTTGCTCAGGCCACCTATGACGCCATCAGCGAACCGGTCAAATTGGCCTGGCAGCAGTACCAAGCAATACTGCCCATCTGGTCCAGCGAACTCGAAGCTCATGCCACCCATTTGCCGCTCTTTACCCTGACCGATGGGGTGACGGTACAGTTGACGGGTGATTTGAGCCAGTTACGGCGTAGCAGCGATCAGCAGGGGGATGGCTTGATTTATTTGACCGCTCAGCGCTTGATCAATAAAGACAAGACCCTCAAATACCCCAATTTGTTATTACATTGGGTGCAGCATCTGGCGGCGTGTGCCGATCATTTACCGGTACAGACGCTGGTGATTGCCGCCGATACGGTGATTGAAATCCCCGCCATTGATCAAGCCGAAGCTTATGCGCACCTGCAATCCCTGGTCGAAGCGTATCACCAAGGCATGCAAGCCCCGTTGCCGGTGGCCTGCAAAACCGCTTTTGCCTGGCTGGCCGCCGCTGCCAACAGTGATCAGGATAAAGCCCTGGAAAAAGCCATCAGCCGATACCAAGGGGATGATTGGACGCCAGGGGAGGTAGATTATGATGCCTATCTGACACGATTCTTTCCGGATTTTGCCAGTTTAAACCAAAGCCCTCAGGAAACCGCTCAAAAGTCGGGTCAAAACACCGATCAAGACAAGGCTTTTCAATATTGGGTGGAAACGCTGTATCAACCGGCCTTTAATCAAATCCAGCAAACCGAAATCGCACAGGGAGCGTCAGAATGAGTACGGCTATTGCGTTAAATCCGGTGACGTTTCCCTTGTCCGGGACCCGCTTGATTGAGGCCAGCGCCGGGACGGGTAAGACTTATACCATTGCGGCACTTTATGTGCGCTTGATACTGGGGCATCAACCCGACGACTCGCTTCCAAGGCGTGAGTTATTGCCACCGGAAATTCTGGTGGTCACGTTTACCGAAGCTTCGACTAAAGAGTTGCGCGAACGGATTCGAGAACGTCTTAGCCAGGTCGCGCGTTTTTTCCGTGAGCAACCGGTGAAAAGCGATGCCTTTCTGGAAGCCATCCGCGCGGATTATGATCCGGCTCTCTGGTCAGCCTGTGCCCGGCGTCTGGAACTGGCCGCCAACTGGATGGACGAAGCGGCTGTCTATACCATCCATAGCTGGTGTAATCGTATGTTGCAACAACATGCGTTCGATAGTGGCAGCCTGTTTCATCAGGAGGTCAATACCGACGATACCGAACTGTTGAACGAAGTCGTTAGAGATTATTGGCGCACGTTCTATTACGAAATGGCGCACGATGACCCGGACTTTCTGGCGCTCTATAGCCTTTTTCAGCAACCGGATAACTTACTCGGGGAAATTCGATCGCTGTTAAATAACGCCGATCCGATCGCGAACTGCCTAACGCCCGATCAAGACATCAAAACTTTGATGACAGCAACCAATACCGCCAAACAAGAGGCTTTGCAATCACTCAAGCAGCCATGGGGGACATGGGCGAATGAAATTAAATCCCTATTGGAAGCAGCCGTTAAAAGCAAAGTATTGCCTGGTAAAAACTATAAATCCAATTACATTCAGAATTGGATCGATAAACTTATCTCCTGGAGTTCTGATCCGAATCAGGCGTCGCTTGAACTCGGAACGGGGTTTAAAAGCCTATCGCCGGCCGGTATGGCAAACCTCGCCAATGCCGGCCAAACGCCGCCCGTGCATCCCGGCTTTGAGGCGATTAGCCAATTGCCGGGGCAACTGGCTGGGCTACCGAACTTAAAAATTGAACTGATCAAACACGCCATCCACTGGATTCGCAATCGTTACGACAGTGAAAAGCAACGTGTGGCGCGGATGACGTTCGATGACATGCTGACCCGCCTTGATCAAGCCCTGCAAGGCAACAACGGTCAGCGCTTGGCAAGCGTGATTCGCCAGCAATACCCCATCGCCTTAATCGATGAGTTTCAGGATACCGACCCGGTGCAATACCGTATCTTTTCCACCCTGTATCCGGTAGAGGGTGATGCAGAATTGGGTTGTTTGATGATCGGCGACCCCAAACAAGCGATCTACTCGTTCCGGGGCGCCGATATTTATACCTATCTCAGGGCACATGAGGATACGGCGGGGAGGCATTACACGCTAGGCACTAACTACCGCTCTACCCAACATCTGGTGGACGCGGTGAATCAGGTCTTTCTATATGCCGATCAGCAGCCCAACGGGGCCTTTCGGTTCAAACGCGAGAATGATAATCCCTTGCCGTTCACTGCTGTGGCCGCCCAGGGCCGTGAGGATGAATGGGTCATCAACGATCTGGCGGCGCCGGCCTTAACGCTCTGGCATTGGGATATCACCGATGCCGATGGCCAGCTAAAGCCCGTGGGACTGCCGGAATATCGGCAAACCATGGCCGAAGTGACGGCCAGCGAGATTGTGGGCTTGCTGAATTTGGCGACGCAAGGCCGTACCGGTTTTAAATCATCAAAAAAGTTAAAGTCCTTACAACCTTCGGATATTGCGATTTTAGTCAGAAGCGGCGCCGAAGCTAAGGTGATGCGAAACGCACTGGCCAGACGCCAATTGCGTAGTGTTTATCTGTCCGAGCGCGACTCGATCTTTGCCAGCCGTGAGGCGAAAGACCTGTTGTTGTGGCTGAAAGCGCTCGCCGAACCGCGTAATGAACGCAAGGTGCGCACCGCGTTAAGTACCGCCACCTTTGGTTGGTCTTATCAAGCGCTGCAGCAACTGGCGATAGATGAGCCCGGCTGGGAAGAGCAATTGGAACGTTTCCTGGGTTATCAGGCGCGCTGGCAACAGGATGGTATTTTGCCGACCTTGCGGCAACTGATGAGCGATTATGGCTTGCATGCGCGGCTCACCGCGGATAGTGAAGGCGAACGCTGCATCACTAATCTATTGCATCTGGCGGAGCTTCTGCAACAAGCCAGCGGCCAGCTCGAAGGCGAGCAGGCTTTAATCCGTTATCTGGCGGAGGCTATCGAAGCCGAAAGTAGTCAATCCGGCGACGAAGGTATTATCCGTCTGGAAAGCGATGCCAATCTGATCAAAATCGTCACCATCCATAAATCCAAGGGCCTCGAGTATCCCTTGGTGTTTCTGCCTTTTATATGCAGCTTTCGGGAAATCAACAGCCGTTTCAATACCCACTACCGCTATCACGATGAACAGCAAATCCTCAACATCGATTTGACGAAGGCGGATGACATTAGGGCGTTAAGCGATGAAGAACGCCTGCAGGAAGACTTGCGCTTACTGTATGTCGCCATGACTCGAGCGCAGCATGCCTGCTGGTTAGGGATAGCGCCGATTAAATTCGGCAACACCAAGGAATGCCAGCTGGAAAAAACCGCCATGGGTTCGCTGTTGAACTGGCAAGCCGGACTGTCCGTCGGCGCGTTGGGTTTACAACTGACGCACCTGAAAGGCAGTTGCGAGTCCATCCTGTTGACCGGTTTACCCACCATCACCGATGAGCCTTACCTGGCCCCGCAGCAAACGGACCAGCTGGAATCCACGCGAATCGCCGCCGCCAGAATTGCCAATAATTGGTGGGTGGCGAGCTACAGCGCCTTGCAAATTGAAGAGACCTCGTTGATTCAGGAAGAGCAACCGCCTCTGCCGCAGGAGCTGGAAAACGCTCGGGACGATAAACAAAATGATGAAGCGGACCTGAATGTCGCGCCGATGCTAAAGCCACTGGCCGGCATCCACGGTTTAGCCAGAGGCTCAGGGCCTGGGGTGTTGATTCATGACCTGCTGGAGCAATGCGCTCAATTAGGTTTTTCGGCTGTGCAGGCCAATCCGGCGCTCGGTCTACAGTTAATCCAAAAGGGCTTTTCGGCCACTGAATGGGCCCACAAACATGAGATTATTGCCTCGGCATTATCGGTCTGGTTAAGCATGCCCTTGTTGGAAGGTGAAAACCTGAGTTTGGCTCAACTGGGTGCCGATGACTATCAGGCTGAAATGGAGTTTCTGCTGGGGGCAGACTCCGTAAATGTTCAAACCTTAGACCAGCTGGTGACCCGACATACCTTTGCCGGACAACCCCGGCCGAGTTTGCTGCCAAGATTCGTCAACGGCTTATTAAAAGGCTTTATGGATTTGGTGTTTGTGTATAAGCAGCAATATTACGTAGTGGATTACAAGTTTAATAGCCTGGGCAATGATGATGCGAGTTATACGCTACAGGCACTGGAACAGGCGATGCTGTCAAAACGCTATGATTTGCAATATTCACTCTATTTATTGGCGTTGCATCGTTTGCTGAAGGTGCGGTTGGGTACACAGTACGATTACGAAAAACATATTGGCGGCGGGCTTTACTTGTTTCTGCGTGGATCGCAAAGCCCAAGCGGTGGCCGGCTGTTGACTAAACCGCCGCGTGAACTCATCGAAGGCCTGGATAAACTGTTTTCGGCATCGACGCTGAATGGAGACACACTATGACGCAGGGATTATCCGTACTTGAAAACATGGATCAATGGATAGTGCGGGGTTGGTTAAGCCACTTGAACAGAGCTTTCGTCCGTTTTCTGCTCGATCAGGATCAGAATGCGAGGGATGCCGTCCTGTGGGCCGGGGCTCTGGTCAGTCACCAGCTGGATCGAGGTGAAGTGTATCTGGATTTAGAAAAACTCTGTCAACAGCCTGGCTTAACGCTGGCCATTCCGACCGATGATGCCTGGAAAGTCGAGCATGAATTGGCAAACCGCGAGTTATCGGCGCTGCAAGCATTTAATTTAGACCATTGGCTATCGGCGCTGAAACAATCGAAGCTGGTTGCGTTGGGGCAGGGCAGCACACCTTTGGTTTTGGAAGGGGGGCGTTTATATTTACGGCGTTACTGGCACTATCAGCAAACCCTGAATACGAGTATCCAACAACGCTTGCAGCCAATCCGAGAGCATTTGCCCGTCGCGTTGCGCGATCAATTAACAGACTTGTTTCCTGCTGTCCCTGAAACAGCTGAAAACTCAAAGATCCCAGATTGGCAAAAAATCGCCTGTGTGTTGGCTTTGCGTTCGCGGTTTACCATCGTTACCGGAGGACCGGGTACCGGTAAAACCACGACGTTGACGAAGCTCTTAGCACTATTGATTAACCTAGCCCAATACGAATCAAACCACACGAAAAAGCTGAATATTTTATTAGCCGCACCCACCGGCAAAGCGGCCGCTAGGGTCAGTGAATCCATTGGCAAGGCGCTGGATCATCTAAACGTCAGTGAGGACATCAAACAAGCCATCCCCAAGAAAGCCAGCACGTTGCATCGCTTGCTAGGAAGCCGGCACGACTCTCGGCGATTTATTCATCATCGAGATAATCCCATCGTCGCGGATATTGTGGTTGTCGATGAGGGCTCGATGATAGATCTGGAAATGATGGCCTCGTTGCTGGATGCGCTACCGGATACTGCACAATTAATATTGCTGGGCGACAAGGATCAATTGGCGTCGGTCGAAGCCGGTTCTGTGATGGGGGATTTATGCTTTGGCGCCGAAAACAGTGCCTACGACGAGTCGACACGGGCATGGATTAACCATTATGCAGGTGAGCTGTTAGATGCCCCCACAGTTACCGGTTCGGCGATCAACCAACAAACCATCATGCTTCGGTATAGCCACCGGTTTAATGAACTCAGTGGTATTGGCCAGCTGGCTAAAGCGGTGAATCTAGGGAATGCCGAGCAAGCCCAAGCCGTCTTAAATAATCTAAGCACCTATGCGGATTTAATACCTGAACCGCGTACAGAGTATTTAAAGCTGAGAGAACAGCCTAATCCGGATGCGGCAAACCGCTTGTTAAAAAAGCTGGTGACCTTGAATGCCGGCGTCAATGACAACGGCAAACCCAATGATCGTCAAGGCTATGGCTATTATCTGGCCGTGATCGAGGAAAATCGTCCTGCCGATAACACCCAATACGATGACTGGGCTAAACAAGTGCTGGTAGCCTTTGATACCTTTCAGGTGCTCTGCGCTCTGCGCCGTGGCGTGTGGGGAATAGAAGAGCTCAATCAGCGCATCGAAGACTGGTTGTTTCCACAACAAAAAACCAGCCTTTGGTATGAAGGCCGTCCCGTCATGGTGACTCGGAATGATTACAATTTGGGCCTGATGAACGGCGATATCGGCATTGCCCTTAAAGACAGCAACGGGAAACTGAGGGTGGCATTTCCAAACGACGATCCCTTGGCTGACATCAAGATACGCTGGATATCGCCGATGCGGCTGCCGGATGTGGAAACCGCTTTTGCCATCACGGTTCATAAATCCCAAGGCTCGGAGTTTAGTCACGTTGCCTTGGTGCTGCCTGAAAACAGAAGTCCTGTTATTACCCGTGAACTGATCTACACGGGCATCACCCGAGCGAAAGAAAACTTCACCTTGCTGGAAAGTAGTAGGGATGTGTTTAATCAAGCAATTTTGGCATCTTGCATTTTTATGTAACTGTTTTTAATACGATTAAAAAATTGCGCAGGTTTGAGCTGAGCCCCCTAGCCCAGTTATGATATTACTTCGCATAAGATAGGTTATGTTAAATAATGGAAATTAACCGCTTAATTTTATAATAAAAACAAGCATTTACATCGGGTCTGGTTTCGCTCTTTGCTAGCCAATGAATAGATGCTTATAAAGGGGTCACGTTTTCAGCTTGTGGGCCTTTGGGCCCGGCGGTCACTTCCATGGTCACGCGCTGGCCTTCTTTCAGGCTTTTCCGACCGCTGCCTTGGATCACACTAAAGTGGACAAAGACATCTTTGCCGCCGGCTTGTTCAATGAAACCAAAGCCTTTTTCATCGTTGAACCACTTTACTTTGCCTTCTACTAGTGCTGCCATATATTTCTCTGATTGTAAAAAACCATTGCTGGGGCGTATTGTTCATACGGACAGAATAACAATTATCGCTTAATTTAAGGTTGAATGCGCGATTGGTAAAACCGCAAAAAGTGCCGGCAAGGTTACTGTGGGTAGGCAAAGTACTTTCCTACTATTGGGTGACTGACGAGTAACTGCTTGTCGGTGTGACGTACACCAGTTCAATTTCCACCCGCTGGTTTTGACGCCTCCCTTCGGGTGTTGAATTGTCTGCGATAAAATCAGATCCGGAAGCGTAATTCACGTGAATTTTCAAAGGAGACACGCCACGCTCTATTAAGTAATTTCTAGCGGATACTGCCCTTGATAATGCAAGCTGCTCGTCCTTAGCGCTCGGGATTGGCGTACTGGTCCGGCCTCGAACCGTTATCAATGCGGCATTCTTGGCGTCGTCCAAAACCGACGAATCGTTAATGCTAGGACGAAAAGTAATGCTCCGATTATCAAATAAGACTGTTACGGTATTTGATCGTGGCATTTCAATGATGCCGACATCGGCTACCGTGTTTGAGGTAATCGGCTCAATATGGAATGTTTGCGCTTTTGCGACGTTTGCGAACGTCATAAATGACGCAAGTATGACTAGGCGCTTTATGGTCATAAATACTTCCTTATAGGTTGGTGAAAGTTGTGTCTGTCATGGAAATGATCCACAGAGCGGTTAGGTGCAATGGGTAAAAGGCATAGAACGCCCATTGGACACGCGGAACGGGCAATCGCACTAAACAAGCTATCAATGCAACCGGTAATACCGCCAGGGCCCAGTAATTGCCACTGATTAGACGTAATGACAGAATGGATATAGTTGCAATAATTACCGGGGCAAGCTGTGGCGTTTTACAATACCACCACGCCGATAAGCCAAGAATAAGACCAGGCCACCAATATTCGACCACTGAGCCACCAAGTAAAAACACTACCGCCGCAGCTAGGTAGCCAGTGATCGTTTGATGCTCGATTAAATAAATGGTGAGCGTGAGAACCAACAACGCAAACATAAAGTTTAACGGCCACCATCCGGCCAGTAATCCGCCCAAAGCAAGGAAGGCCGGGGTTGCCAACGATCCACACAACGCCAATCGCTTAATAATCCGGATATGTACGCCACGCTCGAACGCCATTGGCCTTGCAAGGTTATACGCGAGAACCAGAACAAATAACGGCATCGCTAAGCGGCCTATGTTGAATAAAACAGGAATGCCGCCCTTATATAAATATTTGTTGGTGTGATCGATAATCATAAGGATCAGTGAAAACCACTTGATGGCTTCAATGGTGCCATCTGCCACAACTACACGTGGATAGTTCATTCTATTCTTCCTTTTTTAGCGGCTAAAATGAGACAGTTAGTCGGCGCTAACCATAATTTTGCGAGGGATGTAAGTTGTGGCCGTCTGCATTTGCATCGGCCTTTGATACTGCGCCGTTAAGATATTCTGTTGACTCTGAGCGGGTGCCGGCTCCGTCTTCCTTGCTTGATGGACCTCTAAAGTTCCACCCTTTAGAACCACATCTAGCCAATCGGCCCACTTGTTGGCTCGTACCATCAAATCCGCCTTGTATATCCCATTGTAATAAGGCGTTCTTGAATGATAATTTGCGACTTTGGTCCACAAGTCACCCTTATCGTCTTTGATATGAACAGCTAACCGCCATGCAGCTAGATCGTATGGGTAGCATCCGGCGCTTGCTACATCCTCTGGCGTAATGCCGTACTTTGCCAGTTGATTTAAGTAGGACGTATTGAATTGCATCGGGCCTACATCGTAAGTGCCATTTGTATTCCTGACCCATTGCCCCGGTTTTCCGCCTTCTTTCTCGGCAACAGCCAGCACAATATTCGCTGGTATATCAAATTTCTCTGCCGCAGTAATCGCGCAAACAACCTGCTCTTGTTTTTGTGGAGGAATGTCTATAGCGGGCATATTATTGTCTCGGACATTGGTTTAAGAAATTCGCGCGAGCTGTTTTCGGTTGAGAAAACACTAACGCGGAAAATATGCCGATTGCAATAATGCAAAGTTTTAACGTTTTCATGATTTTTCACCTGTTATGCTGATTGCGCGTTACCGCTATTGTTACCGTTAGTGAATGCAGCGACTTCTTCGGCTGGATCAACTGCCTCATCGGATCCAGATAAGCTATCTCCACCAAATGAGGGTGTTGTTTGCCCGCTATTGCTAATTGCGGATGCGACTTGGCCGCCGAACGTATTACTGGTTCTGTCCCTGATTTTCTGTTTTGCGACTTCGCCAATACCAGTCGCCAGATTTTTTATCATTGAAGGGCCATATTTGGGGTTGCTGTCCCGGCTGGACGTACTGCTTCCCCCCATTGCTTCACCAAGCGGTGTCGTCGTTTTTGAGGATGATGAATCGCTATTGCTCTGGCCGCCTTGTAGATAGTCGGCGGTCATCCTTGATGCTGAATCCGACCCACCACTTCCGGCGAATTCCGCTGCTTTATTGGACGCCGCCATAATGGCTTGAATACCGCCTCCGATATTCGTTGCTCCAGCGGCAATCGCCCCGCCAGCAACGCCGATGGCGGCTCCGGCAGTAGCCGCCGCCGCCATTGCTGAACCAGCTCCAAATCCGTGCCCAAGTGCCCCAGTTCCGCCACCGAATGCGACTTGCCCTAGCATTGGCGGCACTTTGTTGACCAATAACAATAAAACCACTGATGCGACTAGAAACGAGCCCATATCCGCGTAGGTCATATCGGCCTCCATTGCCGCGACATAATCATTGATAAAGGCTTGCCCAATCCCGACAATCAGAATCATTGCCATCAATTGTATGGCGACGTTCAGTACCGTTTTGTAAAAGCCAATTGCCATGTCCGTAGTCCAGCGGCCACCGCCGAAGCCCAGATAAATCACACCGGCATAAGCAAGGATCCAGCCGCTAATAAAGAGCACAAGCATATTCGTAGCAATCAGGGCCATTATTACCAGTACGACCGCTCCCATGATAATCAGCGCAGCGCCCTCGACTGGTTCCCAGATGGAGGATGCTGTAATTGCTTTGCCAAACACCTGGAATCCAGCATCAATAATGCCAGACGGTGTTACCACTCCGAGGCCGGCCGCATTTGACCCTAGCGTTTGCATTGATGCAAATATGCCGGTCGCCATTGCAGGACCGTTACTCAACAACCACCAGAAGAACCCTGTGGTGATCGTGAACCGAAGGAATTCGGCATAGAACTCGCCAATATCGGCCTTTCTTAATAATAAAAAGCCATGTGTCCATACCATAGAAATTAAGGCCAATACCCAGAATAGCCAGGTTGCTCTCGCAGTTATGGCGTCGGCCCATCCGGCTGCTGCTGCGGCGAATCGTCCTTGAACATCATCCATAATGTTCGGCCCATCTATTGCCGCTAAGGCGTCAGTAGATAACGCTATCAGGATGGTAGCAATCAATAACATTTGTTTATTCATTTGATCGTCCAATTTCGATTGTTGGCAGCACCGAACGTCACCCGGCGAGCACAAGCCGACGCTAGTCGACGCCGCTTTTTCTCATTCACAATGCGAGCAAGATTTTCATGTCGACAATTTATTTCATTGACAACAAACTCTTCGCCATCAGTGTCAGTGTCAGTGTCTGATTCCGCTTCCTCCGCGACCGGCAAAATGTCATCGCCGCGATTAAAAAGACCGTCCCAGTTGCTTACGGTTGTTGCAATCGCGGACACGATCAGTATCACCACCAGGATATATTTAATGGACATGTGGAGTTACCTGATGCTCCAGCCTGCATTATCGCCGTATGCATACGGCACAACGTGGGCCTTGTCTGATGCCGCTTGTTGTTGTGCTTCCTTATTTGCAAGAGCCTGATTTCGGGTTATGTCGGCGTTTTGTTGCGCAATCAACAACCCGCGAATTTGCAGAAGCTGATTGGCCTGTTGGCTGGCGAGCTGATTGGTATAACCGATTGCCTTGACTTGACCATCGGCACCTTGTGCCGCCGCTTGAAGATCTTCAAGCGTTGCGGCATCGGCCTCCAAAGCGGTTTGTTGGCTATCCAGGCCTTCGATTGCGGCTTTGTTTGCTGTTTGTTGCGCCTCAGAACCAAGGTGAACAGAATCGCGTAAGTCGGCTAAATCGGCTTCCGTGCAGGCCTCGCCGTTAAAACATGCTGAGCCTCTATAAGTGTTGATGTCTTTAAACTTTGACAAATAGTTATCTAGGTTTCCGAACCTGTCTTTATAACCAGTGACGGTATCAATGGTTCCGCGAAGTCTTCCCATTGTTGCGGTCGCTCTATCCCAGATATTGACCACTGGAGATGCAGTGTTTTGCAGCATATTTTCGTATTGCTGCAACTGCGTTGAATACTGTTCCAGTTGAGTGGCATATTCCTGCACTTGCTTCAATGTCTGAGCGACTTCTTCAACGGCAGTCATAACGTTTTGCGTCAGATTTGTGCCGTCAATTACTGGAACGCCCGCACGTGAAATCGTTGGTGCGAACATTGCTGTAGCGATCACCAAGCCTAACATCAATTTTTTAGCGGCTAAAATGCTGTTGTTTTTCATAACTTACTCCTATGGTGTGAACCTTAATAGTCGAATGCTTGATACGGTTTGGTTAGCGTTAGATCTTTCGTAACGATAATGTTGAATCGATAGCCGGGTCTTATTTCCAGAGTCGGCGCGATATTCATGTTTTTCGCGATCATTTGGGAGGTCACACGGCCTAGTTGTTGTCCGAGTGCATTACTCATCGCACTGTTGGCATTAGGGGCCGTGTATCCGTTGTTTTGCTGGTTCTGCTGCTGGTTATAAGTAATTCCGGCAGTAATCGCCGACATCAGCAGTGCGGAACCAAATATACGAACAAAGTGATGATTTACTTGGTCCGTGAATCCTGCATATCCCGCGCTATCGGCCCCCGGCATTGCGCCAATATCCATCGCCTTGCCATCGGGGAAGACGATACGTTGCCATGCAACAAGAACACGCGATTGACCGTATTCCACTTCGCTTGAATAAACACCAACCAATCTGGAGCCTTGCGGAACCAATAAATATTTTCCGGTTGCCGTATCAAACACGTCCTGTGAAACTTGGGCCATAATCTGCCCAGGTAACTCGGAATTGATCCCAGAAATTAACGTTCCAGGGATAATGAAACCGGCTCTCAGTTCGAATGGCGTTCTGGGCGCTTCTGGTAATGAGTCCAGTCGCCATCTATCGCTTGATCCTGATTTCCCGAATTGATTGATGTTGTTTTTGTCACCCGTGCCTTCGGAACTAACGAGTTGCGGCGATAGTTCATTGCTGCCAATCCCGCCTTCCCCACCTGCTTCCATAATTCCAGACTCTTGCAATGCCGAAAGTCGTTTCTTATATGCGGTCATCGGGTCTGCGTCCGTCATTTGCTCTCTGACCGCCGCCAGCTTCGCGAGTACTCCGTCTCGGCTTGTTGTCTGAACTTGTGATGCTGAAACGACGGTTGGAGGTGAGCCGGCGCTACGCGGGGAAACTGCCGTTACCATCGTTTTTGCCTTAATTGCATCTTCAAATTGTTGACGCTTCATTGCGGCAATACGTGCGGCTGCATCCTCTTCCGGGGTACGGGCTCTATTGGGCGCGGCGGCTGGGGGTGTAGGCGGCATATCGGCCCGAACAATTTTGACTGGCGGTGTAGGTTCCGCTTGCGGCTCTGGTTGCGGTTTAGTTTCAGGGGGAATAATGCCTCCCAGATTATTGCCGACTATTTCCTTTGCCAACATATTGGCGTTCCCGCCTTTCTGCCGATCTGCTATATCGGGTTTGTTCTGCTGGTTTGCCCGGTCGGCTGCAACAAGGACCATTATGATCAAAAATATTGAGATGGCGACGCCCAGAATAAGCACTGGCAAGTTATTGACCCGGCGAACGCCGTGACCGGCTTCTGGCTCATCCGGTGACATTTCCGGCGACATATAATCTTCATTGACGGTATCTGCTGTACGTTCCATTGCTTTACTCCATTTTTGCCCATGCGCCTGCTGACAAGGCGGTGTTATTCTTTGCCTCATAAGCATGAGTCAACGTAACGTCGTCGATCTTGAGCTTAAGACGATACAAATCTGGCGTATTAGATGGCCTGTCAATGACGTACTGGAATCTCAGTCCAGCGCCGGTGGCAGTTGATTTCGGGCTATATTCCTTCACTGCATAGCCTTTTGCTCTCAGCGATTCCAGCAACAACATGCCAAATCGGTCGGATTTTGGAACCACTTGGCCGAAATTGAATTGAGTTTGAGCAGGTGGATAGACCTTTTCCAGCTGCTGAATGGTATCGGTCGCAATGCCTTCATGAAGCCCAGAAGGCGCATTGGATTCGAAATTGCCGAATCGTTCAGTTGCGCATCCAAACAGTCCGGCAATACTGATGACGAACGCTAATATCCTGATCATGTTATTTCACCCGTTGAATGGTTACGGTGTCTTGATTTGAACCAACACCTGCAATCATGATTGCTCTATCGAATACAGTGTCGACAATGTAACGGTCGCCCTGTACCCGATAATTCACCATCACGGTTTCATCGTCCTCGAACACCCCCCCTTCCCTGCGCACAACAAGCAATGTCGGTGCTTCGGTTTGGGCCATTGTTTCCGGCATTTGAATTATGGTTTTTTGCTTATCGTGATAAACGCGAACTGGAGTCCATGAAATTGGGCCATTAGGTTCGATTTCATAATCGAAGCTCAGATCCCCTAAATACTCGCCGGTTTGAGGAATGGTCTTTTCTTGGCGTTCTTTATGTTCTTTATGGACGATTGCATTCCATTTCGCCATCGCATCCTCGGGATAAGTAAAAGCCACTTTGGGCATGTACTGTGTGCGGTGTGATCGTAGCTGCAAGTTATAGGCCCGGCGATTGGTTGTCACCGATAGCGATGTTTCCAACCCAACATCATGTGGCTTGATAATCAGATGTTGTACTTCGTTCGAACCGCTACCTTCTATCGCGGGTTCAATGGTCCATCTTGCGGTGTCACCGAGATTTATCCCGTTTACTTGTTCGCCAGGCTGCAACGATAAGTCGCACACCTGGAGAACTGCACAGACGATACTTGGTTGTTGAGCGCCATAAAGAAAAGTGATCGTACCGTTTTGTCCGCTGGTTGGTGCCATACCGGTTGCACTACTCGCTTTCCACTTTTCCGCTATCGCAATCGCCTGTTTTTCTTGCTTGGTTAATGTTGGGTTTTTCGTTGCAAAGTACATATCCGCCATATCCGGCTCGGCCTCGGCGGACTGCATTACAAATAGCGCCATTGCTATCTTTAGCATTGCTCTAAATTGCTTTTTCATAGAATTCCCTCGTTCGGTTAAAACTGTTGTTGTCTGGACCAAGAAAAGTCTTTCACGTAAATACCGATTGGGTTTTTACGGATTTGCTCTTCGCTTGTGGCCGGCGTTGGCTCAACGACTTTAATGGTGACTAATGCCCTCATGAATGCAGGTTTGCCGGTAACGACACCCTGCCGGTCGCGGGTCGTTTCAATCCAATCGACCTCCCATGTGTCTGGGGTTTGGGCAAGGACATTCACCACTTCTACGCTTACCATTTCCTTTATCGCGCGTTTAAACGGACTAGACTCTTCGGTGCCATTCAACCATTCAGTCATTTTTTGTAGCGATGGATCCCCAGGAGCTAACATTGCGTAAACATCCATAACGGCTTTTCGTTGTAGCGCGATGTCTATGGTGACTATTCGAGAATTCGAGATAAAGGCTGATACGGCAGATGCAACTACTCGCCCATCCACTGGTGATGCACGGTCGGCTCTGGCGACAGCGGCGGTTTGTCCTAGTTTGTCTACCTGTATGACATAAGGCACAAATTTCGATAGCTGACCGATATGGATCATTCCGCCAACTCCGGTTAACGCCACTAACAAGGACAAAATCCCCATTATTTGCCAGGCCTGCCGTGTAGCTATCACACCTTGAGTGTGATCTTTCCATGTTCGTCTTGCCGACAAATAAGGATTTTCGTTTTCTCCAGCTCTGCGACCACCAACCAGAACTTCCGGGCGCTTTCTGGGATCCGCTTTAGGGTCTTTTCTTTTAAAAATCATGCTGCTTTCTCCAAGTAATCTTCAATGCTTAACCCCTTTCTACCGAGCCATTCATCAACCCATTCATGCCCATGAGTCGATTTGAGTTTTTTAATAGCTGCTACAGAGTCTTTATCCGATGAACCTACAAACGCCAAAGCGAGTGGGCCTAACGCAAGATCGTAGAGACGGCAGCCTTCTTCGGAGACGTAGTAGTAATGTCGTTTGGGGATGGCCGTCGCCAACAACTCAATTTGCCTGGAGTTAAGCCCCATACGACGATATAGTGCGGTTGCGTCTTCCTCCCTTGCGTATATGTTTGGCAAGAAGATTTTCGACGCAGTTGATTCGATAATTACGTCGAGGATGCCCGAATTCGCGGCGTCCGATAAATTTTGAGTTGCCATCAGAACGAAACAATTCGCTTTCCGCAGTACCTTTAGCCACTCTCTAATTTTTTCGCGAAATACCGTATGGCCAAGCATTACCCATGCCTCGTCCAAAATAATTGCAGTTGGTTGGCCGGTTAATGATCGTTCGATGCGCCTAAAGAGATATAACAACACTGGAAGCGCATATCGATCCCCGAGGTTCATTAACTCTTCAATTTCAAAAACCGTGAAATCGGTTAGTTCTAGCCCGTCTTCTTCCGCATCCAGTAAATGCCCCATTGCGCCATCAATCGTGTATTGTTTAAGCGCTTCACGAATAGCCTCGTCTTGAATAGTGACCGTGAATTCGGATAATGTTCTAGCGCCGCTGTTATGCATATTGATGATGGCATTACCTATTTCATTTCGTTGAGCTGGCGATGTATTCAAGCCATTTAACGCCAGAATGATATTGATCCATTCCATAGCCCATGCACGATCACTTTTGGTTTTCAGATATTGCAAAGGGCAAAAGGCCAGTTTTTCGTCGTCGGCGGCGACTGTGAAATGTTTGCCGCTATGTCCGCCACTCGTTGCATGTATTGCTTCTGTTAATGGGTACAAAGACATCCCTTTGTCGAATGCAAAAATGTGCATCCCTTGATAGCGGCGTAACTGTGCGGCGAGTATGGCGAGATGGGTAGACTTACCGGCACCGGTTCTTCCGAACATGAAGGTATGCCCGACATCACCAACATGGAGATTAAGCCTAAATGGTGTTGAGCCCTGTGTTACACAATGCATAATCGGTGGTGAAAGAGCCGGATACATTGGGCATGGTGCATATTCGCGCCCGGTCCAGATCGTGCTAATTGGCAGCAGGTCTGCCAGATTCATGGTGTTCAATAGCGGGCGGCGAACATTCTCGACGCCGTGACCAGGCAAACTACCTAAATAGGCCTCCATTGCGTTGATGGTTTCGATTCTGGCGACAAACCCTAGTCTGTTGATAGCCTTCTCTACTTGTTGGGCCAGTTCCTGTACAAGTTTTCTATTCTCGTCCATCAACACTACAACGCTGGTGTAATAGCCTTGGGCTACTATGCCGCTGTTGACTTCGGCTAACGCCGCTTGTGCATCGTCCACCATATTTTGTGCGTCTTCATCAATTGGGCCCGTATTAAGATTGAACACTTGATCAATGAAACCGCGGACTTTTTGCCTCCACTTTTTACGGAATTTTTCCAAATGACTGATTGCCTCATGCGGGTCCATGAAAATGAACCGTGACGACCAGCGGTATTCGATTGGTAACTCACCAAGAGCGGTAAGCATCCCTGGCGTCGATTCAAGTGGGAATCCTTCAATTGCCACAACCTGGATGTACTTTCGACCGATCTTGGGGATTACACCGGCTAGTAAATCCTCACCACCAATTAAGCAGTCGAGATACATAGGATTTGTCGGCAGTTGGACCGGGTGATTTTTCCCAGTAATGCAGAATTGCAACCAGCGCAATAGATCGTCATGAATGACTGTTGTCCCATCTTCATTG
This sequence comes from Methylomonas defluvii, assembly GCF_033949435.1. Taxonomy (NCBI): domain Bacteria; kingdom Pseudomonadati; phylum Pseudomonadota; class Gammaproteobacteria; order Methylococcales; family Methylococcaceae; genus Methylomonas; species Methylomonas defluvii. The sequence continues at coordinate 42,573 of NZ_JAXARY010000023.1, read as the reverse complement.
ACAATTTCATGTCCTTTAAGACGGCGCAGATTGACCGCCGCCGACAATCGCGTTTCTATGTTATGGCATTCGCGTTTAAAGTGTTCGATTAGGTCGGTTGTGTATGCCTTGGCGTCCGGTTTTTTTGCGTCATCGTCGAACATCAGTTCAATAAACTTACGCTCAGCGAGTACAGGAGGAAGATACGTCAATGTCACGACGAAGTACCCTTCGTACATGGTGCTTAGCCCTTCGAATAGCTTCCGTCGCTCTTCGTCAATAGCTGCGGTAATCCGATCAGGAAAGGCCGATAAGCCGCGTTCCGAATATGAAGGCGCAGGACGACGCACGGCATCGACATGGATCATCCAGCCACTACCTAGTCTGGATATGGCCTGATTTAACCTAGCTGATATTGATTCGCGGTGCGCTTCCGTTGAGCTATCGTTATCATCGCTCGTATAAAGCCAGCCGGCTAAAAATGATCCATCTTTCCCGACAATAATGCCGTCGTCGACTTCGGCGGCATAAATCAACAAGTCGGCAACACTGGCGTTTTTTGATCGATGTTGACTTAACCTGCGATCCTTGTCCGCCCTGTATATCATTCTGGCGAGGATTGCGACTAACGTAATCCCCAGTAAAGCTATCGTGAATGTTATGGCCTCGATCATCATCTGTATTGTTTCCCTTGGCTGTTTGGATTTTCGCGGAACGGGGTACTTCTCGCCGGGTAATAACCTCGTAGATTGCCTACCCGCGAACCTCGATACCGCAAATGTCTTAGATAGATAAATCGCATTTTGGGATCTGATTTGGCCGCTAACCTCGCTAGGTATAACGAACACAGCCATAGCGTTATCCCGACGATGGCGGCCCTCAGTTCTTGAGCGGAGAAAATTAGTGCTCCGGCCACAAGGCCGGAGAACATCACAAACTCGCGATCCCCGCCCATGAACAAGTTGTCTCTGTTACCCGCTCTGCGGATAGGAATCGCGCGTAAGGCCATTACTTTTCACCTACCACAGTCAATGATTGGTCAGTTTCTTTTGATGTACGCAGTTGAAGCCCTACTAATAAGGCGATTGCGAACAGGCTTACCGCCACTTCCTTGGTGTACTGCGCTACCCCGATACCCATAATTCTGAGTTGTGCGCCTGCCTCGTCAGACGATGGCATGATTACTGCGCCGCGCCCGAATACGTTAGTCATCACGTTTTGCGCACCGACAAGAAGCGCCATAACCAGCACGATGAAAATCAGTGTCCGGAAAAATCCGTTTAAGTCCCCGCCGAATATCAGCACACCGCCGGCTACGATAATTCCAATCAGGGACAAGGAAAATGCTACGGGCCCGGTTACTGATGTTCGAAGGCTTGTAAGCCAATCTTCATACGGTAACGCTCCACCATCACCTACGGCGGCGGTTGCCTGTTCCGGTATAAAAAAAACCAATGCCATTAACAAAACTAGCGGTGCGGTTTGCATTCGGTTGGCGAGTGCATTCATTTTTAACTCCTAAAGATTTGCGGTTATGTAATGACCGTCCCTGTATCCCGAAACCTCTATGATTTCTTGGATACGACGGCCTTCTTGGGTTTTGGCGATAAAGACAACTACATGTACCGCTTCGCCAATCAGCGGTTCAATTGGTCTTGGTGATTCGGGGTTCATACTGATAAGCATCGCGAGACGGTCTAACCCCGCTTTTGCATTGTTTGCATGAAGTGTGGCGGTTCCGCCCTCATGGCCGGTATTCCAGGCCATTAGCAGATCTAGCGCTTCAGGTCCGCGCACCTCCCCTACTAATATCCGGTCTGGTCGCATCCTGAGTGTTGTTTTCAGTAATTGCGTCATTGGCACATCAATGGTTGAGTGGTACTGAACGTAATTTTCTGCGGCGCATTGAATTTCGCCGGTATCCTCGATAATGAACACCCGTTCTGTGGGATCGAACTCAACCATCTTGTTAATAATGGCGTTTACAAGCGTCGTCTTACCTGATCCTGTCCCCCCTACTACCAGAATGTTCTTGTGGTCCTTGACTGCTTTTGTAATCGAATCGAATTGACGGCTGGTCATAATGCCGTCTGAGGCGTATTGCTCCAGGGGGAATATCGCAACTGCCTTCTTTCTGATTGCAAAGGTCGGCGCGGGAACAATAGGCGGTAGCTGACCGGCGAACCTTGAACCATCAAGCGGAAATTCGCCTTCTAAGATTGGTTTTAACCTAGTGATTTCCTTGCCGTGGAAACCCGCAATAGTTTTTATAATTGCTTCACCTTTGCTGCCGGATAAGGTGCCTATGCATTTCATCTTGTCGCCTAGTCGTTCTTGCCACAGTTTGCCGTCAGCATTCAGCATCACCTCAACGGTTTTAGGATCCGCTAAAGCGGACAGAATGATGGGGCCTAGGTCGCGTTCTAACTTTACCTTTGCCCTGTCACCTACTGACTCGTGTAAATGTGTTTCGTGGGTCATCGTTATCCTCTCTGATCGTTGCCACACCGCTCAACCGTGCGACTTACTTAGTTTGCAATGCACTTTTAACAAGTTGCATTGCACTCTATTACAATCTGCCTATGCAGTCAACACAATATGCGTTGCACTTTTAAGTTTTTTTAAAAACTCCGTTCTTTTTGTTAGGGCAATTAACTTCCGTTATGTAATATCGTGTCGGTTGCGATTTTTTAGCCGCTAAAATTTCGTAGTGCTCATCCTCTCGCGTGCCGCTATTGGCGTGGGGCGTTCGGCGCATCATGTTTTAGACATGCTATTAACGGCGAAAAAAATATTATCAACAACGACTTACGATAGCAAATACATTAACTTTTTTTATTATGCTTTATGGAAATGGTCTATCCTATTAGCGACTTAGGTTGCGCCGTTGTGCGGTTGTCTTTCGAGGAGTGGCTTGAAATACGCGAACCTGAGTTCTTTGATATTGATGCAAGCGATAGCGACGGTTTTGTCCAGCATATTTCGTCTTTGTATGCCTATGCGGTCACCGTGGTACTGGTGAAGGTCGGTGATACGCTCTTCAAATTAACCGGGAACCGGCGCAAGAACGCGTGGCTTAAGGGGCGACTTCCAAAACCCGATTACCTCACGGCCATGATATTTGAAATGACCGAGGCTGATTATGAGGCGCTATGTATTGACGCCAAGATGAAGCGTCTTGAGTCACTACCAGCGCATGAGGTTGTCAAAGAGGCTTATAACGAGCTGGGACTGGTCTTTGCGTCCGAGCGGCTTCGGAATGGGTTTATCAATGAAGCTATTCATATAGCACTCCGTGGTCGCCAACGCTCTCTACAGGACAAAAGATCAATTAGAGAGCGTGAAGATATAAATATGAAAAAGGCTATTGAGGTATTTAAGAGTGAACTAGTCTTAGTCGATAGCTTATCTCCTAAGTCGGATATTTTTACTACTGGTGTTTTAGCTGGAGCGATGATAATGCTTGGTTTAAATAAGCCAATTACTGAGTTCTTGAAAAAATTAAATGATAGTCAAGGAACAACAAAGGATGGTTTAGCTGACCCAGTTGAATGTTTGTTGAAGGTTATTCATCGTCATAAGATAAGCCAACGTACAATGCAGCCGCGTATGGCAATAGATTTGGCAAAAAAAACTGTTCATGCCATTACCATTTGGTTAGAAGGCGAACAGTCCGCAAAATATTGGCGAATGAGGGATTTAACTGGGCATGAACTGATGCCGTTGATTATGGAATTGAAGCAGCTAAAGATGATAAATGCGGAAAGAGATTTGTAAGATACTGAAGGCAAGTATTTTTTTTATCAGTTGCTCAACATTCGCCAAGGATCCTCAAGTAGTCATAGTTTACTCGGCGGATGGCTTGGCAAATCCGGCGTATGCTCAGGTAATCGCTGGTATCGAAAAAATCAATAGTAATGCGCAACGGATTGAGACTACTACCGACAACAATAATTTACTCTCATTGCTGGATGCGGCCCATGCCGACAGGATAATCGCGCTCGGTAAAGGCATCGTTGACACCATATATAAAACGGAATATCGAGAACGGACACTGGCCGGCTTGATGTACTTTAATCAATCTGAATACAGCGGCGTGGGCCTGGCCCTTGATAATCGCATTTTGGTTGAACACTTATCTAGGCTATTACCTACGGTCAAACGCTTTTTTATTGTGCAACAGGCTCACTTTCAGACCATTGATTATGTACCCTCTAATTTAAAGTCTTCTACAACCATTGAACTAAGAGAAGGAGTAGATTCGCTAGACACAATTCGTGTTCTTGGCCGCCTTTTAGATGAAGTATCGGCCTCTGACGCAGTATTCATTCCCGCGAATTTACCAAAGAACATTCTGTATGAAGTCTCGAAGGTTGCATGGGACAAACGCCTCATCCTCTTATCAACCAATCTGAGTCATTTGGAAAATGGCGCTCTTATCGCGGCCTATCCAGATGACTTCGCCCTCGGAGAGCAATTAGGTCGATTAGTAGGCCATCCGGGTCCTGTCTACGAAAACATAAGGGTCATTAAATTCGCGCTGAATAGGCGAGTTGCGCAGCACCTTTCGCTTGAGTTTTCCCCCGTTGTTTTAGAGTCTTTTGCTCTTAAAATAAAATGAAAGTGCTCGACCGCTATAACCTGCAACAGCGGTTCAATCTTTTGATTTTTGTTTCTATTATCTTATCGTCATGCTTTTTAATTGGATTCATGCATAAACTAATATCCAATTACATCAATGACTACACCAGTCACTATTGGCGAGAACACACAAAAACGTTTGCTGAATCCGCTATATATGCAGTTATTTTGGGCTCAACAGAGCAGTCAGAATCAGTCGCGCATAGTTTTGGTTCTGACAAAAACGTATTGGGCGCATCGATCTACAATAATCATGGTGAACCGTTGGCATCTTATGGATCACGGTATTCCTGCAATGTAGTGCAGTTGATTAGTATAGACGAACTTCGTTATGTGGATAACAGAGATTCATGGTGCTTCTATTCCCCTATATACCAAGACATTTATTTAGGATATGTCGAACTTGTAATATCCAAGGCCGAGTATGACCTAGTAATGAGGAAGCTTTTACTAGGATCAATATTGATTACTTTGATTTTCTCTTTATTCTTTATTGTTATCGTCCGGAGGCTGTCTCGATTGTTTACTTCCACTCTGATGGAAATGGCAACGGTTCTTAATAAGGTAAGTATTGGTGAGCGCGGAAATCGCGTTCACTTCTCTGGCTCACCGGAAATCAATAACATGAGAATTACGCTAAATGAAATGTTGGCTAACATAGAAGTAACCGAAACCGAATTAGAGAAAAGTGTTGAGGAACGAACAAGTGCTTTGAAAATCGCACTTGAAAGCAGTAAAACGGCTAACGTTTACAAGGCGCAGATCATGTCAATGGTAAGTCATGAGATGAAAACCCCTTTACACGCAATCGGCGGGTATTTGCAGCTACTGGCTGAGCGTCTACCGGACGATCCAATGTATTCAGAAAACCGGGCTTTACATACTAAGGCATTGATTCGCGTTAATGACTTGAATAGTTTGATCGACAATATTTTGTTACATGCACAGCTTGAGGCTGATCGTTATGAAGTTGCGCTTAGCCCTGTTGCCGTCGCCCAACTGATGCATAATTGTGTGGAGAATGTTGCTCCTTTGCTTACCCGTAATCGTAACCGAATTGAGGTAATTGGCGCTGAGGCAATGTTTGTGTCCGATAGCGAAGTATTGCGGCACGTTCTCAATAATTTGTTGAGCAATGCTTGCAAGTTTACAGTAGACGGTGTTATCACATTAAACTGGCGATTTAGCCAGGCGTTCTTGATCATTCAGGTTACCGATACTGGTTGTGGAATACCGGCTGAGTATTGCGATCAAATTTTTGATGCGTGGTGGCAAGTGGACATGAGCCTTAGCCGCCGACATGGGGGGCATGGCCTTGGGCTCGCAATAACAAAACAATTTGTACAACGTTTAAATGGTGACATTTCCGTTGAGCCGAATATCGTGTCCGGCACTATTTTTACGGTAAGACTCCCGAATCCCAGAGTTTAGACTGTTCGTCTTCGGATATGTTGTGAGGCAAATTCATTTTCATCGTTTCAATTATCCGCCGCGTTTTCTCTTTATCGCTACACTCTAACTCTCTTTCTAATTCATAAACTAGGCTTCTTAGCTTACTTTGTCGTTGTTCGTAGTAATAATCTTGATAGATTAGTTTCGACTTACATATTAAACTAAGACATTGCGCCCTTAAATCCGCCAATGTATATGGTTTTGGTAAATATTGACTAGCCCCGTTTAGAATAAAATCTTTATTATATTCAGGCTTATCGAATGCCGTCATTACGATAATCGGCTGATTTTTGTCAATATCCATTATTTCCAATAGTACCTCGTCGCCTTTACGACCCGGAAGCATATAGTCAAGCAAGATAAGATCGTGACGCTTCTTTTTCCAAAGAGAAAGACCTTCCTCACCGTCTTGTGCCTTGTCAATATCGTAATCGCTCTTTAGCGCTTCACATACAATATCCAAAGCATCGTCGTCGTCTTCAATGACCAGGATGCTTGCCCGCAATTGTCCACGCTGACCGCGTGAATATCCGAACTTTTCAGCATTATGTAGAACTTCTGTTAAGTCATTTAGAGAGATCACTTTGAAGTGATGCTCCTTCGCGAGAATTGGTGGTATTTCTGTGCCGCACGTTTCAGTAAGCAAATAGATGGGTAAAGCATGCTTAGCCAATTGCTTCGAATTTACCAGTTTCGTCAGTTGCCATATATCAACGCCATCGAAGGAATAATCCGAAATAATCACGTCATATTCATCGCCTTTCAGGGCTTCGATGAAATCATCCGTTGTCTCAATAACGGATATGCTAACCCCGGTTACATTCCTTAATTGATTGGAGATTGCATTACTAATTTCGTAATCGCTTGAAGCAACAATCGCTTTCATTAGACGGCTCTCACATACCTATTTTGGCGTTAACGTTTGGAGTAACTGACACTATTACATCCCTCTCAGGTTTGTACGTGATACTAACGGTTGGGTTAATATCTTCATTGACCTGGATTGTGAATGCTCGTAACACTGTCACAATAATCACCATCATTTCCAACTCAGCAAAGTGTCGACCAACACAATTATGCACCCCCCCACCAAACGGAAGAAACGTGTATTTATGTCTCTGAGTTGCTGCACCGTTCAAAAAGTGTTCTGGGTTGAATTCGTCCGGCCGATCCCACCACCTACCATCACGATTTGTCGCATACAGGCTCATGATCACTGATGTATCTTTTGGAATCCGTTGACCGCCTACGGTAATTGTCTCCGCTGTGTCTCTACTAAGAGCAATTGCCTGCGGATATAAACGCAATGTCTCATAAAGTGCGGCCTTGGTGTAAGTCAACCGCTCCAACGTTTCTGGCGTCAATGGAGCGTCTTCGAGTTCCATAATCTCACTAGTGATACGTTTATGGACAACCTCGTGCCTTCCTATGAGATAGAAGAACCATATCAACGTATTAACTGTAGTGTCTTGTCCGGCCAAGAATAGTGTCACCGCCTCATCCCTTAGTAATGCTCTCGACATCTGTGAGCCATTTCTATCTCGACCTTTCATCATTAGAGAAATTAACTCATGCCCGTCCGGCCCGATTTCATCGATTTTCGACTCAACATAGCCCACGAATTGATTGATGGCTTTTTCCATTCTCCTATTTTGCAGGACAAAAAGCCGTTTGAGCTTTCCCTTGCCTAACGTCTCTGATAATAAATGGGGAAATAATCCCTTTACAATAGTGTCAATAGCCGCCATCAATAACTTTTCACTATTTGATGAATTAAGCCGGCCAAACATAACCTGAATCAGAATGCTTTGAATGATTGCTTTTAATTCTTCTGATATGTTTACTTTAGTCGAACCATTGCTTTTAAGCCGCGCTACGGCATTTGCCGCTTCTTCCAGCATAATGCCGTGCCATTCTGCGATGGCTTGCTTTGTGAACATCGGTTGCATTAGTCGGCGCTGGTTAGTCCATGTCTCACCCTTGCTATTAAAAAGTCCATCGCCGAACATAGGCTTTTTTGCTTCATAAAGCGAATCCCTATTCAAAAGCCCTTTCGCTTCTTGATTGAATATTTCCTCATAATGTGCGGGATTTGAAGTAAACAAAAGCCTCTTATTAAAAATGCATGTTTGCACACAATCGCCGTATTTATTGTGTATAGAGGTTAATGCGCCTGTGGGATTTGTTATTAGCCTAGCTAAGTAAATAAGCACTAGAATGTCACTTTCACTTGTCCAAGGACTGTTCGACCAAGAATCGCTTCATCACCAGGGAATAAAATAGGATTCAATGTTGGTTCTTTTAGAGTTGAATTAAAAATGTTGTTTACTCTAAATGTTAATTCAAGTGGTTTCGTGATCTTCGTTGATAATGTTAGCCCAGCCGTAAAATAGCCAGCTAAATTCCCACGAGGATCATCGGACGGCCTCTTCCGTTCGCCGATCCAATTTAATTGGGTCCCTACTGCCCAGTTATCTGTAATGTCCCAGTTTATCAAGCCTTTTGCCATATGCTCCGGCATTAGGCCTGTATAAGAAGTGGATGGCAGCCCGTGATAACTGTAGCTAACGGCTACGTTCACATTACTATTTATCATGTATTTTGTTTCAGTTTCAAAGCCAATCCCATCAATTGGGGCGCTATTTCGAAAGCCGACCGGGGTGATACTAGTTGAATTAGTAGATGTGATTAAGTTCTCTTGCTTAAACCAGTAAACATTAGCAGAAGTTATTAAATCAGACGCCCATTTGTTTTCAACCTGGAATTCTACTGTATTTACAGTCTCCGGCCTTACTATAGTGCCCGGAATCAGTGGTAGATTTTTCTCAAGAAACGAAGGCGGTCGAAACGCTCGGCTATATAATATTTTTGTTGTCAGGTTCAAATTGACATTCCACACCAGAGCAATGCGCGGGCTATAACCAGGCGATACATCAGAATAATAATCGTAGCGAAAGCCAGTGGTTAGATACCAGTCTGGTGCAAAATTCCACTCGTCCTGAATCAGCGCATAGTAGTTTGTTCTTTCTTTCGACGCTAACAATGGATCTCTTCCAAATACCGACGCCTCAGTTAATGGAATCTGCTGGGCAAAGAATGGAGTTATGATGTAATTAATTTTGTCGGTGCCGTCGGAAATCCAGTTATAAATAAGACCCGTGCCGCCTGTGATGGTATGTTTGTTGAATCCAATATAGTTAAGCTGCGTAGTAATTCCTGTTGTACCTTGGAATCCAGATACGATATTCCTTGCCCCTAATGGTAATAATCCACCGAACGTACCTGCCGGTAATAGATTTACATCGGTACTTGGATTCTGTCCTAAAAAATACAGCGACGTTGTATTAGAAAGCCCGTCGGTGATTTTGTTATTTAAAGACAGATCAATATTGTAAATGTCATTATTTGTTCCGCCCGTGTTATCCAGCGCATACGCGGCGCCAATACCGGTTTCTACATTGTAAAACCCTTGATACCCCGCTCTGAGCCGGATCAAATCCTTATAGGCCACGTCTATCCGAGCGTCAATATCTTCCCGCCCGTTATTAGTAAATCCCGGTGCGTTAGATGCATGCGTTCCAAATTGGTTATCTATAACCGTCTGTGCGTCTTGGTTAACCCGCCCTCTAAAACCATTAGTACTGCCGCCTTGGAATGCTAGGCTGTATTCTAAGTCGCCATGTTCGCTACCGTATTCAGCCCAACCTTCATAAGTATCCTGATTCCCAACGAATCCGCCGGCATCGCCACCTTTTAGTTCCCTTCCGGTTTTCAAAACAATATTAATAACCCCGGCCATCGCATCGCCGCCATAAAGCATTGAACCTGGCCCTCTAATTATCTCTATGTGAGAAATGTTTTTGACCGGCATATTCCACTCAAATGGTTTTCCACCAAACAATGTGTTTCGTAGAGGAATACCATTTATCAAAATTAATACTTGCGAATTTGATTCCGACGCAATACCACGGAAACCAATTACGTTGGTACCATTACGGGCGCTGCTAATATGTACACCAGGCAAATATTCAAGAACATCTGTTATTCGTCTCGCCCCAATCCTATCAATATCTTGGCTAGTCAACACGGACGTAACACTAGGGCTTAGGCTTTGCGGCAACGGGTGACCTGATGCTATAGATTGCATTTGATCAGACCCGTAAATCAACCCGAGATCATCGTCTGTTTCGGCGAATACGTTTTGTGTTAGACCAAAACATATCATCAGATACTTCACTGATTGGGATGGATTCATGGTAACAAATGGTTAAAAGTTGTTAACTTTGATCTATTACGATATTTAATTCATTGCCGATTGGATCAATTGCTTCTTCAGATGGTGCGAACGTGAGTCTTATAGGTATTGATAAATCTTTGTAAGTATCTCTAAGGTATCGAAACAGTGTATCCAATGTAGACCACTCGCGTACTTTCTTGCGATAAGACACTAACAAAAATGCCCCGTCCTTCCATGTCAATCTTACAACTATTCGATACTTTTTATTTAGATCCTGAATAATATTGATCTCTCTTACGGCTTTAGTTTTAAAAAACTCAACAAGCTCGGCTTCCTCTATATTGTATGTATTGTTTGGATACTCCATTACGTTTTGCCAGATACTGTGAATTTAAGATAAATACCGCTGAACCAAGTTGGTAGCAATATAACATGTTTTTTTGCGACAGTTAGCCAGATAGTTCATTGCATTATTGATGTTTTTACTTCCACTCTCTATGTACACACCTTCACCTTGACTAGCCAATTGGTCGGCAACGCACAAGAGAGCTGTTCATCGTGCCCATGTTTCTCGTCTCGATTTTAGCCGCTAAAATCTCGCTCAAATCATGTTTGACTTGCGCCTATTAGTTAAGCTAAACTCTACGCACGTACTATCGCGTTACCTACTTTGACGGGACTTATACATGTCGAAAGGCAATCAGCTTACATTTTTGGACAATAGCCAAGACGCTCTAACGCCTAAACATGAGCCTATTCCTATTGCAAAAAAGAAACCAGCCAAAAAACGAATCTCCCCTCATAAGCCAGTTCCTCCAGATGCTTACTCCAATCATCAGCTATGCCTGTTTCAAGATTTCTTGGCTAACACCAACGATGAACGCGATCAATTAGGCAATGCATTCGATCTTTGGGACAGTGTTCCGCGCTTTTCAATCACACGTAAACGACAAGAAGAAATGCGGCTTCCTAGCGGCGCATTACCCATTTGCACTATCGACTTCAAATATAGAGGTAATGAATTTAAGATTCTTATACGACCAGCGAGGCTAAAAGATCCTATCACTGGAGAAGAAAAAGAACATTATCCTGGAGCACGTGAGGAACTTGTCGAGCATGCGTTACGAAAAATCGCTGTTGACGACGGATTTTATGATGTTGACGGCTTTCGTTCTGGATGCCGATTTACGTTACACCGGTTGCGTACCCATCTAGCTGATCAAGGGCATACCCTCCGTTACGATGAACTAACAGAAGCGTTAGACATATTATCTCTTAGCAACATCGACATTCAAGGAGAGACAGACGATGCCGAGGTTTGCTACACACGGATGAACTATCTTTCCTTACTTGCGAGAGTGAGTAAAAAGGACCATTCCGTAAACAACTCACAGGACTCGAAATGGCTAATCCAATTTCATCCTCTTATAACTAACAGCATTTCAAATCTGACCTATAGGCAATTCAACTATCGTAGATTGATGAAATGCAGGACTCAACTATCGAGATGGTTAATCTCCCAATTGGTTCTCAAATACACTCAAGCCTCTTTAACTAATAACTTCATAATGCGGTATAGCACAATCAAGCGAGACAGCGCCTTGCTTGAAGGCTATAAACGCGAACGTGATGCCATAGCTACTCTTGACGCTTCTTGGGATGAACTGAAATCTCTCGGTGTTTTGACGAGTTACACCAAAGCAGAAGAACGTGGAAAACGGGCTAAGATCGTTGACGTTGTTTATACAATATTCCCATCTCCACAATTTACGGCCGAACAAAAAGCATCAAATAGGCGCTTGATTGACGCAAAGAAATCTATCGAAGAGGGAATTAGAAAAATTCGATAGATCCAGGGGGAATAGGTCGCGGGTTATCGCTCAAGAAAAGCGGGGGAATGGGTCGCGGGTTTACAAGATCCAGGGGGAATAGGTCGCGGGTTCGTACTCGCTCGCCATAAATAAGCAAAAATCTAAACATCAAAAATTCCTTCTTGATCATTATTTGGCGTTTACAACGGATAGGGTAATTCATTTTTCAATCAGTAAGGGGATCTACTCTGTCAACCAACGCAAAAGGGGAATAGGTCGCGGGTTGTAACCCACTCCCCCCGGGGGGAATAGGTCGCGCTGTCGGGAAAAATTCAGGGGGAATAGGTCGCGGAAGTCAGGGGGGATAGGTCGCGGGTCATTTTGAGGCCCTGATTTCCATCAAATTTGCTCAATGCGTCCAGGGGGAATAGGTCGCGGATTGATGGAATGGTGGGGGGAATAGGTCGCGGAATCATAAAAACCCAGGGGGAATAGGTCGCGGGTAAGTGGCAATGAAAAATACACACAATTTTGATACTCAATTCGCCCAAATAATTGCAACATTTTTCGATCACTGTAAGGGGAATAGGTCGCGGGTTAAATTTTCAAGACGTTGATTATATTAGCGAAATGCAACGTTTTCGCCGCCTTATTACTTATAAGCCTTATATAGCCTTTTTTTAACCGTATAGCTAAGAGAATGTAGAGTCATGCAGTCCAGGACCTTATCTTGAACTATTTGCACATGGTCCGCAAAAAAATTGGTCTGTTTGGGGAAATCAGCCAGATGATAACTATCCCGACTGGCCGCCTACTCCAATCATTCTCAATCTGATAAGGAAGGAGATAACCCAGGTAAGTCGGTAACATCTAACGCTAATACTTGAACAAATAAGTATTTCGAGAACTCAGGGGGAATAGGTCGCGGGTTTGCGCGATTATTATGTAAAGGACTTTGACAATCAGTTAAGGTAACTCTTGATAGATTGACAGATAGGACATATTGCCCTATTCTTTCCACCAAAGGCCGGGCAATTTGCCAAGGTCAATTACCGGAGAATCCGATGTCCACAGCCGTATCAATCATTAGTAATATAAATTCCTTTATCGCTAATACGCCAGAACTAACATCAATACCCGACGATCAACAAACGGCACTACTTAAAGCATACGAGGCTGTACGCATAATTCACGCTACTATCATATGCAATGACAACATCCCACTGCGTGAACAAAATATAATTCTGCATAGAGCAATCGAGTGGAAGTTAAACGGCGGGACATTATCAGGATCACGAAAAGACCAAAGCTCTGCGGGCTACTTAATAGAAAATTATTGTCGATGTACGCCTGGCGTCATTCCTATGTGGAGTCAACGAGGTGAATTTGTAATTACACTGAAGGGTATTCAGGTAATCGTCAAGTACACACCAAGTTTTTTTGCGTCAACTGATCAAGTCAAAATCCACGGTCATTTTGAATTCATTGCTGTAAAAAAAGACGAACCGTTTATATCTGAAACTGGTTATAAATCTCATTTCGATAACATTTACCCTGGAAAATGTGTCGATGAAGCGGCTGTAATTATTTTCTCGTCATACTTGAAGGAGAAAAAAACTCACGTTTCTAATAAATTGAGCCAAGACTCGCCTATTCCAAAGTGGGCCAAACCTTACATAGTTCCTGATTCACATGAATTTGTAGAAGCAATTCTTCCAAGACACCAAGCCTTTCAGGTCAAGAAATGGGCCAATGAGGCCGCAAAAAAACTAACCGATTATCGAAATGCAGAAATCATTAAACACCAAAGAGAAATTATCAAAGTTGGATCTCGATGCAGGATCATCGAGACACGATTTCCGAAAGAGCTTGGCAACATCGTTATAATTTCAAAAACAAGCGAAACCTGTGTATTCGCTTATGACGATAAACCAGTACGGTATAGGATAAACGCGAGAGGCAGGAAAGTTGTTGCATCAGACCCGAAGTGCGTCCAGTCACTATATGGATACGATCAACTTCAACTTCTACAATGATCTTTCGATTTTAGCCGCTAAAATCAATGACCCTAACGAAAACGATGGCATTTACAAAATGAACAATGAACCAGACACAACAGTAAAGCGAAGATATTCATCAACTCCTTTTGATGGGAAAGTAGTTGAAATCCGTCCTGAATGCTTAACGCCTTTTAGCGAGCATTGGTGTGTGCCGACCGGTGACGAGGTTCGGGAAATAATCCGCAGAACTGGGTTAACAGGTGGTCAGGTCGCTAAAAAAGTAGGGCTAACTGGCAATGGTGCCAGTAGAACAGTAAGAAGATGGATTAGTGGGGAAACTGACATTTCCTATGCTATCTGGGGTATTTTATGCGACATTGCCGGTATCCAAGCGATATGGCGGGAAAGAGAAGGAGATTAAACACCAAAAATAGAGGTTTTACTTGTTAGGAGTGCCAAGCAATATAGCTTGACATATAGGGCATTATGCCCTATTATTTGCATCGAAGGCCGGGCATTTCGCCAAGGTCATTTACCGGAGATTCCGATGAGCATTACTGCAACTGTTGTTGAAGTGGTTGAACGTAACAACTTCCTGCCAACCTATTTCAAAGAAAAATTTTGTCTAGGGGAAACACTGATTTATTCCTTTATGGACAAACTATTTGCAGAATATTCCGGCGGTTATTGGGAGTTCTTTAAGCTTTCAAATGGTGGCTTTTATATGGCTCCTACAGGCTATGAGAAGATCACATGTAATGCCGATAATGGTTTTTGTGGTGAAATGTCGGGAGATGCCGCTGGTATTGTGGCGACTCTTTATACGCTTAACGTAATTGCAAATAAGACAGAGCAAGATCACTTTATAGAAATGTACTATCGGTTGATCGATTACATTTCTGTTCACGATGAAAGCGGCAAGATATATGCCGCAATTGATTGAGTATTCATAAGTAACGAATATCCCATTTATTGCGGAGGTAAGAAGATGTAGGTAGCCCCGGCATAACCGGGGCTTGCCGTGATGCTGTCACATTACGGCACAGGCGCGGGCCTGACTGATAATTAAAACTTAATTTCGCAAAGGTGGTCAATATGTCAGCAAAACTTTATAAGTTTCCGGATGTAGGAAAGGACCGCCCACATCAAGAAAATGTTCGCAAAGCCACCGATCCTTTAGTCCATAGTTCTCCCCCATTTTTGCACCGATTAGTGCATATTGTCTGGTTAGCGCTTGCCATAGTTTGGCCAATCTTTAAATGGCTATTCGCCGTTGATGTTCTGTTTCAGTTCGTAAGGGCAATGTATTATCACAATACACCTGACGTGTTTGCTGGAGTAACCGCTATGATTCATGCTTCATTGTTAATTGCTATTACTTACTTTGTGGAATTCTATGGTCCACGAAAATTTTAGCCGCTAAAATCTCGTTTGACTCCGCCTATTAGTTAAGCTAAACTTTGGCCACGTGTTAAGCTAAACTCTTAACTCGCGACGGCTGTCACCGTCTTTCTTCAACAAGGCGCGGAGCATAAACATGGGCGATAGATGTTTAGGAAGTGGTTATGAAGAGATTAACCGAAAAGCAATTCGAACAGGCGATTTCTCAGTTAGAGATTGGGGATCAAAGCATCTTAATAGCGCGAGGGGTATTGGTGGAGGGGAAGTCGCAAGCCGACTTTGCGCGAGCAATGAACATTACAAAGAGCGCGGTATCGCAAGCAGTAAATCGAGTTTGGAATGCCTACAAGGAATTAGCGGAAGTACCAGACGGTTACGAAAAAGTGACGGTGATTTTGCCGCGGCATCAAGCATATCAAGTCAGAAAGTGGGCAAAGGAAGCAAAGGGGCTATGAAAACATTAGTTACAGCAAATCAAAAAGGCGGTGTAGGTAAAACAGCAACCCTAGTTCATCTTGCTTTTGACTTTGCCGAACGTGGTTTACGAGTTGTTGTAGTTGATCTTGATACTCAAGCAAATGCATCTTACACATTGGGAGCGTATAAGTGTGGAATCACTGCTAGCACGCTTCTATCTGATACCAATGTCGATTGTTCTTCATTGCCTTCCACTGGGCTAGTTCTTATCGAGTCTGATGCAGCTCTCGCGAATATGGAAAAAATGACGTTGCAAGATGCAGGTACGAACTTTAATTCTGCCATAAAACAATTATCTGCTGTGGGCTTTGATGTTTGCTTGATCGATACCGCTCCATCACTTGGCATAACAATGGGAGCCGCTTTACTTGTATCGGACTTTGTTATTTCTCCCATTGAATTAGAGGCATACAGTATTCAAGGTATAAAACGAATGGTTACAACCATAGCTAACATCCGAAAAGCTAATAAAAATCTAAAGTTTCTTGGCATGGTTCCTAGCAAAGTTGATAAAAGGAATCCGAGGCACATACGACACCTTCAGGAACTCACCCATGCTTATCCGACATTGATGACTCCCGAAGGTATAGTCATTGGTCTACGGAGTAGTATTGCCGATGCATTAGCATCGCGAACGCCAGTATGGAAAATCAAAAAGACAACAGCGCGAGTGGCGGCCAAAGAAGTGAGAGCATTAGCGGCCCATGTTCTTAATCAAATGGAGATCGGATAATGACAGATCAATTACACACCATCGCAAGCAGTGGGTTGGCCTTGCATGAAATTGGCGACCTCGCCGGCTTACTTTCCGAACAACCAAAAGAAGCATCTGGTTATGCAGAGATTGACATCAATTTGATCGACGAGGATCCTGCACAACCGCGTACAGAATTCAACCCTGGCTTTTCGGCTGAAAGCATAGCGGAGTTGGCGGAGTCCATTGACAATAGCGGCTTATTGCAGCCAATAACGATCAGAAAGCACCCAGAAATTGAGGGTCGATACATGATCAAGGATGGTGCTAGGCGATACCGGGCATCAAAGCAAAACGGGGCTGAAAAGATTGCGGCCATCATTGAAGACGAAGGCGATAAGTCGGCGGCACGAGTAAAGATCGAACAACTGATTGTTAATCTCCAAAAGGAAGGTAATACCCCGTTAGAGATTGCGCACACCATCGCAACAGCTTTAGAGGAAGGTATTGGAAAGAAGACTATTTCATCTTTAATCGGTAAGAGCCCGGCATGGGTGACTTTGCACACTACATTGCTCAAGTTACCAGCGGAACTTGATGCGGCATACAAAGCCGGGAAAGTTACCGACGTAAATATTATTTACGAACTCAATAAGCTTTATAAGACGAACCAAGATGATGTCATGGCTTGGTTAGATACGCCTGGTCAAGAGTTTACTAGGGGACAATTGAAGTTATTTCAGGAATATTTAAAGGACAAGAAGGAAAATATCGGTGGCATCCAAGATGCTAATAATGAACGAACTGATAACCTCTCCGATACTAGTAACGATGATCTTAATAGCGACCAAGTTTCTGACACTGCTTTAACGGGTGAAGGTGAATCAAATATCGAAGTAGGCGAACATTCATTAGTCGCAACTGGAGATGAGCAACTGCAATCGGCGGAGAGTGCCGGAACGTCTATCGATCCAGAGCTTAAGCAACAGGAAGATAGCGAAAAGAAAAAAGTGGTCGATCCAAGCAAATTTAAAAAGGCTATCGTGCAAATATGGCATGACGGACGGCCTGGTAGGATCATGCTTGACAAAAGACCCTCCACCGAGGGGCGCGGGCATATCAAGTATGACGATGATGGTCATGAATTAGAAGTTGATCTTGGTGAAGTTAAGCTATTGGCAGTGCTAGAAGGCTAAATTACAAGGCAAGCGCCGGCTTTTGGCCGGCGCAGTACATAATGGTGATTGGAGGCGATATGGTACTTGTAAATGCTCCTCAAAAAAGAGTTTTAACGCCAGATGTAGTGCGTGACATCGATAATGCAATTGATCCTGTGTCTGATCAATTGCAAGATGATCAAGGGATAAATGCGAAAACTGTTTATAACGTTGATGAACTTCTGGATAGTGCTCAAACAGCGGAAAGAGAGCAGCAAGCTATTCTCGAAGTGTCCTCTGTTGAGCAAAGCTATCAAGAAGCTCTATTGGATTACGTTGAAGCAAAGCAAGAACAAGTAGATCGTGTTGAAGATAAGCTTGAAACCTTAATTGAAAAACAGCAGTCCAGGATCCAACAAATTCAATCCGCAAAGCCTGGAGTTTTGGTTTTGCCAGGTACTCGACGAGCTTGGCAAGATCAACTTGCGCAACAACATTCAAGGTTACAGGTCATGCAAGCAAGGCTCGAAGCTGTTAGAGAAATTCGGGACGGAATGGGCTTGCATTCTCCAAAAATTGAAGAGCTTGCTGAACGGAAATTGCGAAGAAATGAACAGGAATTGACTAGCGACTTCGATAGCGTATTAGAGGCTCAACGGAGACACAATATTGTTACTCGGAAGTCATTCAAACAAAGTGACAGTTTAGGTGTTGCTCCAAAATTAACGTTAAACATTTCCCACGGTTCAAAATAGTCACTTTACGCCAGATAAAAAGGATCATGTTTAGCGTTAGATATTGCTCTCTAAAAGAAGCGCTTTTTTATTCACGGTAAAGCTTGACATATAGGGCAAAATGCCCTATTATTTCCATCGAAGGCCGGGCATTCCGCCAAGGTCATTTACCGGAGATTCCGATGGCAGAGCACAGTGTCAATCCCACCATTAACGATGATGTATGGCTTGAAGATTCACGTTTAGGCCGTTTTAGTCGCATTTCTACAGGCGTGGAAGATTCTACTTGGATTTGCAACACATGTGGATCCAATGGCGCCGATCCGTATGAGCATGGTTGTGATCATTGCGGGGAAGAGGCCGACGAATATTAGTCGCTGTTCGAAACCGGCTGGTCGGTAAGGCATTTCCGACCAGCGCATAATCAAGAGAAGGCCGGGCAATTTGCCAGGGTCAATTACCGGAGAAAACCGATGAAAGACAATCGTTTTAACCCGCACTCTAATATAACCACTGTTTTTTTTCCTAGGCCGCTTATTGTAAAGGCTAGTGATTCTTTGCCGGTGATTATGCCTTTCTTATCAAGAGCGCAAGCGGCCGAGATTGTTGCGGGAATGCTTCGTGGCGATGATAAAGATTCATTTAGGAGAGTTGCCGTCGATTTAGCCGATGTAATTACTTCCATGCCAATTCTTGAGAGTGATTGCGATCATTCCATTGCCTATCTGCATTACCGTGGTTTTGGTATGGAGTGGTTCATTACCGAGAAAGGTGGCAATGGTAAAGGTATTGATCACGCCTTTGGTTGTACCGTTTCAAATGGCGATATTCATTCCGCCGTTTATGGTGTTATCTCAATCCGCGATCTATTAGGCCGTGGTGTTGAGTGTGATTTACATTTTAACCCCTCAATGTTGCTGTATGTACAGCCTTGCCATTGATCTAATAACGGTGTCCCATGACTAAAGCCGAGTATAGAAGAGCCCGTCGTTTACTCAGAGACAACGGCAGTTACGCATTACGTTTACTTAGTGAAGAGCATTGCAATGTAATGACCTCGCTACAAGGCGGCAAAGATAAGCTTTCCGAACGCGAGGCCATTGTTAAGTGGTGTAAGCGCGAAAGTTACGATTACAGTTTTTATAACCTTATGTAAGTTTAATCAGCCGCACGGACGCGGCTATCTAATGTCTGGAGACTTAAGTGAACAATAATCGCTTGCTTGTAGCTGTTGGTTGGGTTGGATCCATATTTGGGCTAATCGGTAGTTTGTTGTTGGCCTTGCATGTGCCCTATTCCGGGTATGGATTTTTGGCTTATTTGGGATCCAATTTTGCCTGGTTGTATCATGGCGTAAAAACACGAACTTGGGCGCTTGTGGTGATGCAAGTAGGTTTTACCGCGACCAGTCTTGTGGGTTTACGGAATTGGGTTTTTTAATTGCCATGAATCTTGATCAGTACAAGATAATTTGTGAAAAGGCTATTCGAGCCAATTTTGTCACCCGAAATACACGAGTATTCGGCGTCCACCGCTTGCAAATGCGTGTAAGACGCGAGCGAGGGGCGATTATACGGAAATGGATTGCACAGCTTAGGTTAGCGCGTGACCCGCAGACCAGCGAGTGGATTGCTTTAGAAGTTCGCTGGAAAGTATATTAGTTTTTTAGCCGCTAAAATCCTTCCAGTGACCGCCTCATTTAAGCCAAACAGTGAATACTAGAAATGCAGTCACGGCAATTATTGTCATGCTGCCCGCGATTACGTTCAGAACGGCGATTTTTTTTGCGTCCCGGATTGGCCCATTGATTCTGTTTAATGATGAGTCTATTTCAGTCCTGACTGTTTTTATGGTGTCCCTTGCGCCTTGGGCCATCATATTTTCCATTGACTCCTTACTGGCGTTCAACGACGCATTTACAATGCGCTCGGCTTTATTCTTTGCGTCCTCACTCCAGCGCATTGCCATTGCTTCCAGCTCTTTTTTGAATTGATCAAGCATGTCCTGCTGTGCTTTGGCTCCATCCTGTAGCAGTCGATTGTTGATTGTTTGTAATATCAGAATAGGGTCGTCGCGACCAACGGCGATGCCGTGTTTGGTCGCGATTTCCCGAATCAGGCTTTCGATTTGGTCGTCTCTCATTATAAAATCACCGCAGTTTCCATTTGATCGAACAGCTGACGCTGGATAAGTTTTAGGCGTTGTCGCATCATGATTGTGTTTGTTTCTGCGGCTATCGCTTCCTCGAATGTCATTTTGTCTTGCAACATATCGCTTAGGTCGCGTCCGAACGTTTCGGCCTTTAGTTCCGGTATTTTTACAATAGCCGCAACACGTGTTTTATTTGCGGTGTAGGCTTTCATTTGCTCGAATCCCTTGCCGTTGTCTTCTATTGGTCCCCAGTACGGATTCAACCACACGACAAATTCGGCTTCCTCTGGATATTGTTGAACCAGTTGTCCGAAGCCGGCCACGGTATCTACTAATGCTTGTCCGCCAGTTACAACGGTGTGAATGACAAGTGTATGGCCCATTTCCTTTAGTAGTTGGGGTACTGCATTTGTCATTAGGTAATTCGATAGTGGTACGAATGAGCTTGCTCCATTATCTATGACTATATCGCTTTCGCTTGTGGCGATCATTTCGATTAGTTTGTCGAAATGGCGTGAGTTGATTTCATCGCCATCTAGGATGTCGAGTTTAGTGACATTGAGTTTCTTGTATCCGTTGAGCGTAGCATTCACTGGGTCGGTGTCTACGCAAAGCGGGGTTTGTCCCTTGCTCACTTTATATTGAGCGATCAAGGCGGCTATTAGGCTTTTGCCTACGCCGCCTTTGCCTTGTAATACCATGTGTATTTTTGCCATTAGAGCCAGTCCTCTTTATTGGGTGATGGATCGAAAATGAAGTTTTGTGGTTTTTGCGGGTTTTTGGGGGTTCGGTTATCGGGTGTCTTGTGTGCTGGCTGCCCTCCTTTCTTGGGTTCGGTCTGCGTTATCTGTTCTTTAGTTGGCATTTCTTGGTGCTTCTTGATCACTTGGTTTGTGTACTTCAAGAACTGGTGATACCCAATCGTGACACGCTGGACTTCGTGCATATGCTCCCAGATTGTTCGTATTGAATAGCCTGCGGCGATTGCTTCGCGAACATCTTCTTTTACGGCTTGGAACATTACGAGATTTCGGTCGCGCTTTTTCACCGATTGCTTTTTCTTCACCCACTCCGCTAGCTGTTCTGGATAACGTTTATTCATTTCATTTCACTGGAAGTGCGGCTCAGTCAACTTTTGGGGCAATTTTTCGTCAATTATGGCGTAAAAACATAAGCTACATATATAGAATTATCTTTAGTTTATATGAAGTTATTTTTACATGTCGATTATTTTTTTGCGTTTTGATCGTCCGTTTTGGTGTTTTTTGACATTATGGTGATAACATGTTGTGGAGTCACCGACCGTATGGTCGGGGCAGGATATGTGAAGTACATGTACCGGCGAAGCCGACACATGTACTTCACTTCCCTTTATTCGCGCTATGCACTCAATGGGAATCCTGCTCTACGAGGTCAATCGGCTGCCGCCGATAGTTGAACATCAGAGGGGAACATGACAGAGAAGAAGGCGACGAGGAAGGGAAGTACCCCGATCTATGTGTGGGTTACTCCAGATGAAAAGGCGGCTATTGAGGCGAATGCTCGGCAAACCGGCCATAGCACATCTGCCTACTTGAGATTCCTTGGTCTTGGTTATGCTCCTAAAAGCATTACCGACAACGAGCGCGTTATGGAGCTCGCTAAGATCAATGGCGATTTGGGGCGGCTTGGTGGATTGCTGAAGCTCTGGCTAACGAATGATGCTCGCACCGCACAGTTCGGTGAGTCCACTATTAGGGCTGCACTTGCACGTATCGAGGCTACGCAAGACAAAATGGTTGAAGTTATGAAGGCGGTAATAATGCCAAGGTCCGACCTGTGATTTTAGCGGCTAAAATTTCGCGCTTATGATCGCGAAACATGTTCCGATGAAGTCGATCAAGAAAAGCGACTTCGATGCTCTTGTCAGTTACATATCTGACGATCAGGATAAGAAAGAGCGTGTTGAATACACTTCTGTGACTAACTGTCAGTCGGAGGATTTAACGGCTGCAATCATCGAAGTAACCGCTGTTCAAGGAATGAATACCCGCGCTGAATCGGACAAGACCTATCACCTTATTTTAAGTTTTCGTGAAGGCGAGCGGCCTAGTAATGAAGTCCTAAAGGAGATAGAAAGAAGTATTTGCGAAGGGTTAGGGTATGGTGAGCATCAGCGTGTTAGTGCTGTCCATTGCGACACGGATAATCTGCACATGCATATTGCCATCAATAAAATTCATCCGACACGTTTAACCATTCATAACTCATATAACGACCATAAGGTTCTCGGTAAGCTGTGCGAGGCCATAGAGATAAAGTATGGTCTTGAGCGAGATAATCATCAATCCAACAAGGTGGCAAGTGAAAACCGAGCTGCCGACATGGAGCGTCATGCTGGTGTTGAAAGCTTGCTCAGTTGGGTTCGGCGTGAATGTTTAGATCAACTCCATGCGGCAGCCTCTTGGGATGAATTTCACAAGGTGCTTCGCGAGCACGGCCTTACGTTGCAGGAAAGAGGGAATGGTTTTGTCATTGCTGATCATGATGGTTTGATGGTTAAGGCTAGTACCGTTGCACGTGATTTATCAAAGGGAAAACTTGAGGGTCGTCTTGGTGTGTTCGAGTCTCTTTCTAAAGACTCGGGTGTCGCTTCGCAATCTACCGGGCGAGGGAAGGTATATGAGCCGAGGCCGGTTGGATCCAGGCTTGATACAACGCTGTTATTTGCTCGGTATAAAAATGAACAGGCTAATCAACGGGCGTTGCGTGCTCAACAATGGAAGTCGGTGCGTGAAGAGAGGGCTCGCAAGATAGATGCCGCAAAGCGAGCGGCCAAGTTAAAGCGGGCTGTGATAAAGCTCTCTACGAAGTCTCGCATCGAAAAGAAGATTCTGTATGCATTGGCAAGCAAGTCGTTATTGGCCGACATTCAACATGCTAATCAGCAATGCCAGGCGGAAAGGCAGGCAATATTTGAACGTCACAGGCCGCAACAGTGGGCTGATTGGTTGAGACGTAAGGCGTCTTCTGGTGATGTTGATGCTCTTAATGCTTTACGGGCTCGGGATGCTGCGCAAGGATTGAGTGGGGATACTATCGGTGGAATAGGTGGTGCGCGAATACGTCATGGTGTGAAAGTTAAGCTGGATGGAGTCACAAAGAAAGGTACCATAATTTACCGCGCTGGTTCTTCGGCGATCCGTGATGATGGCGACAAGCTTAAGGTTTCACGAGGTTCTTCCGCTGATGGGTTGGAGGTGGCATTGCGGATGGCGATGGAAAGGTACGGGAGCACAATCACGGTTTCGGGTAGTGCCGAATTCAAAGCACGAATTGTAAGAACGGCGGTTGATGCCGGCATTCCTTTGGTTTTTGCCGATCCTGTCCTGGAGCGGCAAAGGCGGTCTTTATTGAATAACACTACGGTGAACAGAAATGAACAACTATCTGAGCGAGGAAGAGGAATTGGAAGCGGCGTTAGCGGCATTGGATCAGGAGTCCATAATGCCAATGGAGCAGGGCGATGGTATGGATTCTTCGGAGCCATCAATAAGCCCAACGTTAGCGGCGTTGGGCGAAGACCGCCGCCCGAAAGCCGCAACCGTTTGCGAGACTTGTCCAGTCTCGCTATGGTTCGCTTCGCCGCAGGAGTTGAAATGCTACTGTCGGGCAATGTATCTGGTGGTGTGGAGCAGCAAGGAGCCGAGCGTAATAACGCATTGCGACGGTCAGTTTCTGGGGCAGGATTGATTGTATTTGTTGAGGCCGATAAATACATTGCTGAGCGTGAAGAAAAGCGGTTAAGGGGTATCAATGTGCCGATGCATAGGCGATACAGTGAAGGCGATGCTGGTACGCTATCTTTTGCTGGCTTAAGACGCGTTGACGGCACGGCTCTTCTGCTCCTAAAGCGTGATGATGTTGTGTGTGTCTTGCCAGTCGATGAACCGATGGCGGCACGGCTACAGCGTTTATCGATAGGTGACGCTGTATCTGTTGGTGAGTCCGGTTCAATAACGCTCGCAAAAGGCCGAAGTAGATAGCCGCTTCTTTTATTTGTTAGGCATACGCCTCGGTTTCTTCTGGGGCTAAAATCAAAAAAAAATTAAGGTATTTGCCTTTGTAAGTCATTGTTGATAGTATCTTTTCATAGATAATCAGCTTATCAAAAACATTGAATGCTATGGGCGATGTTAGCCATAACATCAGTCATAGGGTTTTTGCCTTTTAGCCGCTAAAAGGGGCGTATCAAATGAAAGATAAATTTAACAATGCAGTCGGCCCCCAAATCCGCGCAGGTAAACCTCGTGTTGGAATCGTCATACCTGCGTTGGCCGTTACATCGTTAGTCGCTGGCCTTCAATCGGCAACCCAGTTCTTTGCCGATGAATTTAATTACCAGTCTACGTTGGGCCCTCATTACAACCATATATACGCACCGTGGGCTGTACTGCGTTGGTCTAGTGATTGGTATGGGTTATATCAGGACAGCTTCATGAAAGCGGGCAGTGTTGGTATGTCCGTTACTGCTGTCGGTTTACTCGGGTTGGTTGTTGCAAAGATGGTGATTGCGAATTCATCGAAGGTTAATCCGTATTTGCATGGCTCCGCCCGATGGGCTAACAAGAAGGATATTGAAGAGGCCGGCTTGTTGCCTCGTTCTGCCGGTTTATTTACTCGGCTCTTCGGTAAAAGGCCTGAGCCGGTTTCAGGGGTCTATGTAGGTGCATGGGTCGACAAGAAAGGTGTTACACGATACTTGCGGCATAACGGTCCAGAGCACGTACTATGTTATGCGCCGACTCGCTCAGGTAAGGGCGTCGGTTTAGTTATTCCTACGCTATTGTCTTGGGAACGTAGCGCGGTTGTTACCGACTTAAAGGGCGAGCTATGGGCTCTAACGTCAGGTTGGCGAAAAAAATATGCCAGGAATAAGGTTTTGCGTTTTGAGCCGGCCGCACTGCAAGGTAGTGTATGTTGGAACCCATTGGATGAGATTAGGCTTGGTACGGAGTATGAAGTCGGCGATGTCCAGAATTTGGCAACCTTGATAGTTGATCCAGATGGTAAGGGCTTAGAAACGCATTGGCAGAAAACAGCTCAGGCTTTGCTTGTCGGTGTGATTATGCATGTTCTGTATAAGGCCAGGGATGAGGGTGGCGAGGCATCTCTTCCTATTGTGGATGCCATTATGTCTGATCCTAATAGAGACATTGCCGAGCTTTGGGTGGAAATGACAACCTACGGGCATGCATTTGGTAAAAACCATCCGGTGGTTGGCTCTGCCGCTCGGGATATGATGGATCGTCCTCCAGAAGAGGCTGGTTCTGTTCTCTCTACGGCCAAGTCGTATCTCGCTTTGTATCGCGATCCAGTTGTTCAGCGCAATGTGCGTAAGTCTGAGTTTCGCATCAAAGATCTGATGAACTTCGATGATCCAGTCAGTTTATACATAGTCACCCAGCCTAATGATAAAGCGCGGCTAAGACCGTTAGTTAGGGTTATGGTGAATATGATTGTCAGGCTTTTGGCTGACAAGATGGAATTCGAGAATGGTCGTCCTAAAGCTCATTACAAGCATCGAATGCTAATGATGCTCGACGAGTTTCCTAGTCTCGGCAGACTGGAGATTTTGCAAGAGTCTCTGGCTTTTGTGGCGGGTTACGGGATTAAGTGCTATCTGATTTGCCAAGATATTAATCAATTAAAAAGTCGTGAAACGGGTTATGGAGCTGACGAATCGATAACCTCTAACTGTCATGTACAGAATGCTTATCCACCAAACAGGGTAGAGACTGCTGATCATCTATCCAAACTGACGGGTCAAACCACAGTTGCAAAAGAACAAATTACAACCAGCGGTCGGCGAACCAGCGCGTTATTGGCGCAAGTCTCTAGGACCATTCAGGAAGTACAACGGCCCCTGTTGACTCCGGATGAATGTTTACGCATGCCTGGTCCGGTTAAGGGAGCAGATGGGTTGATTGAGAAACCGGGGGACATGGTGATTTATGCCGCAGGCTACCCTGCTATTTACGGTGTCCAGCCCCTATATTTCAAGGATCCGGTATTTCAGGCCAGAGCATCTATTCCGCCTCCTAAGGTTTCCGATAAGTTACTTAAGACGCATGAAGCAAGGCGTGATGAGGCCATCAAGTTATGATGCGGCTTACTTCATTGATTGCCATGCTTGGTATCTCCTATCTCGCATTATGCGGAATCGCCTACGCCGTTGGTGCGCGATTCAATTCAACACGTAGCATTCCTGTTGGCCTTTACTGGGAAACCAACGACCCGGTGGAGAAGGGTGCCTATGTAATGTTCTGTCCTCCACAACGAGAGGTCTTCGATTTAGCCATGACTAGGGGTTATATCGGTGCTGGTTACTGCCCAGGTGGATACGGATTCATGATGAAGAAAATTTTAGCGGCTAAAACGGATGTCATTTCGATTGGTGACGATGGTGTGCGAGTAAATGATGTTTTATTGCCATTTAGCGCTCCTTCTGCACTTGATGGGGCGGGACGCCCTATGCCGAGATTTAGGACCACCAAAGAATTAACTGAGTCAGAGGTTTTGCTTATGACGGATATAAACGCAGGTTCATTTGATGGTCGCTATTTCGGCTTAGTTGAACGCTCTCAAATCAAGGGTGTTATCCGCCCGGTTTTCACTTGGTAAAAAGGAGGTTTTCATGCAATTGTTTATTGCAGAAAAGCCCGATCTGGCTAAAGCCATTGTTGATGGTTTGGGCGGGGGATCGCGCAAAGACGGTTTCTATGATTGTGGTGATAGCTTTGTGACGTGGTGCTACGGTCACATGCTGCAATTGTTGGACCCAGAGGACTACGATCCTCGTTTCAGTAAGTGGAATATGGATGATCTGCCTATTTCGCATATCCCTTGGCAGAAAAAACCGTCAAACGATAAAAAAGACCAGCTCAAGATTATCACCACATTATTAAAACAAGCCAGTAGCGTTGTACACGCGGGCGATCCAGACGAGGAAGGTCAGCTATTGGTTGATGAAATATTGGAGTATGCGTCTTGTTCGTTGCCTGTTAAACGGTTGCTCATCAATGATAACAATATCAGTGTCGTTAAGAGGTCGCTTGCGAGTATGAGGGACAATCGGGAGTTCGCCGGTTTGTCAGCGGCTGCGGAGGCCAGAAGCGTCGGAGATCAGCTATACGGTTATAACATGAGTCGTGCATATACGCTGGCCGCGAATAAGGCTGGTTTTCAAGGTGTGTTGAGTGTTGGACGAGTACAGACTCCTATCCTTGGTTTGGTTGTTAGAAGGGATAGAGAGTTTGAGGCGCATACCAAGAGCTATTACTACAATGTCATTGGACAGTTTGCTTTTAGTGGTTTGGCATTTCCTGCACGCTATCAAGTTGTTGACGGCGATCCAGTAGATGAAAAAGGTCGTCTATCGAATCAGGACCATGCACAAGGTATCGCGGATGCCGCGAAAGGTTCGCCGGCTAAACTTGTTAGCGCTAGTACAAAAAAGAAAGAACAGCACCCTCCACTTCCTTACAACCTTTTGAAGCTCCAAACAGACGCATCGCGTAAGTTTGGGATGAAGCCGAATTCCGTTAAGGACATAACCCAATCATTGCGCGAGAAACACAAGCTGATTACATACAATCGAAGTGACTGCGAATATCTCAGTGAAGATCAACATGCCGATGCTCCGAACGTTTTGGCTGCTATTGCTAAGACGGCTCCGACGCTAACACTTGTCGCGCAAAGGGCCGATCCGTCACTAAAGAGCCGTGCATTCAATTCGTCGAAGGTTAGCGCCCACCACGGCATCATTCCCACTGAGGCGACCGCCGATTTTTCTAATCTGACTGATGGCGAGCAGAAGATATACATGCTCATTGCCCGTGCCTATATCGCGCAATTCTGGCCCAAGCATCAATACGATCAAACCGATATTATTCTTGAAGCCGCTACGCATCGGTTTGCTGTTCGCTCGAACGTCACTACCTTGTCGGGATGGAAGGCGTTATATCGAAACGATATAGGTAATGAGGATCTGGAGGGTGATGCAAACGACATAGCTCAGGATCTTCGCGTGTTAAAGGCAGGCGAGGGCGGCGATTGTACGGAAGCCGTTGCAAGTAAGATGGAAACGAAGCCGCGACCACTGTACACAATGGCCACCCTGTTAACAGACCTTACTCGCGTCGCTCAATATGTTCGGGATGATCGTCTACGAAAGCTCCTTATCGAAAAGGACAAGGGCAAGGAAGGCGAGCATGGTGGTATTGGTACTCCGGCGACACGTGACACCATCATTGCTACTTTGTTTGATCGTGGCTATCTGATGGAAAAGGGTAACAACATTATAAGCACTCCTACAGGGCGAGAGTTTTACGACACTTTGCCCGATAAAGCTAAATATCCCGATATGACCGCTCTATGGCACGAACAGCAAAGAGCTATCCAAAGCGGCGACATCAATGCGATTACTTTTGTCACTGAGTTGATGGAGTACATCGGTATAGAGGTGGCTAACGTCAAGCAGAATGGCATTGGGATCAAAGTTGCTTTCAATCCTTGTCCGGATTGCGGAAAGCCTTTGCGCCGGATTAAGAAAAAGGACAAAAACGAATTTTTCTGGGGCTGTACTGGGTTCTCTGATGGGTGCCGGCATGCCGCTGAAGACAAGGATGGTCGGCCTGTCCCCAAACAAGCGTCTCTAGTGTCTGATGTTCATAAATGCATGTCATGTGGAAAGGGCTTGTCGAGGCGGCCAGGGCGAAAAAAGGGAGCGTTTTGGTGGGGGTGTAGTGGGTTTCCAACGTGCAAGCAGACGTATCAAGACGTTAAAGGAAAACCGGATTTTAACATTAGTAAACAGGGTGGACGTGATGAGTAACGGTGACGGTGTAAATGATTTGAATGTCGATACGGAATTAGAAATGGAGTTAGAGGTTGATGCGGTCGACGTAGTGGGGGTGAAGCTGCTTGATGCTATGGTGCCTGGTTCTGTCGTGGACTTCGATCCTGACGAAGCCGAACGGCTTGGTGCATTCAATGAGGACGCCTTAAATGAGGCTGATGCATTAGAAAGCCGTATCGATTCAGTAAATCATGAATAGGTGTCTGACCAATGGCGAAGACACCTATTTCTAATCAAGGACAACTTGATTTTTTCAATTTTTTTGAAGATTGGCTTGTTCCCGAGCCAACGCCGGTTGACAAACCGGTGGTGGCGGTTAAGGAAAGCCTGGACTCATCCCCGAACGATGCTCGGCATTTACTCGCATTAAGATTGGCGCAACGCTTGAGTGAAGAAGGCGGTATTACATCAAAGATATTAACCGAGGAAGCGAATCGTGCGTTTGGTGGAACCCAGGCCGGTGGCGATTATTTATCTAAGGATGCTTATGATGCCTTAGAGGCCGCTTTTAACATCCACTTGCTCGGGACCGAAGACGCGACTTGGACAGCATTGAATGCCGACGAAGCCAAGCTAAAGGTCGTTGACTTAACAAATCGGATTCAACGATTGCCTACTCAGACGCGACGTGATGAAGAAATGGAGGAATTCCAGCAGTTCAGCACACCGCCCGCGCTCTCTTTTGTCGCTAATTGGGTTGCGAATGTCAAAAAGGATGATGTTATGGCCGAGCCGTCTGCTGGTACAGGAGACTTGGCCATATGGTCGAAGATGGTTGGGGCCACACTGATTCTGAATGAATTGTCCCCTCGTAGACAAGCTCTATTGGGTGCCTTGTTTCCCGAGGCGACAATATTTAAAGAGAATGCTGAGCAGTTGGATAACGTTCTACCTATCGAGTTTAAGCCGACAGTGGTTGTAATGAATCCACCATTTAGTTCGTCTGCTGGTCGTATACAAGGGCAGCGGGACACAACTAATGGCGCAAGACATCTCGAACAGGCATTAAAGCGCCTAGAGCAAGGTGGGCGATTGGTGGCGATTGTTGGGAACGGAATGGCCGCGGATAAGCCTGCCTTTGCTTCATGGTGGAAGGATATACAAGCCAAATACAATGTAAGGGCCAATATAGGCATTTCCGGGCGAGAATATGCTAAATACGGAACCACATTCGACAATCAAATTTTAGTAATCGACAAAAACGGGGTCACGACGCAGCCGATATTGACCGGCAAAGTAGATTCGGTGGCCGATTTACCAGCATTATTGGAGGGTATAAGAAATGACCGTCAACATATTCAATCAACACCCGATAAACAGGCAAGCCGCCCAAATACTCCGCCAATATCAGATACCATTCAATCCGGAAACGGAGTTAGCGGCATTAGCATTAGTGCGGACAGCGTTAGAGCGGAATCTGCTGGAAACGGGACCGATTCCGGATCCGCTCTTATTGATAGCGAAGTTAGCGGCTCAACCGAAGATAGCCATGTCCCTAATGACGGAATCGGAGCCGGGAGTGGAGTTCGAGATAGAGTTATCGGAAACGCTGGAGGAAGCGGCGGCGGAGATACTAGAGGAACTAGTAGCCTCACTACAAGCAACAGTGCCGCAAGCGTTGCAGTAGAAGCTAAGGATGATCTAGCTACTGAGTTTACCGATTCTGTCTTTGCGAACTACGCCCCACAGCGTCTTACAGTACAGGGCTCTAAACCACATCCAGGCAAATTGGTGCAATCAGCGGCAATGTCCGCTGTTCAACCACCTGCACCGTCTTACGCTCCTCTATTGCCAAAGAGTGTCATCGAAAATGGCTTACTTTCGATTGCTCAGATTGAGGCTGTTGTCTATGCAGGGCAAGCGCATTCGGAAATTTTGCCGAATGGTTCGAGGAAGGGCTTTTTCATTGGTGATGGTACTGGCGTTGGTAAGGGTAGGGAAATATCCGGCATCATTTTGGATAACATGCTGCAAGGTCGCACCAAGGCCGTTTGGGTTTCATTCAATGAAGGCTTGATAGAAGATGCTAAAAGGGATTTTGCGGGTGTTGGCGGCGACCCGACAAAGATATTTTTTCAAGGTAAGACCAAGGCCGGGAACGAAATAACGCAAGAGGAAGGTATTTTATTCACTACTTACTCGACGCTACGTGGTGGCGAGAAAAAGCAGGCGAATGATTTGGGACAAAAGGGCGGTAAGTCTCGCGCTAAACAAATCATAGACTGGTTAGGTAAGGATTTCGATGGTGTTATCGCATTCGACGAAGCCCATAGCATGGGCAATGCCATTGCGATTAAGGGAAAACGAGGCGTCAAGAAGCCTTCGCAACAAGCGATAGCCGGCATTAACTTGCAACGCGAATTACCTAATGCACGTGTCACCTATGTATCAGCTACCGGCGCTACCGAGATAAGCAATCTTAGCTACGCGGATCGTCTTGGCTTATGGGGTGAGGGAACCCCGTTTGCCGATACCAATGCCTTTATCAATGGGGTATCGAAAGGCGGAATCGCATCAATGGAATTGATCAGCCGGGACATGAAAGCAATGGGCATGTATTTGGCCCGGTCGTTGTCCTACGATGGTGTCTCTTATGAGCGCTTGGAACATCCACTATCTGACTTACAGGAAGATATTTACAACGAACTGGCCGGTGCTTGGCAAGTCGTTTTAAATAATGTTGAGCAGGCTCTTGAACTCACTCAAGCAGGCAAGAGCGGTCCGGGTAAAAGCGCCGCTATGTCTCAGTTCTGGGGCGCACATCAACGATTCTTCAATCAAATTGTCACGGCGATGCAAACGCCGGCAGTGATAGACCATATTCGCGACCAGTTAGATGCTGGACATGCGGCTGTGATTCAGTTGGTCAATACAAACGAAGCTGCACAGGAAAGGATTATCGCCGACGCTACAGCCAATGATGCTCCTTTGGAAGAATTGGATTTTACGCCTCGGCAAATGCTTATGGATTACGTCAGAAACGGCTTCCCGGTTGCTGCTTATGAGGAAACGAAAGACGATAACGGCAACATAACCTACGTTCCAGTACGTGACTCGGAAGGGAATCAGGTATTTGACCGAGAGGCCATTGCATTACGCGACTCTTTATTAGAAACATTGCATCAAATTCGTGTTCCTGAAAATCCATTGGATTCGATCATCAATGCCTTTGGTTCAGAAAGAGTTGCCGAGGTTACTGGCCGTGGACGACGCTTTGTTCAATCTCGCGATGATGAAGGTAATCTACGAGTTTTCGAAGAAAAGCGCGGCAAGAACTCTTCTCGGGCCGACGCTGAGACGTTTCAAGCCGACAAAAAGGACATTCTCATATTCTCGGGTGCCGGTGGGACCGGTTATAGCTTTCATGCTGACAACACTGCGGAGAATCAACGTAAACGGATTCATTACATCTTACAACCTGGTTGGCGAGCCGATGCCGCCGTTCAGGGGTTTGGGCGAACTCATCGAACCAATCAAGCCCAAGAGCCCCATTATGTATTACCTACCACTAACTTAAAGGCACAAAAACGATTTGTATCTTCAATCGCTCGTCGGCTTGACCAACTCGGAGCGCTTACTCGCGGGCAGAGAGAGGCCACTAGCCAGGGTATGTTTACTGCTTCTGACAATCTTGAAAGCCAATATGCATCGACCGCGCTGAATAACTTTTTTCGTGATCTGTATCGTGGGACCACAAGCCTTAAGTTCCACGACGTTACCAAGCAGATGGGGCTTAATCTGCTTGATGAAAATGCTTCATTGAATGAGAGCAATCTGCCGGCTATACCGCAGTTCTTGAATCGCCTACTGTCGCTGAAAACCGATATGCAAAACCAAGTTTTTGGCGAGTTCGAAAAGAGACTTGTGGAAGCCGTGGATTATGCCAAGCAACGTGGTTTGTATGATGTTGGCCTACAGACTATGACGGCCTTAAGCATCCAGAAAACACGGGATGATGTCGCTTACGAAGATAAAAAAACAGGTGCTCAAACTCGATATGTCGAGTTGGCCGTGACTAACGAGGTTCATTATCACAAGTGGGAAGAGACTAAAAAGTTTCGCAAGGATAACTTAAAAGAAGGCGATCTAAGTGGATGGTTTGTATCAGAGTTCGGCAAAAACAAAGGGGAAGTGTTTTATCTTGGCGACATTGGCGACCGGCTTGATTCCGATGGTAAATCAGTCCGTCGCGGTATCGTGCATACAATCAAGAAGCACGATTACCGATATATCGACAATGCCGACGTTATCAGTCGCGGGTTTGACTATCGATCAGTTAATGGCTCTTATCAGCGGGTTACTTTGACTCGGGCGATTGATGAAAAGGAAGCGGAAAGGCTTTGGAATGAGCAGCTTGCGAATGCGCCGAAAACCGAAACAAAAACCGAACGCATGCTTGTCGGTGTGATTTTGCCAATCTGGGATCGTGTCGAAGGTGCCGAAACCATTCAACGATTACAAACAGACGACGGTGAACAATTACTTGGCCGAATGTTGGGGCCTAAGTCGGCCAAGCAAACACTCAAAAACCTGGGGCTAGATTCTGGCCTTTCAAATATGACGGCAAGTGATTTGTTTGCTGCCATCACAAAAGGCAGTAAGGCCATCCTTTCCAACGGTTGGGAAATCGCAACTGCCAAGGTCAATTATGAGGATCGTATCGAGCTTAAGGGCCGTGGCTATCTGACCGATGCCGAAAAACGGGTATTGAAAGAGCAGGGTGCTTTTATTGAGCGCATCAACTGGGCCGACCGGGTGTTTATACCAACCGGTGAAAATGGCCTCGGTGTGTTCGAGCGCATTACTTCATCAAAGCCCGTTGTCGATTTAATTGGAAAAAATGATAAAGATAGCGATCAGGAGGAAAACGAGGCCGTTCAAGAGTCCGCTACATTCAATCCAACATCGAGTAAGTTGGACACAGTTGTTGCCGCAAGTGAAAACACGCATAAGATCGAAGTGGAGTCATTGCCTGAAGGTTGGACAGAATCACAACCGGGTGGATTGATTGCCAGTCTTGATCCTGAGAAGGGAGGGATCATTGATAGCGAGATTGTTTCAGGTAAGTGGTTTGTTATTCCTAACAATGACGCTTTAACTCTAATCACCGATCTTGAGACACGAAGCGATGCGATTAAGGCCTTAGAAACCGCAGTTAATCTATTACAACCTGAACAGTCTTCACAACCAGATCAGACCGATCAGGGCATTGCGCCAATTCCATCAGAACCGAACAGCGTTACCGAACCACATGCGCAGGCGCCGGCTGTTTTTAATCACCTTGCTAACCAAGAGGTTATTTCAATGGATAAAACGAAGAAACCATTTCACGAAACAGTTGCAGAAAAGCTAATCGAGCAACTTGAGCAAGGTACAGCGCCGTGGCAAAGGCCGTGGAACCCGGACGAAGCAGGTGGATTTCTCCCATATAACCCTGTTACCGGCAATCGATATAAAGGTATCAACACTCTCCATTTATTGTCGGAGGATAGGAACGATAATCGGTGGATGACCTATAAGCAAGCTGGTGAGCTTGGTGGGCAAGTCCGAAAAGGAGAGAAGGGGACTGGTGTTCAATATTGGAAATTTACCGATGAGCAAACAAAGCGGGATGATAACGGCAATCCGGTTTTAGACGAAGAAGGCAATCCGGTGAAGGTGGTCGTAAAGTTGGAACGTCCACGGGTTTTCTTTGCAACGGTGTTTAATGCTGAACAGATCGATGGTTTGCCGCCGCTTGAAAAGAAAGAGGTAACTTGGGACCCCATTGAACGCGCAGAAAATATATTAGCGGCGTCAGGTGCCGATATAAATCATAACGGTGGTAGCCGTGCGTTTTATAGACCGTCTACTGATAGCATTCACTTGCCGGAAAAAGGCCAGTTTCCAACCGCAGAGAATTACTATGCGACCGCGTTGCATGAGTTGGGGCACTGGACTGGACACGAAGACCGGTTGAACCGGGACATTGCACATCCATTCGGAAGCGAGGCTTACGCCAAGGAGGAGTTAAGGGCGGAAATTGCCAGTATGATCTTGGGTGAAGAGCTTGGTATTGGTCATGATCCTGTTCAACATGCGGCTTATGTTGGCTCGTGGATTAAGGCTTTGCGGGATGATCCAATGGAGATTTTCCGGGCGGCATCTGATGCGGAAAAAATTCAGGGTTTTGTGTTGGGCTTAGAACAAAAGTACTTTCAAGAGCAAGAGCAAGAGAATGTGCAAGTAGCTCTTGATGGGTTATCAACCGTGCTGGCTGTTGATATTGCATCGGTATTACCGCAGTCATTACCACGTGCAGATTTATCGGCGTTGGGACCGGTAGGCCAAGCCATCGCGGTAACAAGGCTATTGTCTGACCAAGTAGGCATTACAGCCGATATTGAGCGATTGGCCTTCAATGGCTTAACGGCCAGTCAGATTGCTCAAGACCTAGAGGATCGTTTAACGCCTATTGCCGACCAGGGATTAGTGCCGTTTGTTCGGCAGGTTCGTGCGAGTCTTGGAATTCCGCCGCTCGATGTAGCACAGGCCTTTTCTGAATGGCGGGATACGGTTGAGGCACGGCTATCATCGCCTTCGGTAAACATCGATGTGTTGCCAAGAGCGGATGTATCTGCTCTTGGCCCTGTTGGCGAATCTATCGACCGTTCCCGCGAGCTTGCAGACCGTTTAGGATTGACTGCTGACATTGAGAGGATGGTGTTTGACGGGCTAACCGACATGCAAATCTCCACTAGCCTCGAATCCCGCCTTGACCCCATTACGAATCTCGCTCTTCAAGAACAGCGCGATCCATTAACGGCGGCAATATATTTCGTTAGACAGGTTCAAGCGAGTCTTGGAATTCCGCCGCTCGATGATACGGAAGCACATCAGTCATGGCGAACAAAGGTTGCCGGTCGTTTGCTTGATCACTCGCATAGTGACGCTGAACCAA
Source organism: Methylomonas defluvii (assembly GCF_033949435.1). Classification (NCBI taxonomy): domain Bacteria; kingdom Pseudomonadati; phylum Pseudomonadota; class Gammaproteobacteria; order Methylococcales; family Methylococcaceae; genus Methylomonas; species Methylomonas defluvii. The sequence continues at coordinate 6,000 of NZ_JAXARY010000023.1, read as the reverse complement.
ATTCTGCGCCTTTGCGGCAGTGGTATAAGGATAACGTAAAAGCAGATATTAACGAGGTTGCGTCTGTTGAAAAAACGGCGAAAGCTGTCGGAGTTTTTGATGGACCACTGGCTGTTGATATTGCGACGGTATTGCAAAGGTCCGAAGAATGGACGTTCGATCATTACCAGGACTATGAAGGCGAGAGCCTGGATGTGGCATTACGCAAAGAAGGGCTCAATTCAATTCAGAATGTGGTCGGCAATATACCTGAGCGGTTTTTTGACACCGCTATTGAAACTCTTTCCCCTATTTTCGGCATTGCGCCAGATGATATTAGCGTGACCAATGCTTACTTTGAGCGCAAGGGGTTGGCTCAGGCGTTCCAGACAATGGCCGATAGGCTAGTCCAGAATCAAACACAACAAGTTTCTTCGCCGGCAATTGCCCTATCCAAAGAAGGTGTTGAGTTGGATAGGCGTAATTTGCTCGATCTGTTCCCAGAGCTCAATGGTCCAGATGGCAAACCGAATGGTTTTGGTATTTCGAGAATTACGTTAATGGCGGACGGTAAGGTTGTTATCGATAGCGACAGCAAGAAAGCAATCGTAGCCGATACATCGGCCCAGTCCGAAACCGGAGTCACACATCAAGATATTGCTGACTATTTCGAGCGTGGGTATATCAAAACGGTAGCGTTATCGGAATCTGCCAAACCGGAAACCACTCAATTTGAAGGAGGCGTTATGCGCGTACCTGTTGTTAATTCAACTGAACGTCTTTTAGAAGAATCTGTGCGGAATATTGAGTACGCGCAAGAGGTCATTCCTGAATGGCGTGGTAACTACGCTCAAGAGCAAGGTAATGGAAATGTTCGACGTGCGATTGATTTGATCCAAGGTGGGCAAGTCGATAAAGCGATCGATGCACTATGGTTAAACGTTGAGCTAGAACATCGATACGGTGGTGAAAATAGCGATGAGTTTCGTGACGCCATAAAAGTGTTGGAAGAATACTGGCGGAAATGGCAAGCCGATAATGGTGTTGGTCCAGCTATCACGCCGGCTATGAAAAGGGAATTTGATGCTTTGCCGCGCGACCTAAGTCAATTATCAAGTGCGACATTCGAAGAGTATCAAAAGGCGGCGGAAGTCGCCAGATTAGAAGAGCAAGCTGTCAAAAACGACCCGAATAGCTCTGATGAGGACATAGCTGCCGCTCGGGAGAAGAGGAAGTCCGCCGATCTGTTGGCTACGGTAAACAGCTCAGACTTCCAGAATAAAGTTTCTGAATTTGAGCAGAAACAATCGGTCGCCAGCTTGTCGGGCCAAGGTGGTGATAGTGTGCGGCCAGACCAACAAAACACAGGAAATGATAAGACCTTTATTGCTGTGCCTTTCCGCGAGAAAGAGGAAGCTAAAGTATTGGGTGCCAAATGGGATAGGCAACATACATCCTGGTTCATTCCTGCTGGTGTTGATCAATCGGCGTTTTCTAAATGGTTGCCGTCGGAGGCTGGAGAAGTAAAAGTAACGTCGGTTGTTAATTCGGAGGTGGGTAAACCAACCGCCTCCGATAAGTTATACCTTGCTGTTCCTTATTCGGAGAGAAAAGCCGCGAAAGAAGCCGGTGCTAAGTGGGATGCCGGCGCTAAATCGTGGTATGTCGGTCAAAATGCCAATATGGATAAGTTGCAACGATGGTTGCCTGATAACACTAAACCGCAGCAAGAACCGGCAATGACCCCGCGCGAAGAATTTTCATCGCTACTTAAGGATATGGGGTTTGTGCTTTCTGGAAACCATCCTGTTATGGATGGACAGCGACATAGGCTTGAAACGGTTGGTGATAAGGCTGGCGAGAAAGCAGGATTTTATGTTGCTCACCTGGATGGTCATCCTGCCGGTTTTGCTCAGAATAATCGTACCGGCGAAGCCCAGAAATGGAAGTCAAAGGGATATTCGCTTAGCGATGGAGAAAAGGCGGAATTGCAAGCTCAAAGCGCGTCTAAGTTGCAAGCAAGAGAAAACGAGCTAAAAGCTAAACAGGATGCCGTAGCGGCCTCTATAAGACAGCTACTTGCTATCGCTCCGCCTGCATCTGCCGATCATAAATATTTGCAATCGAAAGAAGCCCGGCCAGGTGATCTTCGAATGGTGCCGACCGATTCAACAATGTTGCCCCCCGATTCGGCTGTAATGATTGGTAAAACATGGAAGGAGTCGAAGGAGTTGCGGGACTCGCACCCGGATAAACTGGTGTTCACCGCTGGTGATTTACTCTTGTCGGCGCAAGATGTAAGCGGCGTAATTCGATCAGTGCAATCTATCCAGGAAAACGGCATGAAGCGCTTTGCTGCTGGCGGTGCTAAGCAAGACATGTTTCATGTTGTCGGTGGCAATAATGGCGTGGAAGCGTTGGCGAGAGCGCCGGCCATAGTGATAGGTGAGGGGTATGCTACGGCTGATACGTTATCCCAGTCACTCGGGTATCCAACGGTTGCTGCGTTCGATTCTGGCAATTTGCCGCACGTTGCAAAGCTATTGCGCGTCCAGTTTCCTGATAAGCCAATCATCATTGCTGGGGACAATGATTTGCATCAAGAACTGACCGAGGGCCGCAATCCGGGTAAGGAAAAAGCTGAGGCGGCGGCCACAGCAGTAGGCGGTGTCGCGCTGTTTCCGATTTTCGCTCCTGGAGAACAAGCGTACCCCATAGATCTTGATCCTGTTACGCCGGCATTGGCAAAGGGGGATGGCTTATCCGATGCTCAAAAAGAAGCAATCTCGAAAATGAAGTCCTTTACGGATTTCAACGATCTTGCGACGAAAAGCGTATTGGGTTGGGAAGGTGTTGAACGCCAGATAACAAATGTCGTGAATAAAATTGTGTCCGATCAGCGTGAACGAATTGAAACGAGACAGCATCAAGATAATGTTCAGCGCCTAGAGCTGCAACAGCGCCAGAAACTAGCGTCGCGCAACGCGGTTGCAATTATTTAGGTTATAGCTTGCAGCCATCAGTCGGTGAAAACTGCTGGCGAGAAGAAATACAGTTAGATGATGGATGTTGTATTTTAGCCGCTAAAATTTTCAATCGTTTTTCTGAGTTTTTATTATGGCTATGCCCGATAGTATTGGCCAGGAACCTAAACGGCTTGCTCGGCGAATAGCGTCCTTGGTCTGGTTAATGCCGAATCGGCATGGCTTCAACGCAGCGCGCATCATTGTGCAAAGGACTATTCACCCAGTCACTGACGGGTGTAGCGGTCATCTGCGAATAGGCCTGATTTTCCAGCAGCGCCCATGCGTCGTCTTCGCCGGTGGCTTTGTCGAGCCAATGGTGATAATGCTCTGGTGGAATAATCACCGGCATCCGCGCGTGTATCGGTTGCATCAGGTCAGTGGCGGCGGTCGTGATGATCGTACAGGAGTACAGCGTTTCGGCCTCGTGCGGCCATTGCTCCCACAATCCCGCGAAGGCGAATAACTGACCATCCTCTCTATGAATGTGGAAAGCCTGTTTACCGGTTTCCTGTTTTTGCCACTCAAAAAATCCGTCGGCGGGTATCAGGCAGTGGCGCTGTTTAAAAGCAGATCGAAACGAAGGTTTCTCACGCACGGTTTCTGCGCGGGCATTGATTAGATAAGCGCTGTTCTTGGCATCTTTAGACCAGGACGGCACCAATCCCCAGTGTAGATTGACCGCTTTACGCGACTGGTCTTCCAATTCAACGATGCAAAGAATCTTTTGCCCAGGCGGAATGTTATAACTAGCCTGAAACTTTACCTGGCGCAGCAACTGAAAATGCTCAATGATGAGGTCCGGCGTTGTCGTTAAACTGTAGCGGCCACACATAGCCCTGCCTCGCGCTAATTGCTTGAGCGCATTAAACCCGAATAGCCGGGCGTAGCGCAAGACCGCCACAAAGAACAAATATAGAACATTAACCTTTTCAATGGTAGGCTATGCCACCCGTTCATCAGCCAACTGTCGTGCCATGCCATGCCTGTACTGCCTTTCAAACGTAATGTCGTCGATGATGTAATGATATTGGCCGATCGCGTGGCAGTTTCCAAACCACCTCACTGGTTACAACGACTTCGGCTGCCTTTGTTCGCCGGCAAAGTCTCTGCGGGTTTCCCCTCGCCTGCTGCAGACCACATTGAAAAGAACCTGGACTTAAATGAATTGCTGATCCAAAGACCCGCCGCGACGTACTTTGTGAGAGCACAAGGCGAATCGATGCTCGGGGCCGGCATTCACCCCAACGACATCTTGGTCGTCGACCGCTCCCTGGAGCCGGTCGCAGGTAAAATCGTGATTTGCGCACTCAACGGCGAGCTGACGGTTAAGCGTCTGACGTGTGAAAACGAACAATGGACGCTAAAAGCAGAAAATCCGGATTACCCGGACATCATGCTCAGCGACGATTTGGAGCTGGTGGTTTGGGGAGTGGTGACCAATGTCATTCATCCCGTATAGCCAGCATGTCGCCAGCGGAAAAGCGCATAGCCTTGGTTGATGCCAACAATTTTTACGTTTCATGTGAAAGGGTATTCCGACCTGATCTGAACGGCAAACCGGTGATTGTCTTGAGTAACAACGATGGCTGTGTGGTGGCCAGAAGTGCCGAAGTGAAAGCGTTGGGAACCATTAAAATGGGCGTGCCACTGTTTCAGATCCGCCATCTGGTTGAGCAGCACAACATCCAAATTTTTTCATCAAATTATTCGTACTACGCGGACATGTCAGCCAGGGTCATGGCGACCATGGAGGCCTTTAGCCCCTGCATGGAAATTTATTCAATTGACGAAGCGTTTCTTGATTTGACCGGCGTCTATCCATGTCAATCCGACCCGATTGCTTACGGACAGCGCATCAAGAAAGTGGTGTTCCGCGCGACCGGCATTCCAGTCTGTGTCGGCATGGGGCCGACCAAGACCTTGGCTAAACTGGCCAACTTCGCCGCCAAGAAATGGCCCAAAACTCACGGTGTATTGGATGTATCGGACCCGTTGCGCAGGGAAAAGCTAATGCGTATCGTACCGGTCAACGAGGTCTGGGGGATTGGCCCGCAACTCTCGCGCAAACTGGACCAACTCGGAATCAAGACCGTCTGGGAGTTGGCCTGCCAACCGCCGGCGAAAATCCAGCAGCAATTCAGTGTGGTGGTGGCCCGGACGGTGATGGAATTGAACGGTATTGCCTGCTTGGACCTGGAAGAAGTGGCTCCGAATAAACAGCAAATCGTCTGTTCGCGCAGTTTCAGCCGCCGCTTAACCCACTACCATGAGTTATCCGCCGCGCTGGCCGAGTTCACCAGTCGGGCCACCGAGAAACTCAGGCAACAACAGTCGGTAGCCGGCAGCGTGACGATTTTCATTCGGACCAATGGCTTTGCCGAGCGCGAACCGCAATACCAGCGCAGTGCGAGTGCCAGGCTGGATCAACCCAGTCAGGATACTCGGGTGATCCTGGCGGTCGTGAATCGCTTGCTCAGTGCCATTTACCAGCCTGGCTACGGGTATTACAAATGCGGGGTGCAACTTAGTCAGATTCAGTCGGATACCGCGCCGGGACAAACTCAGTTGTTCGACTTTGCCGACACGGATTTACCAACAGAAAACCGAGCCTTAATGAAAACGGTCGATCACATCAATCAGCGATTTCCTAAAGGCATTGCCATGGCCACGGCCCGCATCGATCAAACCTGGAAACCCAAAGCAGAGCGGATGTCTCAACGGTATACCACTGACTGGCGGGAGTTAGTGTGTGTTCGCTGTAAATAGGAGGCCCTATAAAGCGGGCACCCAGCGCATGGCTATGAGCCGATGACTAAACCATGATGATGGTCCCGATTGCATCCCCCGAGGACCCAATATTCCTTTTCGAAGCGGAAGCCTTAACAATTCTGAATGAATCACTGATGTCGCTGATCAACGCCAAGCGTCATCGATCAACGAAGGATGTCATCGACGGTTTTGTGGTTTGGGAATGTAATAGTTAGTTGTATTGCCC